>NZDM01000001.1:0-6007 GCA_002690085.1 Flavobacteriaceae bacterium
ATCAAGCGCCTTCGAATTTCATCTATTGAACCCAACTTATTAAAAAACAAAACCATTGATTTTGTATCAAAAAGTAATTGTTTTGTGCCGCATTTTCACATTCCACTTCAAAGTGGAAGCAATCTAGTCTTAAAGAATATGCGAAGACGTTATATGCGAGAATTATATGAAGAACGCGTCGCCGTGATAAAACAAAAAATGCCAGATGCTTGCATTGGTGTGGATGTTATTGTTGGTTTCCCTGGAGAAACGGAAGCACTTTTTCTTGAAACATTTAATTTTTTAAACACATTAGATATTTCTTATTTGCACGTTTTTACATATTCCGAACGCCCCAATACATTGGCTGCATCCATGCAAAATGCAGTGCCCAAGACTATAAGAGCAAAGCGCAGCAAATTATTACGTGGTCTTTCCGTAAAAAAAAGAAGGGCGTTTTATGAAAGTCAATTAGGGTCAATTCGTACCGTTCTATTTGAAGGTGAAAATAAATCAGGATACATACATGGATTTACAGAAAACTATGTCAAAGTAAAAACGCCATGGAACCCCACACTCGTAAATACGTTGCATGAAATTGAACTTACTAAAATTGATGGCGATGGACTGGTTCGATTTGAATTTGTTCAAACGCTAGTGTCCTGTTAGATACGAATGCCTACTGGTAACATTTTTTTATAGCGTCGATTTCTTTTGATAAACTTTGCAATTGGAGGGCTTGTTGGTACAACGCTGATGTTTTTTTCGCTAATATTTTCTAAAACAACTTTTATGAAATCTTCAGAAAATTCTTGAGAAGCCAAATGTTCTGGAATGTTGAGTTTTGTAAGAAAAATTTTTCGTTCTTGTTGTGAGTATTCAATGGTAGCCATATTGGTACCAATTTTTACTTCATACTGACGCAAAAAGGTATTGTCCACAAGATTTGAAGCTGTTAGCATAACAATAAGTTTGTATTTGTTGGAAAAATTCTATGCAAATTTACAAAAAAAACTACTGATTTTCTGAACTTTAACAGTTTTTCAATTCAAGACAGCATTATTTAGTCTAATACTCAACTCCTCCGTTGTTGATTTTTTTTTAAATTGTCCCTTACAAAATTATCACAAAATGTTTCGTTTAAAATTCACCTATTTTTTTCTATTTGCACTTGTTTTACTGATCCTTTTATCTTCGTCTTTTAAAAGTCAGTCAAACAAAGAAAATTTTCAAAAATATCCATTGTCTGATTACAATGTATACGCAATTCCTTTGCCAAAAAAACTTGATTTTTCGGGTGAGTTAATGCCATTAAGTTTTCCAGATGTAAAGGAAAGAATGGATAGGGAGCTTTTGGTAAACACCTATTGGCAGTCTAATGGCTTTCTATTGCTTAAACGCGCTCACAAGTACTTCCCTATTATAGAACCTATTTTAAAATCGTACGGAGTTCCAGACGATTTTAAATATTTAGCATTAATTGAAAGTGGTCTACAAAATGTTACTTCTCCTGCTGGTGCGAAAGGATTTTGGCAAATAATGAAATCTACTGCTAAAGAATATGGTTTAGAAGTTAACGCAAATGTTGACGAGCGTAACAACCTCATATTATCAACCACATTGGCATGTAAATACTTATTAAAAGCCAAAGAAAGATTTGGTTCTTGGACACTTGCTGCAGCTTCTTACAACGCAGGAATGAATGGAATTGCCTCGGAGTTAGAGCGTCAATCGGTCGATAATTACTACGATATGTTGTTGGGACAAGAAACAGGTCGTTATGTGTTTAGAATTGTAGCACTCAAGGAAATTACAAGCAATGCCAAGAAATATGGCTTTAATTATACGGATGCAGACTTGTACAATTACCCCCCGACATTTTCAGTGGAGATTGATACAGCGGTTAGTGATTTTGTACAATTTGCTAAAGGGTTTGGTATTAATTACAAGCAATTAAAAATTCACAATCCCTGGTTGAGGGAGACATTTTTAAACAATAAATCAAGAAAAAAATATACCATTGAAATACCAGAAAGGAATGGTATTGACTCAAACAATTAACGTCTTCGACCTGCGTTTCCTTGTCCAAAATGCTGGTTGGGAATGGAGGCCTTTTTCATTTGTTGCTTCATCATTTTAATTTGCTCGCTGAGCATGTTCCTTTTATCGAGCTTTTGTGCTTCAGAAAGCAATCGTTGTGATTCCAGTTTTCGTCGTTTTGTAAATGCAATCCCTGCCAAGTTAAGTTTAGCCATCGCGAGGTCGTGGTCCATCGAGAGTCCTAGATTCACAGCATTTTTAAAAAACTTTTCGGCGGCATTCATATTGCTTTGAGACACCATGATTCCTTTTAAAAAATTGTAATAGCCCTGTTGCTTTTTAGTTAGAGCAGATTGGGGATTTTTGATCTTACTTAGCCAAGCTTCAGTTCCAGCAAAATCTTGCTTTCTAAGTTTTAAAAACGCCAATAAAATGAATTCGTTTTTATAATACAAAAACAAAAAAGTAAGTCCAATTAAAACAAACATAATGCCGTTACCTATGTAAGACTCTATAAATTGATAAATTGCATACGCAATGCATGCAATGAACAAGATGAGTTTGATATTTTTATTAAACATATTTTCAGTTTTAAAATGGAATACAAATGTAATGAAAACAAAACAAAATAATTTTAAATTAAGATTTGTTGAACTAAAAACTCTTTGTATATTTGCCCGACTATAAATTTAAGATTTTATGAACTTAGAGTTTATAGATTCCCATTTCGGATTTAAAGATAAAATAAAATGAAAAGAACATTTCAACCTTCCAAAAGAAAACGTAAAAATAAGCACGGTTTTAGAGAAAGAATGGCCTCTGCCAACGGCAGAAAGGTTTTAGCCAGAAGACGCGCAAAAGGACGTAAAAAGTTGAGTGTTTCATCTGAAATTCGTCATAAAAAATAATGATTAACAATTGTTAATATATTAAAGGTGTTACTGTTCGTAACGCCTTTTTTTATATCTAAAGGTTATTTAAATTTGAAAAATATTTTACTGAAATCAACCCACTAATAAAATGCCAAAAAGAAACGATTTAAAATCCATTCTCATCATCGGCTCAGGGCCCATTATTATTGGTCAGGCTTGTGAATTTGATTATTCAGGGTCTCAAGCCTTACGATCCTTAAGAGAAGATGGAATCGAAACCATTCTAATTAACTCTAATCCAGCAACTATCATGACAGATCCCTCTATGGCCGATCATGTCTATTTGTTGCCTTTGAATACCAAGTCCATTTTAAAGATTTTAAAAGATCACCCACAGATTGATGCAGTTTTACCTACCATGGGCGGACAAACTGCTCTAAATTTATGTATTGAAGCGGATGAAAAAGGGATTTGGGAAGATTATAATGTTGAAATTATTGGTGTTGATATTGACGCGATAAACATTACAGAAGACCGCGAGAAGTTTCGAGAATTGATGTTAAAAATTGACATTCCAATGGCCCCTCAAGCCACTGCAAATTCCTATCTAAAAGGGAAGGAAATTGCACAAGAATTTGGTTTCCCCCTTGTGATTAGAGCGTCTTTTACATTAGGTGGCGCTGGTGCTTCCATTGTCCATAAAGAAGAAGATTTTGATGAACTTTTAAAGCGTGGTCTTGAGATTTCACCCATACATGAGGTCATGATTGACAAGGCGCTTATGGGCTGGAAAGAATATGAATTAGAATTGCTTCGTGATGACAATAATAATGTTGTTATAATTTGTTCCATAGAAAACATGGATCCCATGGGCATTCATACAGGAGACTCTATCACTGTCGCGCCTGCCATGACCTTAAGTGATAATACCTACCAGAAAATGCGCGATATGGCCATTCATATGATGCGTAGCATTGGAGATTTTGCTGGGGGTTGTAATGTTCAATTTGCTGTAAGTCCAGATGAAAACGAGGACATCATTGCCATAGAAATCAATCCACGGGTTTCCCGTTCCTCAGCACTTGCGAGCAAGGCCACAGGCTATCCAATTGCCAAAGTCGCAGCGAAATTAGCAACAGGATATAATCTTGATGAGCTAGAAAATCAAATCACCAAATCAACCTCTGCTCTTTTTGAACCCACTTTGGATTATGTGATTGTCAAGATACCNCGTTGGAACTTCGATAAATTTGAAGGNAGTGACAGAGAACTAGGGCTTCAAATGAAAGCTGTNGGAGAGGTTATGGGNATCGGTCGTTCNTTTCAAGAGGCCTTACANAAGGCAACACAATCNTTAGAAATCAAACGCAATGGCTTGGGNGCNGACGGAAAAGGCTATAAAGACTANGATCAAGTCATNAGNAAGCTCAAACACGCCAGCTGGGACCGTGTTTTTGTGATTTATGATGCNATTCAAATGGGGATTCCGTTNTCCAGAATTTANGAAATCACCAAAATTGACATGTGGTTTTTAAAACAATATGAGGAAATGTATTTTCTTGAAAAGGAAATTTCGAATTTNGACATTGAAACCATCACGAAACCCCTTCTTTTAGAGGCTAAACAAAAAGGCTACGGAGACCGTCAAATCGCCCATATGCTGGGTTGTTTGGAAAGTGAAGTTTATAAAAAACGAATGACCTTTCACATTAACCGTGTTTATAAGTTGGTAGATACTTGTGCTGCAGAGTTTGAGGCTAAAACGCCTTATTATTATTCTACTTTTGAGAGTGAAATGACGACTAAAGATGGCAACACCTACACAGACAATGAAAGTGTTGTATCTAATAAAAAGAAAGTTGTTGTATTAGGGTCTGGTCCTAATCGTATTGGTCAAGGGATTGAGTTTGATTATTGTTGTGTTCACGGCGTTTTGGCTGCCGCTGAATGTGGTTACGAAACCATTATGATAAATTGTAATCCTGAAACAGTATCAACCGATTTTGACACTGCAGATAAGCTATATTTCGAACCTGTTTTTTGGGAACACATTTACGATATCATTCAACATGAAAAACCGGAAGGCGTTATTGTTCAACTTGGAGGCCAAACTGCGCTTAAACTGGCAGAAAAGTTAGACCGTTATGGTATTAAGGTTTTGGGAACCAGTTATCAATCATTAGATTTGGCGGAAGACCGTGGTTCNTTTTCTACTTTATTAAAAGACAACAANATTCCATATCCAGAATTTGATACGGCTGAAACGGCNGACCAAGCCTTGCAAGTGGCAGACAAACTGAACTTTCCAATTTTAGTCAGACCTTCCTATGTTTTAGGNGGCCAAGGCATGAAAATTGTAATAAACAAGGAAGAATTAGAATCCCATGTGGTTGATTTACTTCGAAAAATTCCTAANAATAAGCTNNTATTGGATCATTATCTGGATGGCGCTATTGAAGCAGAGGCTGATGCTATATGNGATGGGGAGAATGTTTATATTATTGGGATTATGGAGCATATTGAACCNTGTGGTATCCACTCTGGAGACAGCAATGCGACTTTACCACCCTTTAACNTAGGTGACTTGGTACTTCAACAAATTAAGGACCACACCAAGAAAATTGCGCTTGCGCTGAATACTGTTGGATTGATCAACATTCAGTTTGCAGTCAAAGATGACATGGTTTACATTATAGAAGCCAATCCAAGAGCCTCTAGAACGGTTCCATTCATCGCCAAGGCTTATGGAGAGCCCTATGTTAATTACGCCACCAAGGTAATGTTNGGTCACAACAAGGTNACAGATTTTGATTTCAACCCACAATTGGAAGGCTATGCCATCAAACAACCTGTTTTCTCTTTCAATAAGTTTCCNAATGTCAACAAACAATTGGGACCAGAAATGAAAAGCACTGGTGAGAGCATTTTATTCATAGATAGCCTNAAGGACGATGAATTTTACGACNTGTACNCNAGGCGAAAGATGTATTTAAGCAAGTAATNGCNTTAGAGTATTGTCAATATTTTAACAATTTTAAAGTTTNATTTTAGATATATTTGTTAAAATATNTGATATGAAATACAAAGCANTCNTNTTAATTTTNGNANTNNTNGTA
>NZDM01000001.1:6012-9483 GCA_002690085.1 Flavobacteriaceae bacterium
TTGTGANAANGANAGCATTTCTGATTTAACTCCTNNTACTNCTGATGTNACATTACATGATTTATTTTGGGCAAACTCCAGCATTAGTNCAAATCAACAATTAAATATAAAAGTTGGNGATACCGTTCGTTGGACTTGGGGAAGNGGCNCNCATAACCTTAGATCNACTTCNGGGGTTGAATCNTTTGATTCTGGATNNATTAGCACTGCTGGCTATCANTTTATGCATGAATTTACANTAGTNGGAGCCACGCAATANGTNTGTGATCCGCACGNAGCTTCTATGTTTGGNACTATCANTGTNACAGANTAAATAGTTCTANAATATGAAACAATTNATNNCTTTTTTNTTGATTGTTATTGGCNTTAGCNTGNCNTTAAATTTACAGGCTCAACAGCAGTATTTGACCCGTAATGGCATTATCACATTTGATTCAAAACTCAATTCTTTTGTTCCAGTTAAAGCTGAAAATAGTTCAGTTTCAGCCATCTTAAATGCTGACGATGGTGAGATTGCTGTTTTGGCATTGGTAAAAGGTTTTTTATTTAAAAATTCTCTCATGGAAGAACACTTCAATGAAAGTTACGCTGAATCAGATATTCACCCCAAGACTACATTTATTGGAAAAATTTCCAATTTTGATATTCAGGATTCAAAAACCTGTCTTTTTTCTGGTGTCTTGTCCTTTCACGGTGTTGAAAAACAACTTAATGAAATCCCACTAATTGTAGAAATTAAGAACAACCGAATTGGTATCAATGGCGAATTCCAATTGNTTGTTTCGGACTTTNATATTAAAGTNCCTAGAATTGTTCGCAGTAAAATTCCCGAAAAGATTTATGTTTCTATAAATTTAGATTTAGAAAAATTAAATAATTAAACTTTCCTTTTNTGAGAAAAGTAGTGGNTTTAATTATTGCTTTTGTTGTGGTCAGTACCACTGTTTANGTCTGTTTTTTTTTAGANCGAGTANCGCCTTCAATTGAATTGTCTTCTGCAGAATTAATTTATAAATTTTCAANGNATANCACNNCAAATAAATCAAANTTATCAGAAAACAACATTCNTTTGAGTGGAGNTGTAACAACAGTNAAAAAATCTGCTTTAATAGTTGATAAAAAAATATTTTGTAAGTTTAANAATGNTATTTCTGATGTGAAAGTTGGAGATACTATAAGGCTTTTGGGAAAATTTATTGGTTACGATGAANTTTTTCANGAGTATAAATTAAATGATTGTTCNATNGTNAATCAATAATTAATCCAACTTTTTCTATGAAATNANCTATTAAACTTTTTCTGTNTCTGTTGNTTTTNAACCACTGTTTAANTGCTCAAACNGANTTATTAGAGGCCATTGATTACCAAGATANCANTNAAGGGGTNTCTGCTGCGTTTAAGAGCTTGAAAGTTGTTAATTTTGAGTCTACCAAACTCGTTTCGGCAAAAGAACTTTCTTTTTCGGTTTCCCATAGGTTTGGAAGTATCAAATATGGNTTTGATAATTTCTTTGGTTTAGACGATGCGGTAACTCGATTAAATTTNATTTATGGTTTAAATTCTTTCTCCAATATTAGTTTTTCAAGAACCTCATANAAGAAAACTTTTGATTTAGGGTTTAAATCCAGGTTGATTAAACAGTCCGNNAATTTTCCTTTCACANTGGTCTATTATTGTTCTATTACTTTGGATTCTTCTNTAGANAAAGAGNTCTATCCAACACTANCCTTTAGCAACCGCATGGGCTATTTCAACCAGNTTATAATTTCTAAAAAATTCAANAATGCNTTGTCCTTGCTTTTTTCACCTACAATTTTTCATGAAAATACAGTTGTTTTTGANCAACAAGAAAATACCCAGTACGCGCTCAGTCTTGGCGGTCGATATAAAGTTTCCAANCGTACCTCCATCAATATAGATTATGGCTATCATTTCAATAGAGNAGATGCTTCAATTTTCAANAATCCTCTTGGAATNGGTGTCGACATTGAAACNGGTGGTCATGTTTTCCAACTNNTATTTTCTAANTCACAACCCATGAATTCCATCAACGCCATGACCGCTGCTGCTGGAGACTGGTCAGATGGAGATGTTTACTTTGGTTTCAATTTATTTAGAACATTTTAAGGATTCTCAAGCGGTTCTTAAAAAGGTTTTTCGACTCAGTAANTAACATANAATCATCACTNCAGTNTAGAAAAAATCTCCCATCANAGAATTTTTAAAGAAAGGGATNGCCATTGTATAGCATGTTGCCAAACCTGTCCACGTTTTGGGGTAACCACCAANTATCCAAACGCCAAAATTGGTAATTANAAAGAAACTGATGCTGCTNAATAGAATGCAGGGCACGATTNTAAAAATTNNAGGATTCTTAGAAAGNGTTCCAATNAAACTGACCANCANAAANGCNCCATATACAAAATAAGANATACTTGAAAATCCTAAAAATAAATCTGAAATCATCATTATACCAATGGGAAGTGTATAAACAAGGAGTTTATTTGTCACATAAAATCCGCTGAACAGTGCTATGGCAGTGACAGGCGCAAAGTTTGGTGGATGTGGAATCAGCCTTGAAATAGCTGCCAAAATCATAATAAGTGCTATAACAAAGTGTTTTTTATTCATTTTTGACGGCTCATTCTATATACATTAAAGTTTCCAATGGGCTTAAAGCCTTTAAGTCTGTTGGTGGTGCTTCGATTTCTGATTGGAAAGCCAATCTATTACTGCCTTGAATATTTTGAAGAGCGGCCTTTAATAGTGGCTCTTCTGAATCACCGATCGTTCCGTAGTAGGCAGGGCTCTCTAATAAATTAACGGTTGGTATAATTCCAGATGGTGGCACTGTTTCATCATTTTTATTTACAGTGATAGCTATTAATGGAAGCAGGGCATAGGTATGGCCTGGATTTACATTTTCTCGAACCAAACCTGGTGAATCATATACAATTTGAGACGCTTGTGACTTGCCTACGGTTTGACCTCCAATTTGAATAACTTCAATATATGACTTTAAACTATTAACCATCATTTCACTTGCTGAAGCTGAACGGTTTGAAGTTAAAATATAAACCTTGTCTAGGTTTAGGCTGTTTATAATTTCTTCATTACTGAGCGTGTAAGTGAAATTATAATCTAAATTATTACTTTCCAAAGTCTCATTGTACTTTAAAGTTGTAAAAACTTGATTTTCAAACTGCCCAGTAATCATACTTCCCAAAGCAACTGCTGATTGAATGCTTCCCCCAGAGTTGTACCTTAAGTCCAAGACTAAGTGATCAATACTTTGAGATTTAAAATCACCAAATATCTCATTTAGTTCACTATCGAATTCATTCACAAAACTGTTGTACATCAAATAGCCTACTTTTTCAGAATTTATATCAATTACTGTTGAATTGAAGATAGGATTTTCTTCATAGCCTTCTTTCACAATAGTAACAGTCTGATTACCATCAATGATTA
>NZDM01000002.1 GCA_002690085.1 Flavobacteriaceae bacterium
TTCTCTTTTTGAAGTTATTAAGTAATTTTCTGGTGTTTTTTTGTAGTTTAGTGAGTTTTTGAGTAGTTTTTCATTATTTTGCCTACATTCTTCTAGGTAAGATAATGTTCTCTGATTTATATTCTCTAGTGTTATGTAGTAGTTGAAGTTTTGTCACAGTTTTTGATACATTAATTGTGTTTTTGTTACCATTTATGGTGTGCTATTATGTTTTTGTTATATTAATGTTGTTGAAAATGCATTTTTGTTGAATATATTGTTACCTTGTTAAATATTTTTACATTTTTTCTCTTACCATTTATCATAATAATTAATGTTATGTAATTTATTATTATGTTGAATATAAAATACTTTTAAACTACCGCTCTTCCCTTGTCTTCGCGCCAGTCTTGTTCTGGACGATCGATAGTATTATTTCTCTCTTGAGCAGCTGAAATAACTATACTTCTCTCCATACAACTTATACTACTCGAAACATCTTTAGGAAAACATGTCCCTCCAAATCCTCTTCGATTGTCAGGGCCAGGAACTAATGTATGAGACAAGCCTATCCTTCTATCTGAAAATGCTATCTCACGTACATTATCATAATTAATTCCTTCCTGTCTACACCAATCTTCCAATTCATTACATACACTCACCTTCACCGCCAAAAAGACATTTCTAAACATTTTAATCATCTCTGCCTCATCTGTAGAGACAAACGAACAGTTTGCGGTTTTTACGCAACCATCATCATGGGCAATTGTGATCAAAGATCTTAAAAACTCTTCTTCTTCATTGTTAGTAACTCCAAATACCCAATTGTCATTATTAATAAAGTCTTCTACTGGCTTAGCTTCTGTTAAAAACTCTGGCATAAATAAACATCCCAAACGCTTCGACGTTCCAGGAGGCACTGTTGATCTTAAAACTATCTTTCCAGAATAATTCAACTTCCTTATTTGGGCTATTGCTATTTCCACTATTCTAGTACAACAAGATCCATCCTCGTTCATTGGAGTTGGAACAGATACAAATATTACATCTGCGTCCATCAAATCTTCTAGGCATGTACCTTTTGGTGAACATAACTCACTATTTAAGTCATAAGCCAATACAGTGATATTATCACTACCTTCCATCGCTTTTACCAAAGCATTTCCAATAAAACCATTCCCTACTACACCCAGCTTCATTTATAGTATTATAATATAATCCTGCTTTAATATTATTATAAATATTTCGTTCATTCTTAAATTATGTACCATTAATATATATACTATGTCGTGTAAAGCGAATTATAATAATATGCAAATGTCTGTGATGAAGGGGGCTGGTTCTGCTATTAAGAAGATTATTTCTCAGAAAGGTGGTAGAAAAAATAAAAAAGGAGGTGTCAGTTCTTCCTTCATGGTCAAGTTATATCTTCTCACTTTAATGGCTGTTGCTGTTATGTGTCAATATGGCATTATACCAAGTATTCAAGATGCTGCAAGTGCTGTTCTTGAAGCTGCTGGTCCAGAAGCTAAACAATTATATAGCATGGATGCATTTAGTAGATTTATTGAAAACTTTTATATCTTTATTGCCTACTCTAATGTAGACCCAGCTTCTAGACCTGCTTTCTGTTCAGATACTAGAGGAACTACTACTGCTCTAGGATATTGGGCCGAAGGATTTAATAACTTTGATCAAACATGTGCAAAAGGTACTGAAGCAACGGGTATCTTCATAACTGGTGCTGTTCTTGCTATGCTTTCTACTTTTGCCCTTGCTGCTGGTATCAGTCTAAATGCATTTAATAATAGAAAAAAACCTACACAAACTGCTGAAATTGGTACTCAAGCCAATGATATACAAGGTACTGAAGCTTATCTGACTGCTGCTAGAAATACTCTTAACGAGGATATTACGGATGTTAATGCCATTAGAGACTTAGCACGGCATACCCAAGCTCTTATGGCTGCTGTTAGTAATAGCGATGGATTTAATGCTTCCGTAGAAGCATTAGCTGATCAATTAAGTGGACCTGAAATTGAAGTGCTGCCTGATAATACTGGAAAAGAACCTAGTAGTATGGTAGTACAATCTTCACAGAGTTCACTAGTTGCACAACCATCAAGTGGATCATCCATGTTTTCATGTTTGCAAGTTCCTCCACCTAATATGTTATCAGGTGTAAATAGAAATCTTCTAGCTTCCGCTGCTGAAAGTAGAAGGAATGACCAGCTTTCAGCCATTTCTGTTTCTGAAGACATGATTAGAACTGGTGGTAAAAGACGCAGAAATAAGCGTAAAAAGACAAAGAAAAATAAACGCAGGCAAAAAAAACGCCAAACTAAGCGCCGATAAACATATAATGTGATCCCTTTATTCTTATCATATTATATAAATGAGTTGTAATGAAAATAAAGTTGTATTTGTAGGACAATCTGGTGTTGGTAAATCTTCTATTCTAGAGAGATTTATACAAAATACCTTTACTGATTATACTGAATCAACAATCGGTGCCTCTTTTGCAGTCGGCACTATTGAAAAAGGCGGTAAAAAACTAAAAATAGGAGTTTGGGATACTGCCGGACAAGAAAGATATGACTCACTTGTACCCCTATACTACAGAGACGCAAAAGTTGGTGTTGTAGTATATGATATCACATCTATGGATTCCTTTGAAAAGGCAAAATATTGGCTTCACAACCTTAAAATTAATGAACCTAACGTTAAATGTATAGTTGTAGGATCAAAATTAGACCTAGAAGAACAAAGAAAGGTAGATTATATTAATGCTTCATCATTTGCCTTCGATGAAAGTGCTCTTTTTATAGAAATATCATCAAAAACATCCAAAAATGTAGGGTCACTTTTTGATAAAATAGGAGATTTGATCGTTGAATACAATAATTTAATTAAAATCTCTCCAAAACACGACCGAATAAAGCCTGAAAGAGAGTTTTGTTATCTTCATACAAAAAATTGTTGTACTAGTTCTTAAAATACAGTGCACAATTCGTTGTTAAACAGGTTTCTCTGCTATTATACATTCGTTTGAACACCTTATAAATAGTTTCATGGAGAGAAAATGCTAAAATATTATTATAATGTATATGAATACTTCAAACGAACACATTCAAGCATTTATTGATAAGGTATATAAGAAGGTTAAGCCTAATAAAAGTGGTAATGTAGCAACATACATTCCTCAATTAGCTAAAGCAGACCCTAATTTGTTCGGAATATGCTTTGTTACATGTGATGGTAGGGTGTTTAAAGCAGGACAATCTAATAAAACCGTGCCAATTGAGTCTATAAGCAAAGTGTTTAGCGCTGCTATGGCTGCAGATGAGTTAGGTGTTAATGTTATAAATGAAAAAATAGGTAATATGGGAAGCTCTTTGCCTTTTAATAGTGTTATCGGTGCAGTTTTGACTCCTACTCATACAATAAATCCCTTTGTTAATCAAGGTGCAATTGCCACTACTAGTCTTTTTTATCAAAAAAACAAAGAAGCATTCCGCAAAAAAATACTTTCTAATATGGATAAATACGCCGGAAGAAAACTTTCTCTTAATAAACCTGTCTACAAGTCTGAAGGTGCTACTAATTCAACAAATATGGCTTTATCTTATCTATTAAAAAGCTTTGATAGATTTTATGGAGATGTAGATGATACTGTTGATGTTTATACTTCTCAGTGTTCAGTAAATGTTTCTGCAGAAGATCTTGCCACAATGGCATGTGTTTTTGCAACAGGAGGTGTACATCCTCACTCTGGAGATCGTATTATTTCAAAAAACGCTGCAAAATACACTTACAGAGCTCTAAGAGGAGAAGGATTATATGAATATTCTGCCAAGTGGGATACCGATGTTGGTGCTATTTCTGCTAAGAGTGGTGTAGGAGGAGGTATCTTTATTATTATTAAAGGTGTAGGTGGTATTGGCCTTGTATCCCCACCTTTAGATAAGATGGGAAATAGTGTAAGAGGTATTCAAGCAGGAACGATTCTTGCCAAAAAGTTTAATCCTTTATTTAAAGCGCATGCCACATTCTGTAAAAATAAGAAAACTCGACGAAAAAAACATAAGAAAAATAAAAAAACTCAACGTAAAGTATAAGATGACCATAGGATCTGCTATTCAAACTTTTGTTAACTCATTACCTGGCCAATTTATTATTGGTGGTCTTACCGTTGCTGGTATTACAGGTTTTTCTAATCATTTAAATAATCCTGCTTTAGCAGGTATTATTGCTAGTGTACCAATTGGTATGCCCTCTAGTGTATTTGTCAAAGAATCACAGATTGCTGAATATTCATGGAAATTGCTTGTTATGATGTCTGTATTATTCTTAGCAACATTTGCTAACTGGTTTTTTATTACACAGATGAAGATGTCTAAGTATAAATCTGTAGCGATTGCCATGTCTATCTGGGCTGGACTTGGTGCTGTCTACTACTTTATAGGTAAGGCGACCAAAAAGTCTAAGTAATTATCAAAAAATTGATAGAGTAATTCCTAATAATAACTATATCAATTAAACAATTATGCTTGACTCATACGGAGACAGAGAATGCCCAACTCTACAAGAGACCATTTCCATTCTATCTTGTGCTTTTCAAGATGAATACCCCCATAAAGATGATGTCTTTATTAGAAATATTGTTACACACCATGTATCTAACGCTGATTTGACAGGCTCATATTCTACGTGGACTCAATATATTCTACCAGATCTCAAGAAAGCTATTAAAACTGATCTTGATCATACTGAAGATCCTATGGCTACAGATTAAGTTTTTAAAAATTGCTAATAGATACGAATAAACCCTTATGTTGAAGTTTTTATATGCTCAATTATATCTTCATTCAGTACAGCTATATCTTTTACCTCATCTAATACTTTATCCTTCTCTTTTTTGTTAAGCTGAGAACTTGTATTTCCTGCAATTTTAACATACTTTTCTTGTAACTTTTCACTTGCATTCCATTCTGGATGCTCCTTTTCAAACTCACTAGGCCATTGACGTCTAATACCATGCTCGGTTGTTTTAATTATCTTTTCACCACTATCTTCTTCCCATCCATTCTCTCTATCTTTAACAAACCACTTAGCTGAATCCGCATCTGTACAATGAAATGGCCTATCTGTTACAGCTAATGGACGAAGATTTTTCAATACCACATTTGTTAAATACTCTGGTTTACCTTTATCTAGATCATTCATAGTAAGTTGAAGTTTTTTGGCAAAATCTTGTATTGTCATAGCATTAGCACATTCCTCATTTAAAAACAGATTAACATTGAATATCTTTTGATTATTAATCGTATTGTGTGATCCACTTCCAGATATTGAGCTTTTATCTCCAACTGCTTCTGCAACTACAGGTAGCAATGCTTTAGTCATTTCAGCCATTAGGCTTGTTAATGCTGTTTTACTCATGGTAATAGAATCATCATCATTAGAAATATCCGTAAGCTTATCATTTTCTACTGGAGGAGTCCATGTACATTTCGATTTGTGACGATAATACCCGCTATGAAACTTATAAGATTTTCCACATTCGCATTCGAATCTATCTCCTGAGCAACTTTTAGCAACTTTTTGTGTATCATTATGTATCATTTGTGCAGCCTTGTGTTTTTTGGTCTCAAGATGTTTTGTCCACGAAGATTTTTTAGACGTACCATAGTCACAATTTTTACAATAGAATACATGAGCAACTTTTGAGCAACTTTTAGCAACTTTTTGTGTATCATTATGTATCATTATATGGTACATAGAAAAGTTGCTTAACCTTTAAACTTATTCATCTATAGTGCCTTTTTTTTAGTCCTACATAACAATCCTTCATAATTTTTTTATTTTACATTTTTTCTTCTCTAGGGCGTCTAAATAAATCACGTTTTTTGATCACTTTTCAAGACCCATGAATATTTGAGGTTTTTCAGACCCTGGAAGGGTAATATTTGAGACTCTTTGAAAAACGTTAAAAAAAATGATTTATTTAGCCAAAGTAGGTAGTTATTTTTAATATAGTTTATAAATTACGTAGGCAATCTATGTAGGCAAAATACTAGTATTAATGGGTTTCCTATCTAATGAAAAATTGAAATGCTTTTTGTTATAGGGTTTGCAGAATTAAACTGACTAACAAATGACCTTCAGCACTATGTATCACCCTCTCGGACACAAATACGTCGGAACTATTCAGTTCTGGTGTGGCCTTCTCAAGCACTTCCCATACGATGTTGCAGAAAAAATATTGTTCACCTACTTCGTAGGACTTGACAAGGAAAAAGATAAACATAACCAAGCTCAAAAAGAGCTCCTTGTTGCATCGAAACATAGAATGTACAATAATATCCAGATATGTTACAACTTCAATGATCTTCCCAGAAGTGGCGCATCTGAAGATGCTTTCAGAGAAAAAAATCGCATGTTTCTGAAACATATCATCCCTGAACTTATAGGAGATATGCATGACTGCAACTGTTGTCATCGTCACCAAATAAATAAGCCTGCATTCATTCGACGTTCATCTAAGGATGAACTTCAGCTCGTTATTATGACAAAACCATGTGCCTTTACCTGCGAGCCTTGGGGTGGTGGATGCAGATGCAACTGTCGAGCTGCATCAAGAGAACTTGCAAGAATATGGACTTACTTTACGCGACAAGAAAATGATCTCTTCATTCATCAAACAAGAGATCTGAAGCTGTTCTGCCGTCCTGCACACATGCCTATTCAATTTGGCTATCATCCTGAGTGGTAAAACACAATAAAAACAAAAAAACTAACTATATTTTTGTCTTTTTGTTTTTATTTTTCTTCTGCTTTATTTACTTCAACCAAAAGATTTTTTGGTTCAGCTCCCATGTTCTCTTGCTCCCAATCTATCGATGCTATCGTTTGATCAATCACTTTGCACGAGAAGGCGATTATTTCTTTTTTTCGCCACCGTGAAGAGCCATGATTGAGTTGGTCCCATTTATGTGCCTTTACAAAGATAGAGGCTATCCCTATCCCTGACATTTTCCGGACATTAATGTTATTGCAGACTACTTCAATAAGTGGGTTAAGAGTCTCAGGAGTACTACTTGGTGTAACCTCAATGTAATGATTTGGTACACCCATATTCATCATTTCAAGACGCTTGCTTATAGTTTCGGTATGATGGAAATCACAACCAGATGCGAAGATAACATATGGGAAAGTACTCATATGATGACAAAGCATCTCGCTTCCTCTTATATTCTTAGCAGCACGCTCAATAGCATTACCTGTTGCTTGTCTGCCAAGTCCTTCCTGACGTCTAGAATCATTTGTGCCTTGAACCTTATCTTCACCAATGAAGACTGGATACTTCTTACCGGATTTCAGTATAGCCCAAATGATGCCTCCATCTGGCTTCATTGATACCTTTTTGTTTCGTGAATCTATTCCTCCTCTTATTTCACCTCCAGATGCAATTAGCTGCTGCTTGCAATCAAATAGGCTGCATTTAGAAGTAAACTCCATCCGAGCTCCTAATGATTCGATTTTTTCTCTAGCATACTCTTTTATAAACTCCATTGCGTCATTTAGAGTAGCTTCAGATTCATTTGCATCCATCATAAGGTGTTTACCATCTTCGTGCATTTTTATATGCCTGGCTCTTAGTCCTGATGACTGAGATATAGTAGTGTTACGTACAATTGTATTACCCACTGTGCTTGCTACTTTGATTTGTCCTGCCATAGATGCCATGTTCGTTGTTTGTCTTAGTGCAATCACCATGTAATTAATAAAGCATTTCATTTTTCTCTTTATATTGTAAGATGAGCTTGAAACTCCCAAAATTACCCACTAATATTACTGAAAGTTCAAAAGAAACTGCATTAAGATTACAAAAATTGCTAGCTGTATTTAATGCTGGAGGTGATAAAGATAAAAAAGAGTTAGCAGCCTGGGGTATAAATCGTCAATACTATCTGCGTTCTATGTTTTACATGTATCTTTTCAATAAATATGGTAATAGTTGTATTATTGATGTGAACCCACCTTGTAATATATTACCTGATATATGCGAACATGTAGGAGATATGGTGCTTAAGGTATATGGTTTTGAATATGTAAAACCTAATTCTATTGATAAAATTAAATGGAAGGCATATCAAAAGTATTTACAAGATTATTCTAAGAAGATTCACAAGTGCTTGAAGCATAGAAAAATCGTTGTCGTTCCTGTAAGATTACATTGGCCAGGTTCAGGAGATTATCGAAATGATGCTCAGGGTGGCTCACATGCTAATCTTTTGGTTGTAAGAAAATCAAACCATACTGTTGAAGTTGTTGAACCACATGGTAGTAGGCTAGGAACTAGTCATCCGCGTATGAATCCCAATAAAGCATACACTAATGTAGTTGATATGATTAATAAAACTCTTCCTAGAAAAAGTGAAAAATATAATATTGTGTTTTCGGATGAAGTATGCCCTTATTTAACCGGTATTCAATCGCTAGAAGGATACGCTAATATTTTTAAAGATGATAAGGTTGAAGGTGGAGGTTATTGCTCTATTTGGAGTATGTTTACCACAGAAATGATTTTATCTAATCCAGATTTTACCACAAGGCAGGTAATGCAGATTTTATTGGATATGTTGTATAAAAATACAGGTTACTTAACACATGAATATGGAGCAAAAGTTAAAGTTGGTAATTATTTATTATTAGTGGCACGTGGTTATGCTACATTTATTACCAAGAAAGTAGAACAATATTTTTCAGATATTTATGGTGAAACTGCTGCAAGAGCGATTAAACTTGGCCGAACTGCAAGTTATTCTGAAATTGCTGAAATGCGTAGATTTTTTGGACCATTTTTAAAAATCCAAGCTGAATTATCACTTGATCCCAAAATGACTTTGGCAAAATTAAAGACTAAACTTGATAAAGATAAAATCAAGGTAGAAGATAAGACCGCTTACAAACAAGTTCTAGAGAGATTGATTAAAAAAGATATCAGATATTCAGTTGGAACAACTAGATCAACTGGACTAGCAATTGAATTAAAATATAAGGATCCTTGTCCTAAGCATTTAGTTAGAAATCCTAAGACTGGTAGATGTATCAAACCTAGAAATAAAACTCAAAAGAATACAGTCGCTAATAAAAAGCTAGGTACCATTAAAAAGAAAGAGTGTCCTCCAGGCAAAGAACTAAATCCTAAGACTAATAGATGTAGAAAAATTAAAGCACCCAAGAGAATCAAGACTAAAATTAAACTTATTTCAAAGCCTAGACAAATTACTCCCAAAAAGTCTCCTCAACCTAAGATTCTTAAAAAACAAAAGGTTAAGACGCCTACTAGAAAAAGATGTCCTAATGGAACACGACGTAATCCTAAGACAAAGTTGTGTGAACCAAAAAAGAAAAAAGAAAAAAAGAAAAAGGTTCTTAAAATTGTACAGCAATTTACTAAAAAGAAAACGCCTACAATTGTGGTCAAAAAAGTTGATAAAAAAACTAGAAGACGGTGCCCTAATGGTACAAGAAGGGATAAAAAAACCGGAAATTGTTTATCAAAAAAATGATAAAATTGATTTTATCTAAGTAATAGAATTGATATTAGTTTTAATATTCTAAATTAGTATCAACTATGAAGTGTGAATGTTGTAATAAAAACAACAGAGATGTGAGGGAACTTCTTTATAAAGACGCTTTGTCTTCAATCCGTGAGAATGGTCACTTTAAAAAACTGCCTGTAGTTCTAGTAGAGAGAATTATTGATACTGCCTTTATTGATAAAGTTACAATTTGTTGGCAAGTTAAGGATAGATGTAGGTGTCACCAATGCCTTGGATACACATGGCCACCCGTAGTAAGCACAAGTGATTCAGATTCTGATTCTAATGATTATGGCAGTGACTATAGTGATGAAGATAATGATTATTGTGAAAATGACGGTTACATATATCGTAGAGGTTATGCTGAATTATGTACTAGATGCTTCTTAGAAGGTATTAATCGAGTTTTACGATCTACTAATTCGTTACCATTTTTAAGATTTCACTCAAATGCATTCTTCAATAAGATTCCAGTTGAAATTGACCCTTATAAATATATCATTCCCTCTGAATATAATATTACTTACTACAGACGTAAGAATCCTGTAAAAAATCAAGATGGACGATTAGTTATAACATCATCATAAAATGAAAAAGATACCCTTACTAGATAACGCCTAACCCCCCATATACTTGCGTAGTACCATTGTTCTTTTCCCTCTCGGCTACGAGACGTCGTTGGTGCTCCTCGAATGCTTCAAGATTATTAAAATGTGATTTATCTTCTGGATACTTTTTTGTACTTGTTATATAGCTGCGTATTTTGTCCCCATACCTACTACCGTTTTTTTTAGTAAGTCTAACCATAAATAACTCTTCAACGAATCCTTCAATATCTGCCTTACATGCATATATTTTCCCATTCTCCATTTTTAGTTTTATTTTACGCGTGTACAGTTCTCTATGCAACGCGTCAATATATGTTTGATGGTCAGGATGTAAATCTGGTGTATATGTTGAACCTCTATAGGCCTTTGTAAGTCTACGTTGTTTATTCATTTTAATTTGGGATTTTTCAGGTTCATAGATTGTTGCACGGTGTTTTGCTAGACTCTGTAGTAATTGTGAATCATTTACAAAGTTCATAGTTTCTTCTAATCGCTGTGGTGGAGCCGACAACTGGTGAGGATTAGGACCAACCATATTTATGGTATCCATAATAATAATAGCCGGTTCATAATTCTGTTGTATAGCTTTTTTTAACAATCTGCTCACATTGTCGAAATTACATATACCAGGAGAATGAATGTATGATCCTTCATAGAAGTCAATTATAGCCACAGCACATTGAGCTTCTGCAAGTTCCTGACCTGAGGCCTTCTCAAACCATTTCCTTGCGAGTTTTTTATCTTTGAGGACGCCAATGCCTCTGCGGCAGCAGATACCGAGGTAATAGTGGGCAAGAGGATTTTTGTATTTCTTAGCAGTGAACTCTAAACACTCGAATGCTAATGCACTATTTTTCACCTCTAGATACCTATTAATGATTTTTAGTAGTTCATACTCATTCTTATCCGCCCATGCTTCGATATATGGATCTTGATCAACTTTCGGACCTATTTGCCGCTCCGCTGCCCTAAGATTCTGAGCTTGATCTACTAATTGATTAACCGTTGTATCGCCGGATCGCTGGGTGGGTTGTTGAGCGGCGCCACGCTTCTGCTTTTTATTTTTGCTTTTGTCTTTCTTTTGTTCCATCGTAGATTCCTCATCTTCATTATTCATCATCGTCATCATCTTCATCTGCATCTCTTGCATCTGCGTTTGTTGCTGCATCATTTGCAATATCTGTTGTTGCTGCATCATCATCTGATTCATCATCGGATTCATCATCGGATTCATCATCGGATTGGAACCCGATGCATCGCACATCTGGTTGGTGTTATACATGGCCGACGGGTTGTTTTGTACATTAAACATATTTGTGTATATTTACGACGTGTAACAAATATTCGTAATTCAATTTTTTAATTTCGTCGTTATGCCCTTAATACAACATCTAAAAATGTTTTATCCTCTTATATACTCGTCAAAGCAGTTACTTTTTTTGTTTAAATGTTGATAAAACCATAAACCACAAGTTATACATCTATATTCTTCTAACGCTGGTGTAAATTGATGACTTGTAGATTTGTGATTATTTTGAGAGTGTCCACATAGATGACAAAACTCAGCATTTTTTTGCTCATCTAATTTTACCTCTTGTATTAATTGACATAAAAGCTCTTCGCTAGGTAATTCTGTCATTATTATACTCATGAAGATTATCTATAAATTATAACAATTTTTTAATAAAAGAACCATTGGTAGTGAATATTTTTCAGTGCGATTTTTGTTGTTAATACTTTTTGAAAATATTGTAGTAGGATATAGAGCCATTGACTTCTATAATAGAATGCAATTTGGATATGTTGTCATGATTATCATGCTTTCTATGACAGGCATGAACTGCTATAACCACCGACCTTTTAACCCGCAGAAAAAGAAACCAATGATTGCTTCTAAGAGGCTGAAAATTAGCAAACCATATCTTCCTTACAAAGGACCAAGATCTAACTTGCCATATAAATGTGATTCTATTGATTCAAAGACAAGCAAGTCTAAAGATAAGTCTGATGATATCAAATCTAAGGAAGATAAAAATCTTATTGAAGAATATTCTCAATATTTGCAAACCCCCAAATATAATAAAGATGATAATCGTGATGAAGAAGGACAATTTTTTGCGAGAGCTGCTTGAAGAATATAAAAACAAGTTATTATCAAATATAAATGACTGATAATAACTGGCAATTTTACCTTATACGTAATGGTGGTTGTACATATGCAGGAGTTAGCCCTGATCCAATAAGAAGACTTCGACAGCATAATTCTGAAATAAAAGGTGGTGCTAAGTATACCACTAGTAAAGGTCCAGGTTGGACACATATGTGCTTGGTTTCTGGTTTTGAAAAAATCCAGGCACTTCAATTTGAATGGGCAGTTAAACACTGCCCACCGAGAGATGCAGGTGGACCAGTAAATAGAATCAATAAAATGATAAAAGTTTTGAACAAAGACAAGTGGACTTCTAAGGCGCCTGATGCAAATACTGTCCCATTAACAGTTACATGGCTCGAGGCACATAATATAGAAGAGTATACTCTTCCGGATTATGTTAATGAGTTATTTAAAATAGATGAGCAAAATTAGATAATACCTGCTCCAGTGGTTTGTCTTAGAAGAAGTTTCATAGGTTGATTAGCTACAAGTGTATGCTCAACGCCATGAATATCAGTAACCTTTCTCTCATAAGGTGCTGTTCCAGACAAAACTAGTAGATCTCCCTCTTGCATAATATCATTCTGCCCAAATGTGCCATTTCTAAGTGCAATTTGATCAAGAGAACTAGTAATTTCCTGCAAGTCAACAATTCCAACAGATGGAGGAGACGATGAATGTAGACCTTGATCGACAACTCTGGCAGAAATTACAGCGTTGATAATAGGATTTCCAAGTAATCTTTGTGGACCATAGGTTCTCGAAAGAATATCGGGAGTTGCTGCATCGATAGGAGGTTGATATGTGAGCTCGCTTGAATCCATATTTGAATAAATTAGCTGAGCTAATGTAAAGTCATCTGCATAACTAATTGTAACAGTCTTATCTTCCAGAATTACTTCTGCATCTACAGTACCATTACTATCTGCGTAGACATCAGCTTCGACCTTAAAGCTTTCAGTGCTTTCTACAACATCGTTACTACCTGCAGCATATTTGATAATTTCAAATGGTCTAGCCTCAACCTTAACCTGGCCAGTAGGATAGTTAACTTGCACAGGATTAACATTCGAGAATGCAGTAGATTTTGCAAGCATTTTATACCCTTTAATTTGGTTATTAGAATCAGTTAACTTAGTGATTGATGGGTTAATATTTGCAGCATACATAATGTAGTAATCATTATTTTCATCAATCGTCTCATAATCCCAAACAAAGAATTGCTGAGTTAGGGTATATGAGCGAGTCTGTGTGTATGGATCTCTCGCAGTAAGCTGTACAGATATACTATTGTTTTGTCCCTTTGTCATATTATTAGTATCAATAGCAACAATTGCTGTGTATGTCTGCAAGCCAGCAGTTCCACTCTTTGTTACGTTACCTACCAAAGAAGGTGCACTTGCACCCGTAATAACAACATCTGAATTATTTGGAGCTAACAAATTGTTAGGATCTTGAATGACCCACTCAAACTTAACATTATATGTTGTATTAGGGTTAATAGCCTTTGATGCCTCTGTAATTAAACCATAAGCTCCATCCTCTTCTAGGTAGATACGACCAGCATTGAGTGACATGTTCAAGTTACTTGTCATACTGTAATCCAATGAACCATTCACAATTCTTGCATTTCCATCATTATCCTCAGCTTGAACAGAAACACTTTCAGTTACAATTAATGGTAACTGTACTGAATTAGACCACGTTACAGTCTTTCTCCACTCGTACTTGCCATTTACAAGACCTAGTGAAGAATATCCACTTGCGCCAACAAGTTGAACGGTGCCCACGTTTACATCAGATCCCGCGTCAGTAATTTCGGCACGAACCACAATAGTTAGATTATCACCTGGATACTTCAACTCAGTTGAACCATTATTACCCTCAGTAGTCATTGTGATACTAATAGAAGGTGCAATGACATCTTGTCCATTAATATGAACTGGGATTCTATGAGCTCTAGTATTTCCTGTTTCATCTTCAATAATCACATTGAAGTCTTCAATAAATCTATCACCCAGATGATCATTGTCATTGAATGCATATACACGTTCAATTGTGTATGTTGAAACACCACCAATCATAACTGGACCAGTTGCTGAAGCTTGAATAACACTGCCGGTAGGCGCGGTTCCTACTGCTTTTACTGTGTCGTTATCACTAGCAACCACTCTTACCTGCACAACAGCATGAGTACTATCAGATCTGAGATTTGCTCTTACAATTGAGTTAGCCACGTGTGTGACGAAACCAGAAGCTACTCCATTTACCTCATTTGCACCGTTTCTCTGTGTGGTATTAACTGAAACTACTGCACTTGGATCAGCAGTGTCTACTTTATTGACCTTGAAAGGAATGTGTAATTCAGTCTTGTTCTGTGCCATATCTTCTGCTTGCACACGCACCCATACGTAATACGAATGACCATCTCCATTTCTATGGAACTTAGAAAAGCTAGCAGGATTAAATGAAACTGGATTTGCTGGTTGATATACACCACCGACAACATTCATTGCAATCTCTGTTGCTCCGGAATATACGCCACCAGCTGGTACAGCCAATGCTGGATTTGTGGAAATTGCCTCAATTGGTAATGATTGGTGCATCTTAATAGTTGCAGGATTGAGTGCATCATTGTCGGTAATAGTAAACCTAAGATCTGGTTGAGATATCGTATTACTAACGTTGACAACATTATAAGTTCCACTATTCAATGCTAGTGCAGGATAGGTATTGTAATTAGCAGAGTAATGATATCGTTTAGTATAGACAATTTCAGGTGCCTCGGTGTCTTCACGTTCAATTACCAGTCTAGCTCCATCTAATATCAAACTAGAATTGTTTGCTAGATCGGTAATTTTAGCACCAATCTTGTACTCCTTTGCAATAGAGTGAGTACCAGTGACATCTGAATAATCTACAGTAAAGGCTGCAGTAAATACCTTTTTATTTGCAGGGTGAGGATTAGCTGGTGTAGCATCCAGGATAGCAGCATTACCAACCAATACTGCAATATCATTTGCACCTGCTGAATGCATTGAGGATAACAATTCTACTCCACTTACTTCAATTCCATTATCGTCAGCAGTTGTGATAGTTGCAACAACATGCTGTTGATCTCCAGGGTTGAGTACAAAGGTCGCAGGACTCAATGAAACACTAGGGACTCCTGGATTTACATCATCAACAACAGTTACGTTAATTGTAAAGTTCTTAGAATGACTTTGATTATTACCATCAGTAACTGTTACTGTCCAACCTTCTTGGTTCAATCCATCCATTCTGTACTGATTTGATCCCTTAGATGAAAGCTCGCTGTAGACAAACGTACGCTTCATTCTAGCTTCATAAACACCGAGCAATGCATTGCTTGAAATTACTGTGAAACCTCTTGGAGCATGAGTAGTTCCTGTCCAAATACCTGGTCCGCCTGCATACACAGATCCAACTGGATTAATTGAGACAGCGCTTCCGTTCAAATGATGCGAATTGTCAGTGTATCTTACAGTCATATCAACCTCAGCACTTGGCGAAGCGCTCGATACACTAACGTTGATAACTAGGTTATTGTCTTCTAAGTCACCTGTGCGTACTAATCCGCCGGTGTGGAATACAGCACCGGTGATTTCCGGAGCTTCTTGGTCAACAGCTCTAATCGTGAGATTCTCATTTTTGGCAAGTGATTTATTTCCGGCATGATCAACAACTTTAGCACTAATTGCTAGTGTGTAATCACCATGGCCTGGTCCACTAATACCATTGAGTGTTTCCCAATCCAAAACAAGCCTGTGCTGTAAACCAGATCCTGCCAATTTGGTGGTAGACAAAGTAGTTCCACCAACCGTAATACTGAAAGATTCCGTATCGGCGACACCAGATGCGGCGTTATCAGTAGCAGCGATTGTAACTAAAATACTTTCTGTAGAAGAAGATCCTAGTGTTACAATGTCTGAGGCACCAAGAATCTTAGGTCCACCATTAGCTGTCTCATGAGTAATTACCAAATCATTAATTACTGGCGATTCTTCATCAGTGTTAACCTTTCTAATCGTTAAAGTCTCTGAATCATTATATTGATTAGGAGCGCCTGGTACTGAAGAATGAGGATTAGAGTTTTGTGTACTAGATGCTTGGTAGGAGATATCCTGTGTGTTATCACCGAGGTTTTGATCATAAGCAATGTTCTTATTGAAAGTAGAAACATTTGCAAATGTTGATACATGATCAATTGAATTGACATTATTCTCTTTGAATGACAGAGTAGTTTGCTCATTATCTAAGTTGGCAAAAACAACCTTACCATTTGCAGTTGCTTTGCTATCGGATACATTTGCAACTACAACTGAAGACTCATGAGCAACCTTATTAGAACCACCTGAACTCCAATCATAAATATTGAATGCAGATATTGTGCCTTGCCAAGCCCCAGAGATATCAGCATGGACAGATCTGTTACTTGCAACAGGATCAGCATTACCTACACTCAATGTTGGAGTAGAACCTCCATATGCTACAAATGATCTCTCTTTAGCTTGCTCTGCAGCAATTAGACGACCATTAGCGTATAGCATAATAACACCAATATCTAATCTCACTAATAATGCAAGCTCAACGCTTTCAGTAGATCCTCGGAATTGATGCAAAGGATTACTTGATGCACCGTCACGCATATCCCACGACATTAATGCGCTCTTGTTTCGAACAGTCTCATCCTTATTTAAACCAGCATGCACAGTAAATCTGTGATTCTTAATTGCCATAATTAGAGTTTGTTCGTCTTCTTGACCACCCACTGACAATAGAACTTGATTAGCAGTTGAGGTAGGAATTGTAGTATCAATTACAATCCAAGATGATAAGCTCTTTTGCCCCTGCATATTAGCATTACCAGTACCTTGGATCTTATACATTGCCCAAGCTCCATCTTTTACACTTGTAACATTATCTTCAACAAATGCTAATCCAAGAATCTGAGGAGATAATTGGTCAAGTTTATCAATAGTACAAGAACTGGTTACAGGTGTAGCTGCTTGTCCTGCAGTATCATCGATATTTGCAGTAGCAGTCAGTGTATTTGCACCAAGATTGAATTGTGGATCATCATAATTGACCGCTAGATTAAAGGTAATCTTTGTAGCATTACGACCATCAATAGTGCCAGATGGTTGATTTCCAATATTGGAAAATACTCTACCATCTGATGATACCAAAGAAGCACTACTAATATCAAGGCCAGATTCATCATAGACAATTAATTCACCTCTTACATTGCCAGCCTTATGACTTGGATTACCAGAAGCTACAAGATTATTTCCGCTAGAACCAAAGCATTGAAGCGATAAACTACTAATAACTGGAGGCGATTCATCAGCAATAGCAATATTTAGATTGCGTGTTAGATTTACACTGTTACCTCTTCTGTCAGTGACAGTAAGAAGGACTGTGATCGGTTGAAGAGATGATCCCCATGATACACCCGTTGTTAAAATCACATCAAATACTGCATAATTATGACCGCCAATTACTTCATTAGCTACACGTGAAATATTGCTAATTGCTGCATTAGAAAATAAACCATTCTCGTCAAGTGCTACAGTTAATTGAGTTATGTCGTCACCTAAATCTGATAATCTAGCTTTAAACTGTACAGTTTCCGAGATACCATATTGGCTTGCATGTCCGTTTGTAGAAATGAGCTTTTGGGTAATTACCGAATTATTTTCGTAAAAGTTGGCATTATGGATAATTGGATTGTTAATATCATCATATTCCACAGTCAATGTTGCATTGGCGGTTGTTTCTTGATTGTTAAGATCAACACTGTGCAATGTAAACACATAAACATCATCTGATGCGTTTGGATCAAATGGATCAGGTTTAACACTTACAAATGTCAAATTACTCCATGGTCCTTGGAATACACTTGGTAGTCTAACAGGTTGTAGAACTCCATTCTTTGTGTAAGTTACATATTGATCACTTAGTCCTCTTTCATCACTAACTGATGCAGATAAGATTACCTCAATGCTCTTTTGCTCTTCGCTAATGTGCTCATCCAAATGAATTATGGATGTATCGCTTAGTGAAAAGTTATTAATTACGGGAGGCAACACATCGGAACGTTTGAAACCAATTGAGATAGACATTGTTACGCTATTGTCTGCATAATCCTTACCAGTAACTGTAAATGTCTTATTTTCATAAGAGTCATATTGAGTTAACGAACTATAAAATGCACTTGTAACAGTAGCATTGAATGTTGCCCGTTTTAGTACTGAATCGTAACTCTTATTGAATGTTAAATGAGCACTTCCACTAACAATACCAATTGTTGCAGGATCAATATCGGTTTGATTTTCAAAGAAGTTAGCATAGACATATACTTTGTGCCCGTCTTGAGCAGAATTAGTTGTAAGGTTAACCTTGTTTACACCACCATTAATTTCAGCATCAGCAGCAGTACTAATAGATCCAGTAGGTGCAATGTCATCCTCTAGTTCCACAGGAATAGAAATAATTTGTGTTACGCCCGAGGAGTTACCCTGCGCATCATTAATTCTAAAGCTTAGAACTTCGGTATCGATTCTACCGTTGTTAAGATTTTCATCGGTAAGATTGATGAACTTATAATCGGATCTATCAAGAGTTACATCATAACTGTACACTCTATTTGTTGATCCAGCTGGGTGTACTACACCCGTAAGATGGATAGCAAGTCCGGGGCCCAGCCCTGTTAATAAGGCGCCCCCCATTGTTCCAACTGTATTTTCATTAACATTAATGTTAACGTTCAGTGTTTTTTCAGATGTGTCAGAAGACTTCAAGATTGCCTTTCCATTGGTCAATCCTACAATTGATCCAAGTGTGGCAACAGGAATAACATCGTCTATCTTACTGAAAGCGATAGTTTTACTGGCTGATGCTGATTGTCCACTATTGTCTGTTACTACCGTTGTAATAGTGTAAGAGTAAGGCGTTGAATATAGTCCCAAATCATCATAACCAATATCAGCACGGAAGGTTCCAGTTGATACTTCAACCCACGACAATGCTGGACTTGAAGAAACTGCAATGCTTGCAATACCTCTTAGATCCTCTGCAGTAACATTGGCCTCTAGATATAACCTGTCATTACCGTTTGCCTTTCCACTTGATGTAAACACATATGTACCGCTGTTACCAAATGATAACACGCCTCTATTACTAGAAGTAGTTCCACCAGTTAAATTATAAGTGTTAATCAATGGTACACTATCGTCAATTA
Organism: Flavobacteriaceae bacterium; assembly: GCA_002690085.1. GTDB lineage: Bacteria > Bacteroidota > Bacteroidia > Flavobacteriales > Flavobacteriaceae > UBA3537. The sequence goes on from NZDM01000002.1 coordinate 19,615, forward strand.
GTTCCATCCTAGCTGTCAAAGACTGACTTCTTACATTACCAGCTACATCAGTTACCGTAGCACCAATTGTAACTGGAATAATTTGTCCAACAGGCAGACTGCTTGTAAAGTCTTCATAATCAAAAGACTTGTAATAGATGTTTTCTCCAGCAGCTGTCACGGACGCAGTAAGAGTTTCAGCTATTATAGCCGGAGAACCATAAGTAATTGTTACTAAAGGAGGTACAGTTGTGCCATTGTCTGACCATCTAAGTTTAATAGTAGCATCCTGTGTAATGCTACTGCTACTTTCTCTCAACGTGATAGTAGGTATTTCATTAACTTCAACAATACCTGTCATTTCAAACAAGCTGATCAATGGCTTGGTATTATCTCTAGTATCGATGTTAAATGTTGCGGTCTTAGGAGTCCCTGCAATATTAGATGTATCACGAGCATTTACTGTGGTATTAATTGCAAGCATTCCTGGTGTAACACTGCTGACATCCTTTTGCCAAACGTAGATTCCAGCTGGAGTTCCACTTAATAACGACCAACCAGCAATATCACCTGAAATAAATGGACTTCCAGTCTTTAAACCTCCCTCATCACTTACTTGAGCAGTGATCTTTAGTCGTGCTCTGTGAGGCTGCGATCCATTAGGATCGGTATACAAGGTAACTAGATTTCCTGCAGCAAGAAGCGATTGACCTTCATTACCATTCGCATCTAATTCAACTGCACCAACAGCAAGTAAGGTAATTGTAGGTGGAATTACATCTGTTTTAACTACAGTAACAGTTTTAGTTATGGTTGGTGCAGAAAGACCATCGCTATCTGTTACAGACAATTGATAAGAGTCTTGTGTAGTTCCAAAGTTGTAATCATCTTCATCAATAGTGAATTGCCAAGTGTAAAGACCGCCATAAGCTTGCCCATATCCAGAACTGAAATTAGTGGCCTGAATACCGGTTGCACCATTCTTTCTAAGTAATGGTACAGGTACAGCCTTATTATCTCCAACCACAGCGCTAATTGCTAGAGAGGCTGTTTGAACATTATCGGAAATATTAGCAGTTTGGGTTAGATTATTATTAATTCTTACCTCTACATTACTGATTGTAGGAGGAACAGCATCAATTCTTTTAACAACAAATGCAACGACATCCGATAGTCGTACATTACCGTTTACATCACCCACTCTAATTCTAACACTTCTTACATTTTCTCCATATTGGATTCCAGCGGTATCATAATTGAAAGAAAGAACGGCAGTTACAGTTGCATCCTTTCCACCATTTGAAAGAGCAGTATCTAAAGATTGAACTATTCCTGCTTGTAAATTGCCACCGTTTGCATCAACAATTTGAGTATTACCAGTATGGATACCCTCCTCATTATCTCTGAACGATGCAGTTACAGTTACAGTTTTTGCTCCTGAAGTCTCATTTACAGTGATACTAGATGGAGATACTGCAGTTTGCGTAACAACAATTGGGTCTGTGTTGTCATTTACCTCCATATTGATTGTAGAAGCAGCTACTTGCACTTCATTATCATGCTGATCTTCAACAAGCATATTTACTGTCATACCCGCATATTGACTGTAGTTACCTCCAGTAAGAGCAAGAACCATACTTGCTGTGTAATTAACTACTGCTGTGACAGAATTATTACTATTACTTTCAACAGTGTAAGGTACCGGCAAACCATTAAGACGTACACTTGTCAAAACGATTGGTGTAGATCTCTCAATAGCAGTCAAAATATACTTTAATGATACAGCACCAACTTCCGACTGGATAGTAATGTTAGAATTGTTAGTTAAAACACTGTTATCCATCTTCTTAGTTACAATCATACATCTTGGAGGAGAATTATCAATAAGCTGAGCAGTTGCTACCTTTGTTTCATTTGCCGCAATTCCAAGAATTGGTGTAGCAGTGATCTGGAAAGAATAGTTTGTTGGTGATGCATTCACAATAAGTTGATCTGCTGAAACTGTTTTCCGCCAAATGTAATGACCACTGACAGCAGAAACAAGCGATAGCATTTGATTTGTTTGCTGAATTACACCAGTATTGAAGGTAACTTTTGCAACTACACTAGAAAGTCCTGATCCTACATCGCTTACATCAGCTTCTAGCTGAATAACTTGATCAGGTGGGTCGGATGAACCATTGTGATCATGATTCAATACAACATTATTTGCAGTTACATTAGAAATAGTGGGTGGTGAGTAGTCATTTAGTACTACAGGCAAAGATTTCACATAATTAGAACTATTCCCTGCTGAATCAGTTGCAACAACAGTAATACTCATTATAAAGTTTTGATTGTTAGCATGAAGACCAACAGCTGATGGATTAAATGTCAATGGAATAGTGAAAGGTCCACTACCTGTAGTTGCTCCCTTTGTAACAGGTACACCACCACCCACATTAGCAACTACCGAACTAATACTAGAATGTGCATCATTTACTGTGACTATAGCATTAAGTACTACAGGAGTTGTAGATGCAATATTTAATGGTAAAGATACCATTTCAAGATTTGTACTTGCCATCTTCAATTGAACAGCACTAATAATTGGACTAGTTCCATCCTCTTTGGAAATAGTAATCTGTGGAAAACTGCTAGTTGATTTATTACCCGCTGAGTCAGTAACTTCAATGGTCCAATTTTCAATTGTATCTCCTAGTGAGAATTGATCAGCATCATAGACAACAGAAGTAGAGTAAACTCTTTCGAATCTATTATCTGCAACAGTAATCAAGTTCTTGGTAATTCCACCCTTTTTGGCTACTACAGTTGCACCACTATGGTCATCATCTCTAATTGTTACAACCATATGATTTGTAATAGGTGTAGTATCTTCTGTATTGAGGTCAATTTGTGTATAAGTAACACTTCTGCTAACAATATTTGGATTAACAACATCTATGGCAGACACTGTAATATTCTGACTTCCGCTATGTGAAACATTACCTTGATTATCTGTAGCAGTAGCTCTTACACCGGTTAATGACAATGTAGATGGATGATTATTGTTCCAAATATCAGCCCATACATATGTACGTTTAAAATAATAAAACAATGTGCCACTTTCGGTACCTGTACCGTCAGCAGAATAACCATTATTCATAACTACTGATGCAATGCCAGATTGACTATCAGACGCAGCCACTTTAATTTGATGTGTATAGGTGGTAGACGATTGCGATACGGTAATACTATTTAATGATCCAGATCTAGCTTGAAGAGCACCAATTGTTGGTGCAATACCATCAATTCTGTTGATAACAATTGGAGCTGTGGCAATAGTGGTGTTACCCCTATGATCACTTACTGATAACGTAAGAGTAAAGTCACTATTTCCATATGGAGAACCACCATAAGCTTGAGAACCAAGTGATCCATAAATAAACTGTGGTGCATGGAATCTCATATTAATTTTATAACCACCTTCAATTCCAGCATCATTAGTTACGGTTAAACCATTTGGTGAAGCATCATTCTCATTATAACCACCATTTGCAGATAAGAATGTTAAATATCCTGGATCATTGTTTTCTCTCAAGGTTAAAGACCAACTATTACTATCAAGGCCTGTCTGACTATCAGCAGCAAGTATCTTGATTTCAATGGCCTCAGTAAATCCACTGTTGCTATCTCCATTAACTCTATCAGTTATATCTATTGGATTAGAACTAGACACGTCTGAACCATTAACCTTAACCGATGAAATTATCATAGATGGTGCAATCACATCGTCTCTAATCAATTGTGCAGTTACTGTATGTTGTTTATAATTTGTGTAAGGCGCACCTTGATTATCTGCAACCTGCATTACAAAGTCTTCAGTAAATACTACGCTACCATTGTTACTCCATAAATCAAACCAACGCAAATCATTGTAGTTCCATGTAAATACAAATGTAAACTGACCTGTTGATGGGTTATATGAAGTAGGAGACATAGTGTTTCCGGCTGCAATTGTTCCATTGCTGGATGAAATAATCTTCAACGATGATGCATCAATACCTGTTCCAGTATCAATTACTTTTCCAGAAATAATGATACCTGCACTTTGTGTATTTGAGTCTAGTCTGGTTTTTCCACCATCATTACTGCTAATAAGTACATCAACAAACTCTGGATCGGTTAGATCAGCACTAAATCTTGATATTACAAAACTATCTGATGCTGAATCAGATCTTCCTGCTGAATCTGTTGCAGTTAGAGTCACTGACTGACTTCCACTTACTCCACTTGCATGAGTAAAGTTCTTTGATAAAGTCACAGTTCCACCATTTTTACTAACTCCCCAACCAGATGTTGCGGATAAGCTGAGATTTCCAGCTGACGTTACATCATCACTTATGGAAAATGTGGCAGTTACAGTTCTACTTGTATTAGTAGTATTGTTTAGTGTAAAGTCAGGAATGGAACCTGTTTTTGTGACAACGGGATCGATATTATCAATTACCTTTACTGTAAATGAAATGGAAGTTACTTGAGATAAATTAGGAACTGAATCTCGTGCAATAATATTGTAACTCAAAGTTTCGGTTTGATTATGGCCCAAAGCAGATGCTTTCACAATAATAGGTAGCGTATAAGTGGTTCCACTTCTACTGACGCCTTGTACAACTGTAGCTTGAGCGACAGGACCATTAGAAGTTTTGGTTACCACAACCTGATTTCCAGGAATAACCTCTGCAGTATCAGTTACCGTAAATGTAACATTTACAGATTGCTCACGATTATTGCTCGAGTAGACATTTACATTACTTAAGTATGAAACGTTAGAAATTACAGGCGCAACATTATCAATGATTGGAATATCAATTGGAATCTGGATGCTAGATGAGTTTCCAGCATTATCTTCAACAATAACAACACCATGAATTGATTCTAATCCAACAACACCAGTGTTACCTACTACAGCATCAAACTCCCACTCATTTGCATTTCCAGTAGGATTGAACTGGGTTGTAGCAGTTCCCTCCAATCTATCATCATCTGAAGGTGCCAATCCAATGAAACGGAATGAATTAGCATTAATTCCACTGTGAGCATCAGTTGCTCTAATAACGACCTTTGAAGAAGAGCTAGAAGGACCACTTTGATTTAATGAGAAACTAGGTGCTTGTACAAGAGTAAGTACGGGTGGAGTAGCATCTGCGACTCTTACATAGTAAGCGACATATCTATATGCTGACATATGGCCATTAACATCCGCAATTCTAATTCTAAATCGTTCGTAGACGTAAGAATTGTTTGCGGTATAATCAGATGGTCTTGTTGTTACGTTAAATGAGATATTACCAGAGCTGTATGATGCTCCCGAAACGCTTCCACTACCATTAACTCTTGTAACTTCAAGACTGCTAGAATTAATTCCACTTGCATCTGAAACGCTGATTGTAATTCCTCTAACGTGATCACTACTAGTAGTGTCTAGACTTAAGTTACCAGGAGAAGCTGTTCCAAGAGAAGGAGCAACATCATCTGTCAATTTTGCTCTTACAGTAACATTTTGGCTCTTAGGATTTCCTGCTCCGTCATTTACAGTAATAGTAATTGTTCCAACATTTTGATATCCAGCATAATGAGTAAATGCACTTCTTTGAACTGTAATAGGCACAGTATAATTGAGACCACCAGCATGAGACACTGAGCCTGCTAGTGCGCCCGAAACAGTTGGTGCATTAGGACCAACGCCGCTATCGGCAACTGAAAATGAATGGGTCACAGTTTTACTACTTTGACTATTAGATTGAACAAAATCAACACTAATTGTTGATGCAGAAGAGATTGTTGGTGCAACATCATCATCATACTTCACAGTAAAGGAAACATCCTTAAAGTTAGATTGATTTGATGTATCATAGGCTGTTACTCTTACTGATTCAGTTTGTGATGATTCCAAAGAATAATCTGACTTATCAAATGTTACAGTAAACTGCAAATCATCACTAGTAGAACTAATATTGTTTAATCCACTTATAGAGCACTTAGCTGAACCAAGAGTTTGAACGGAAAATGTATTCAATTGTATCTCATCAGAAACAGGAATGGTAACCACGCGGCTAATGCTGTTTGTTCCACTTGAAAGTAAGAATGCTGCGGTGCTTCCTCCACTGATACTTGTCGTGCCAAAAACAGGTCCCTTATTATCAACATAACTTCCAGCTAATGCTACAGTCTTAGCAATTGCTGCATTTCCTGCTGAATCACTAACATTAATTACAACAGTGGCTCCATGATCACTAGTTAAACCGGCTCTAGTTAGTGTAATTGGAACAGTATAGTTATTTCCTGATCTATTTACACTACCAATCGAAACTTGAGCACTAGATGTAGTAATCGACGCAGAATTAAGACTTGAATGGGCATCTGAACAACTGAAAGTAAGATTTCGAGTAATACTTGTAGTGCTAAAACTAGATGTAGTAAAGTCAAATCTTCCGCTCATTTGAGCATTGTTAATGCTAGGTCGGGTTGTATCTTTATGAGTACCATAATGTGTTGTTGTTAAAGACGATGAGTTGTCATAATTATCTTCAACCGTGACTCTAGTAAATCCAAAATCAGTTGATGAAGTATGAATACTTTTACCACTTCTTGGCACAGTGACAGTATACCTATAGGTATTTCCACTTACATGAGAAACTCCACTAGTAGTAATATAGGTGTTTGGCTCAATATATACTGAAAAACTATTAGTATCAATAGAATTATGAGCATCAGATACTGTAAAATCAACATTTCTAGAAATACTGCTTGAACCAGTGGTTGTAAAGTGATAGTCAGTAATACTTGATGGTCCTGAAATAGAAGGACCAGTGTTATCGATTCTACGCACATAACCAGTCCAATCTTCAGATACTGATCTACCAGCATTATCTGTAATAGTCATTGTCACAGTCTGTGAAACATAGCTTGAGTTGGCCGATAGAACACTTGCAGAAAGCGGGATTGTAAAGCTAAGGTTTCCGCCACTTAAGCTAACACTTGTTGGTGAACTCCAGTTGCTAGAACCAGATTTTTTAACTACAGTGCCAGATGCAATACCAGAGTGCGCATCTGCAACAGGGACAGTTACACTCATATTAGCAGTAGCACTATTACCTTGAGAAGTGTAAAATGTGTGATACTTAGCTGCTGGAGCATTGAAATATGGATTGACATTATCAATGTATCTTAAACTTACACCTACATCATGCGTACGCTGATTTCCACCTGCATCACTTACTAACAATCTAATCAATGAGCCTCGTGTTGTATAAGAGCTACCAAACCCAACTGATCTAACAATAACATAAGATGTTTTGTATTGAGCACCGTTTTCACTTGTAGAATTAGTAGATCCAACACTGCTAATATAACTGCTAGAACCGATCTTTGATGCCGATGCAGAAGAAATTGAAGAATGCGAGTCAGATGCTGACCACCATACATAACCAGTTTGAGTTGTGGTTCCAGACGAACTTGAGTAGAACGTGTGACTGGACACATTTTGTACCGAAATACTTGGAGACACATTATCGTTATTTGCAAAAGAAAACTGGAAATTACTTGATGTTCCTTGATTACCGTGTGTATCTCTCACCTTTGCACGGAAAGTTTCAGTGGAACTTGATTCAACACTAATACTTGATTGAGATACATTCCAGCGCCCACTATACGTATTACCACTCCAAGAACCATGACTCCAATAACCTTTTCCGCCAACTTTTTCAATTTGAATTGATCCGGTATCAATATTAGAATGATCAGACCAAGCAAACGATACACTTTTATAAGAGGTCTGAGATGTACCGTTTGAAGTATTAAATGTGATAGTGCTAGTATTACCACTTACAGATGCAGTAGGTGCACTATTATCATAACGATTAAGTGTGAAACTAGCAGTAGCCGATCCAATATTACCGGATGAATCTGTAGCGCGGATTGTGTAAGTATAACTTGCACTACCTCCTAAGGATGCATTACTAGCGGGAACAGACACAGCTTGAGAATAATTACCGCTTCCATGATTAGTTAATGTTCCTAATGTATTGGTTGCAGTTGAATTATTACCTGTTACAGTAACCGAACTAATTGAAGAATGGGCATCAGTCACTTTAAAACCAATAGAATAATTAGTTGTATTATTGTGAGTGTTATTTGAAGTATAAAGATTTACAGTTTTACTTGAATTACTAGTAACACTAATAGAAGGTGCAGTGGTGTCTGATAGAGAGATTGATCCATATAAGATTGTACCAAACGTGGTTGTACCTACACCATTTCTGGCCGAAAACGAAACAGAAACACTAGTGTTAGATGCTGCAACAGTGCCATTAATAGTTAATGTGTAAATATATCTTGTAATGCCACTACCGATTGAAACAGATGTAGTAGAGACGAGACTACCTACCGATGCAGACGCAGAAACATTTGATATACCGGACTGTAGATCTCTTACATCCCAATACATAACTCTACTGACAGTTGATCCAGAGCCAGAGCCAGCTGGAAGCGTAAATGTATTACCATCTGTCCATGCTGCTGAAATGTGCTCAGGGCCACTTGAATCAATATTGTTAGTAATTTGACAAGAAACACTAAAAAAGTTTGTATGAATTGTACCTGTTGGACTTCTCACCTGAGTGTACATTATAAAACTTTCATTTTGTCCATAACTTGGTACTTCATTATCTCCCAAAACAATTGGAATTGTTGTAGAGGAGATGTATGAACTAGTGTTTAATGAGACCCAGCTTGAGGATCTCCATCCTGACTTATTGGTATATGCACGCGCAGTCCAACCACTCCCTAGAAGACTAGCTTCTTCGAGTGTGACAGACACATTTGTGGTTGGATCTGTGCCAGTTAAACTAGACAGGATAAGGTGGTTGTTCGAAGGACTCCAGGACATTCCAACAAAGAGGGGTGTTGCCTCGGCTGGAGGTGGAATAATAGTGCCCCCACCTGGACCGCCGATGCTGCCGCCGCCATCGTCGATGACGCCGGGCCCATCATCAATGATGAGGTCGTCACCTGGAAAACCGCCGCCGCCGCCGGGTTCGCGAATCGGAAAACGAAACATTATAATTATAGGATAGACAATAAAACTAACCAACAAAACTATTTATTACCAAAAAGGTAGTAATAAATAATTTATGATTTAATTTTGATTAGATTTGCTTAAACAGTAAGAGCGGCCATACCCACACTCTGCAATACAGGGGCTGGTGCAGCCTCGGCATGCTTCAATACAGCGTAAACCTCCATGTTGTCAAGCATGTTGAATGCAGCAATGTTTCCGGTGTAACCGGCAGAAGTGAAAGCGTACTGGAAAGGAGTAACAGCCAAGCTGATATGAGCAGGGTTCTGCACAATGAACTTTTCTCCTGCAAGGATAGGCATCTCCTGTGCACGACCAGGAGCCTTTGCCAATTCACGCATGTAACCCGAAAAATCGGAATCTACTTTAAACTCCATCTGAGTTACAATAATGGTGAAGACCTTAACGAGCTTAGAAGCACTATTCACGCCAGACTTGATTGCTGCAATCATACTTGCACCAACACTTCCAGCATCATTTTCACCACCAAGATTTGCTAGAGAGATATTAATATCAAAGTCATCAGCATCATTCTGTCCAGGAGCAGCAGCGTAGGATAGATTGACAAGATTCTGACCAGCAGTAGCTCCAGCAGCATTAACAGTCACATCCTGTGCAGTTGTGAAGTCTTCTTGGTTGAGAAGATTAATTGTAATAGAGTCGTGCTGTCCACCACCAAGAATAGATCCAGCAGGAGCGAAACTTGCTTCGGCGGAAAGAGCAGGACTGCCGTTTACGTTACTGCAGTTAAGGTTAAGTTGACCAAATAGAGTCATACCAATAACGGTTTTATCAGCCTTAACTTGGTAAGTAGCAGGATTACCAGTGGCTCCAATAGTGATCTGTTTGTCTGCAGCGTTAACAGAAGAAAGATGTGTGTCAAGATCAATTAGCACTGCTCCAACTGGGAAGTTCACAGTGCTTAGAACACTTGAAGCAGCATCATAACTAGTCTTATCGGCATCTACACCTTGGCGAGCTACGTCCGAAAGAGCAGGCTTAAGATCAAGCAGATATTGAGAATCTGCAATGCGCTTTTGCGCATCGGCTTCCTTGGTAGGATCGTTAGTTAAAGTAATTCCGGTGAATTGATAAGCATCATCATCAGTCTGGTCGGAACCATTGAAAGCAATGAACTTACGGAAATCGCATGTGACTTCAAGAGCAGCCTTGTGTTGCAACTGAACGAAGTTACCAGTGGAACGGGCAGTTTCACGAAGTCTAATTTCTAAGTCACGTACTTGACCTAGTTGTCCTTGAAGGAAATTGAGTGTGCTTTCGATTTGCAATTCGAAAGAACCTGGGATACGAACAGCAGCTAGTGCGCTCGAAATAGGATCGGCGGGAGTAATAGAGCTTACAGCAACATTCGCCTCATTGCTGAGTAGTTGGTTTTGATCGGATAAATCAGCCATTATAACATATATTTGGAAAAAATCATTCACAAATATTTTTACGGGTTTTGTTATTTTTAGATTTACAACTTTTTTTTCGCGTTGTGGAACATGTGGGGAAGTAATAATTACGTTTTTCTGGTTCACAAATCTCTGTACAAGAATTATCCTTAATTGGACGCGTCGGTAGTTTATGAGGAACAATAGAAAGTCTATCAATAATACGTTGTGCATCACTGCCTGTAGCCTGTGCTAAAGAATCAAGATCGAATGAGATATTGGTAGTTGCCATAGAAATAGATCCTTGAACCATCATCATTCTTTCTAAAACATTTGGATAGGGGATAATACCTGGTCTTCTAGCTGGAGCACAATTTTTAAAACGCTCAATTTTTGTATCTAAATTAAAGCGATTTGCATCGTATCTTCTACATAATACTTGATCAATATCAGTTATTGTCAGATTAAAGGTACCTTTTAAAACAGAATGATCTCCATGTTGTTGCTTCCATTCATCTAAAAACTCGTCTCTTTTTCTAATAATTTGTAATTGTTCCTTTCCGATCTCAATTTCTTCTAATTCATCTGTTGTCAATAATTCCTCATTTTCTTTTATTTCTAACCATTGTCCTAGCGTTAGAGAGAGATCGTGTTTTACTAAAAATCTATCTAAAAATCTTGTCATGTCTTCTGTAATATCATTTTTTGATGTATATAATCCAGACTGTTCTAGTAATTTTTTTAAACGCATGTAATATTTTGCAGTGGGTTCATTAGGGAATAAAAAGGCAAGCATTGTAAGGTCGGGCTGAAATTGAGCCATAATGTATCTAGGATCTTTAAATTGGGCAACTTCAACCTTTGCTGTACCAGCTACACCATCCTCACCTTCATAGCCAGATAAAATACTAATTTTTGTATTCAGCATATAAATATTCATAATTAGACCTTGAATAGTGCTTTCAATTTGTGTAGCCATTGCACTATTTTGTAAGTTCAATAAGAAATATTGTGATGCATCTTTTCTTACCAAGGTCATGGCATTTGTGATAAAGTTAATCTGAGCAATTAAATCAGGACTAATATTTTTAAGACGCTCTTTTTCTCCTTCAAAAAACTCTAATATATCACAATAAACTGTATCAGGATCAACATTAAATGGATCATCAAAGTAAGGTTGAAAAAACTTTTCATTAATTTTATTCATCTCGTCTACATAAGCTACACCATCATTAACAGGATCAGGCATTTCAGGACAACAAAATCTAATTATTTTATTTAAATGACCTGTTCTATATACCCTGCAACAATTCTCTAATCCAATTGCGCTTCGAGAAACTATAGTCTTAGGCATAAATTATGCTGAGAGTAAAACATTTTAAAAGAATAGTATATAATTTAAGTAATGATGTACTTTGCAGTTGAAATGCAGAAGCACGATAGAGCAGCTTTATTGGCTTTGACTTTATCAATGCACTTAACTATGAAAGGTGTTAAGTTAGTATTAGCTTGTTCAGAAGAAACATTTAATTATGTAACAGAGTTCTATCCATTTGATTTAGAAATCATACATTACAATATTGATCAGGATCGTTGCATTCCTACTCAATCACTTAAAAATCTTAGAGATGTTATGGTTCATGTTCACAAAACAGATGATAAAGCAGTTTATATTTCACCACTTATTTATGTTATCAAAGATCTTTCAACAATTATTGAAAAAACCTCTAATCATGGCATTGTTTGTGTGAAAAGAGATGTTGATCTTAATAGTGAACCAGCTAGTTATCCTCTTGTTTTAATGGTACTTAATAAAGATGGAGGAGCTCTAGAAGCAATTGATAGTTATTTGTCAGATAATGAAAATGTGCTATTAGAAGCTCAAGAAAAACTTGATGAAATCGGGTTTGCTAATGATGATTCTAGTTCTGAAGAAATTGATAAAATTGGTGCGGCTAGATCTTTAGCCCTGCAACCAGTATCTTTAATTTCTCAAAACTTTTTGGCAAAATTAGTATCACAAAAAGATCTTGTTACCCACTTTGAAGAACCTATTTACATTGATATGTTCAATTTCTTTGCTGCCGATGGTAGTTGGAAAATGAGTGAAATTGGTGTTGGAGCCGATATAAAGATTTCTAAAAATGGCTTGCCTATTCATATTGCAGCATCAAGTCCTGACATTAGAGGTATTCCAGCTAGTATTATTAGAGATGCAGTTCCCTTGCTAGAAAATATTGAAACTATATGTTGTTTTAATGACCCTAGGTTACATCTTTGTCAAAATATAAATCTTGATCTATCTGCCAACCGAATTATTATCTATGGTCCTAAGAAAGATTTACTAGGTGATTGGTCCAGAAAATGCAACCCAGATTTTTCTATTTTTATCGTACAACTGATTTCAAGAAGCAATTATCTTAATTATAGACAAAATGTAACACCTGATTATTATAGAACAGGATACTCTGTACTTTATGACCATGGCAATTCATCGCTTATTAAAGGAGATATGTTTTCAGGACAATTAGATATTGCTTTACTTTTCAACTATGACTCAAAAGTTATTTCTGATCTTGAAGGTAAGTATAAATATGTAGGTATTTACACACCGTATATTCTTATTCTTGAACTATTTGATAAGGACAAAGAAAAGACAAATGAAACCTTTACTTTTGACGAGAACAAAAAAGTTCATAGCAACGAAACGGATTATATGGCGTATCTTGAGGATTTATCAAGTTACAAGTTCTCGAAAATATCAGATTCAACTAGTAAAGCACATGTTGTTGATTGTATGAAACTTGGCGTTGTTCCTATTGTAGAGGAAGGATGCACACTACTTGAGATTGGTGATCTCGTAGCAGGTGATGAAAGTTGGGAAGTAAAGTCAAAGAAATGTAAGGACTATTTTTCCAATAATCTTACTGCATCTGTTATGGCCAAAAAACTAGTATATGCTCTAGTTGAGTTTCAGCCTCCTCCGCCTCAGCCAAAGAAAAAAGATTAATCATTTACTGTAATTTAATTAACAATAAATGATTACCGTATCATATTTTTATAAGGTGTATTTATGGTCTCAACCTCTATATTTATAGTAAAATTAGTATTATTAAGATTTATCTGACGTCCATTTTCATCTAGAATCCTGATTTTAAGCTTTTTAATTCTCACTGGTCCAAAGTAATTTCTTTTTTTAAAAATACGATCAGATGAGTCTTCAAACAGTATATCAGTCCCATTAACTGCATTGGGTATTTTACCTAAGATATTTCGAATGTTAAATGAGTATTCCGTGTGACAGTTATAATTCAAAACTACCGGATTATTATTATTAAAATCATCAACTTCTAGTAAAAAGTAGTTTGTTCCAATAAGATTAGCTGGGGCATCTGCATTAATTCCAAGTAAACATGTTGTAGTTGGACATGTAATATAACTACCTGTCATAGTATAATGTGATTCTCTAAAACCCATCATCCAACCTAGATTGTAGAATAAGTTTCTTTCAGGGTATAATGGATGTCTAAAATCCAACTGAAAGGCATATGCCATTCCAGTCGGAGGAGTAATAGGATTACCATCTGCATCTTCAGTTCTTAATACAAAATGAAAACGGCCTGATAAACAATCGTATTTTAATTCAACAATATTCAGGTCAGTATTTGTAGTTTCTAGGAAGATACAATTAATTGTATCCATTAGCTCTGTTACAGAATATGTTCCTTGAGATATTGCTATGGTATGTTCAATAACATCATTCACATTCCCCCCTTCAACGGGCGGCATTGTCTCATCAAAATGAAATGTAGTAATTCTAAAAATATTAGTTCCTAAATATTCAGATATAGGATAATATCCATTCATCATTTCTAATCCTGCTAGCTTAATGCTAACAACATTAGATAATGGTTCTTGTAATTCAATTGTAAAGTCTGACTCAGCATTTTTATAACCACGGTTTGTAGATTTACCACAAGCCTCTAATTCTACCACCTTTTTAACAATTGCTGGATTATTTCTACAAAATGTTTTTTCTCTAATTAAATCTCCTTGAGAAGGGAAGGTTTCTTGATAATCTGGCTCAATATGGCAATTATATGGTTTATATTCAGGACGAAACTTACTATTAATTGTTAAAAGATAAGTTATTGTTTCTCTTTCAACAGGATTTACAGTGCCTCTAGCATATGGTCTAGAATATGCGGATATTGACTGAGCGGTTGGCACAGCTTCAGTTAGATTACCGGCATAGATTTTAGGATGAACAATTTCTACATTATCGTCCCTACCAGGTACAACAATATTATCGGGAATTATAGGTAATGGCGGTAATGCGAGTGTATTTCTATGTGTTTCTGTTATCTCAAATCCTTTCATAAGACATACCCTAACGAAACAGTCTTGAAAAAACTTAATTAAACCTGGAGTATCTTCAGTTTCTACTAATTTAACTTTCTGAATAGTTCTATCTATTTTATCTGCTAGAATATCAACAGTTAATGAATCATCATTTCTGACTTTCAAGAGAGAGATAATTTCATTATTGTTATAATTATCAACGTTTGTATCCATTACTATATGTTGTGGTAAAATCGAGATCTAGTCATCGCATAATTAATATTTATCAATTGTATATGAAAGTGTGTAAAACATGGTGTTTTGTTGCTATTGCTTTCTTTGTGGCTGATATTTACATGGCATTAACTGCTGATAAAAGCAATTATAAAGATGCGTTTGTTAAAACTCTTGATAATGATCAAAAACAAAAATATGAAAAAATAATTAGGGAGCGCCGAAATATATATTTTAAAGGGTATGCTGTTGGTATAGTTTTATCAATATTGTTCTTAATAATGACTGATAAGCTAAAAAAAACTAATCTAATGTCCACAGGAATTATTTGTTCTGTAGGCGGTATTACTTTACTAACTTGCTATCTATTTTATATTATTCATCCTAAATCAGATTACATGATTCTTAGTTTATCCAAGGCAGAACAAAGAGAAAAATGGCTTGATATTTATAGACATATGCAATTGAAATATCACATGGGTCTTGCGTTTGGTGTAATTGCAGCAATGTTTATGGCAAAATCAACTTGTTAGAAAAGTATTTTTTGATCTCTTATTAAGAGCATAACCGCGTTTACAAAAAAATGAAACTGCTCTTTCTTTCCTACATTAAAACATACTCAAAGTGAAACCGAAAATGTATTTCAATCAAAATCTTTGCTACGCTTTCCTAACCATGCTTGGTCTTGGCTTTGGAAACATATTATGCGATGAGCATTTCAGTGGAAACAGAATGAATGATAATGTGATCATGATGTGGCCGATACTAGCTGTTTTGGGATTTATAGCTACGGATCTACTTGTGTATTACTTTATGATTATGGTCTCTATAGGGTGGATGTCACGGGTTTACATTCAAACATTCTCTATTTATTCAAATCCGGACGGAAGTCCAGTTCTTCAGTAAAAACTTAACTAACAAAAAACACACAAATAGTAGTCTAGTCGTAAACCACACGTCTCAGCGAAAAATAAGTTATTTTTATTCTTTCTTAAGTTTAGTTTTTGAACAGCCCGTAGGGCATGCGGCGTAGCCGCTGTTCAAAAACTGTATTCTATTAGCGCCTGTAATTTATGTAAATTGGCTTAGATAGATATATCAGATATACTAGAACCGATATGTTTGGTACACATAATGGAATGTTCCTGCAAGGCACTATGATGTCTATGTTATTTAGGGACAATCAATCCAATTATTTCATCTATTTCGCAACAATAATTATACTATATAACATCCTTGACTCAATTATTGATGATCAGAATCCATATATCAAAAAACTATTACCATATTGGTTTTGTGGTAGCTTGAATATCAACAAGGTCACAATTGAAGGAACTATAGCGTGTCACAATGGACCTTGGAACTCAAGAATTAGTGCTCATCTTTCTGACGAGTTTAATGCAGTAATGGAATATATAAACAAATATGGAAATGGTATGGCCAAATCATTGAAACAAATTATGATTCATGATGAAGAACGCAACTATGGATCAAATGACGGAAAAGGGATTTATATTTGTGATTCTCAAAATCCAATGCGAATTGACAAAGATATAATTTGTATAATTGATTCAATTGATGAACATGCTGAAGATAGCAATAAGGAACGCGGAGCGGCATCAAAAACTAAACGTCTTTCTATAGTACTTATTTCAAATACGCTCACTGTTCTTCAAATTAAAAACAAAATAGCCAAAATCACAAATGAGTTTATTGATAATATAAAACAGCAAAAAAAGGAGAAGTTGTTTATTTACAGATATAGAAAAACAAATTATGATGATGATGATAGAGGAGATTCATCTTCATGGCATGAAGTAGAGTTTACATCAACTAGAACGTTTAACAACATGTTTTTTAAAGGAAAGGACGGATTTCTTGAAAAGGTACATTTCTTTATTAATAATGAGCAATGGTACCGTGATAATGGACATCCATATACTCTTGGCATTGGACTAAAAGGACCACCAGGTACTGGTAAAACTTCTTTGATAAAAGCTCTTGCTAATCTGTTAAATAGACATATTGTTGAGATACCACTGAGTGAAATGAAAAATGAAGAACAGTTTTTTAATGCATATTTTGAAACAAAATATAAGCGTCGTGATAAGCAAACCCTTGAATGGAGTGATAAAATCATGCTTTTTGAAGATATTGATGCACAATGTGACTTAGTAAAAACTAGATCTGAAAGTATTGATTTACAGGAATCAACACAAATTGATCTATCTGGATCGGCACTTGATATTACCAAACTAAAACTAAATAAATCAAAGGATGGTAATGAAACATTTTCATTTGTTCAGCCGCCCAAAAAGGATGAATCTCCGATTACCCTGTCTACCATTCTAAATGTACTTGATGGAATAAGAGAAAATCATGGTAGAGTTATGATAATTACTTCTAATCATTATGAGAAGCTTGATCCAGCTCTTACTCGAAGAGGTCGTATTGATATTGAGTTAGAAATGGGAAACGCAGATATAGAAATTGTAAAGCAGATTTATCGACATTCATTTGGGGAAGAACTTTCTAGTAATGATGAGTTTTTACTAAATGAAATTAATTTACCTACATGTGATGTAGTAAGTCATTTGAAATATGGTTCAAAAAAAGAGGCTTTTATTCAGCAGCTTTTGAATAGCTAGTTAATACGTTTAAACATTATTATACATGTAATAACATCATGGAAGAAACAATGGATGATGTTATTGAAACATATTTACCAGATAATGAATGTATTAGTGAGTTTCATTCACTCTCTCTAGAAAATAAACAAAAGGTTATTCGATTAGGATTATTTGTTTATAAAGAAGGAGCAAATAAACTTCAAGGTTGGGACAATGAGGACTGGCAAAAAAAGATAGATGAAATTAATAAAACTCATGAAATCGCGATTAAACAAGCTGGGAAGCAATATGAATCTCTCCAGCAATCTTTTGATCAATACAAACAATATGCTACTGAGCAACAAACAATATGTATAGAAGGAGCAGTCATGGGTGAAAGAACTAAATATGATATGCAAATAAAAAGTTTAACTGAAACTAACAGTGATTTATTGAGTAAACTTAATAGTTTACAAAGTGAAGTGGAACAAAGATATGCTCAAAGATTTGAAACTCTAATTGCAAATCATCAGAAGATTTTAATGGATGAAAGAGACAAACGTGATTCAATGAGACAAGATTACGAATCTAAATTGCAACGTCAACAAAACTCTTCATTAAAAGGTAAGGATGGTGAAGGTATGGTTTATTCAAGACTTAATATGATGTTCCCTACTGCAGATGTAGAGGATACACATACAATTCCACATAGAGGTGACTTTATTTTAAGGGTAGAAGGTATGACAGTTATGATCGAAACAAAAAACTATTCTCGTAATGTTCAGAAAGCAGAAATAGATAAGTTTTATTCTGATATTGATAATCCTGCAAATAGCGATATTGAAGCTGCTGTATTTGTAAGTTTACATACTGGAATCTGTAATAGAGATGATTTTCAATTTGAAGTTAGAAATGGCACGCCTTTAATTTTCATACACAATCTGGTAAACAATTTTGATAGTATTAAACTGGCTCTTAGTTTTTTTAAAATGATTTCTGATCAGGGAAAGATAGATTTTAGCCATAAAGAAACCATTGATGCATTTAAAAATCTTGCCTCTGGAATAAAACGTAATTTTCAAAAGCAAAAAACAACATTAGATAGATATTATACTAGTCAAATGGAATTAATTACACTTCAACAATCTAATATTAGTGACTTGTATGGTGTTGTTAAACAAAAGTTCTAATTTTGTGAACACATAATAGTGTGCTCAAAAAATTATCTCGGGAACCGGATTTGAACCAGTGACCAATGGAAACCTACTTTCTTCTACAGTCCATCGCTCTACCAACTGAGCTATCCCGAGGGGGTTAACACCACAATATTTATATTTATCTTTTTATCAATTTTATAACGCACTTAATATTGATATAATTGTTGAACCTTAAAAGTAAAAGACCAATCTATACCATTTAAATCAAGGAGATTGCCTTTATCATCTTGTAACTCAACTCCTACTCTATCTATTGTAACAGGGCCAAAGTAATCTCTACTGTTACTTGCCATATCAGGGCCTAAAATTGTTATTGTTGAACCATGAGGATCATTACCCACAGGTATGACGCCTAGTACATTATTTGTTGTTGGAGCAACATTTCTTGTCTTTTTGGCTATTCTTGATTCATATATTTTATTTATTGTAAACAATTGTGCTCTAGTTAGCTGCCTTGGTGCAGCCATTGTAGCTATTGCATTACCCGAACTATCCGTAGTAAGATTATTACAGGAAGAATATTTTGGCAAATCTAATTTATTAGATGTAATATTTGTACCAATAATACCTTTATTTAATCGATTATGATTGTAATCATCTAGTGTTAACAAAAGGTACTGTGGCCCATTTAAGTTAGGCGCTGCTTGAGCCCATGTGTAATCAGAGTTATTAACAGAAGTAAATAAACTTCCTGTAGAATCATCATATTGTTCTCGAAATCCTATAGTCCACCCCAAATTATTATTTGAAAATGAGTTTGTTACACATGAATTACAACTAGGATCTGTAGGTGTTTCTTGTCCATTATACCATATAATTGTATTATACCCAGATCCACTTGCCTTTACTCCAATTCGATTAGTAATAGAATTATAACTCATATCGATATTGTAATAAGATGGATTTGAATTAATATAATCTACAAAAACACTAGCATTTTCATAATAACCATCTGTAACCACCTTATAAGTTAAATCACTTTGATCTGATGTTTCAACACCATAACAACTATTACCAATAAATCCTGAAATGTTATTCCATGTTTTTGGAAATTGAACTGAATAAAGTTCCATTGATATTACATTACTCAGTGTCTCAGTTAAATCAACTGAAAACGAAGTTGGATATGAAGGTTCAGTGATATTCTGACCTGCATAAGGAAAGATATTAGCTCGATATTGACTATCAATAATTACTGTTCTCTCAACAACATTTTTTAGATTTGGATTAATAGTGCCTTGAGCCACAGGAAGATTAAATACTTGATTCACACCTAGAGTTTCTCGTTTCATTTGAAAATGATCATTATCAAAAGTTTGAACCTTATTTTGTCTAGAAGTAACTCTATCTGCTTGAGTAGGATCTGATTGAGTCAAAGATTGATTATGCCACCAATCAAGGAGCTGATCAGTAGCTTGTTCATTAAAAGATCCTTCTTCTTCCTGTGTACTTAAAGTTTGCAACACCTTAGATCTAGCCTGTTTTAAAAATGTAACAATGGTTTCGTTTCCTTCTTCTGAAGCTTTACTAATCAATCGATTTGATACTATTTCTATTTGACTTGATGATGGGTTGGTCAAACCTAATAGGTCTAAAATATCAGCTGTGGACCAATTATCAATATTTGTATCTAATTCACTCATCTTGATGTATATACAATATGGATACTTTTAAGCTGTGCGTTTTTGAGTTACTTTTTGGAAAAATTGATCTCTAAATATGGTAGGTTAATGATGGCATCCCCTGGAATCAACAAAGTATTACAAGTACAAAACATGACTGACTGCCCAATCTGCTGCGAGACTTTCAATAAAAGCACCAATGCTCCGGTAACATGTGAATATGCTGACTGTGGTTATGTAGCATGCAAAAGTTGTGTTCGGACATACCTTACAACAACAAATGCTGATCCATGTTGCATGAAATGCAATAAAACATTTAGTATGACATTTATGAATGACAATCTAAATCGATCATTTGTTTCAAAAGACTATCGTAATCATCGTTCTCAACTTCTTCTGGAACGGGCAATCAGCCAATTGCCTGAAGCAATGGGTGAAGTTGAGCGACGCGTTCAGGTAGAAGAAAAAAAGAAAGATGTTCATGAGTTGCAAGCTCAAATGCGGGAACTGCAAGCTCGCCTTAGAATACAACAAAATGAACTCTGGCAAATGGAAAATAAAAAGACTGAAGTTGTAAAGCGCAAGTTTGTTATGGGTTGTCCTCGAGAAGATTGTCGAGGATTCTTGAGTTCTCAGTATAAATGTGGACTTTGCAACTATCATACTTGTCCTAATTGTCTATGTGTTAAAGGTCCTCATGCAGACTCTGAACATACCTGTAATCCAGACGATGTAGCTAGTGCTGAGCTTATCAAATCACAGACAAAACCTTGTCCTGCATGTGGTGAAAGAATCTCTAAAATTGAAGGTTGTGATCAAATGTGGTGCACATCCTGTCATACGGCTTTCAGTTGGAGAACTGGAGCTATTGACAATGGCGTTGTTCATAATCCTCACTTCTTCCAGTTTCAGAGGCAAAATGCTAATGGTCAAGCAGATGGACAGCCTGGACGTGGTATGGGTCAGTGCAATGCAAATAACATGCCAGGATATTATCTGATGCGACGTGTTGATGAGCAATTGCGTCGTTCTACCACATCAGTCACACTTTCAAGATCGCTTGGTCGGCAGGTTATGGATATCTATCGTATGCTTACCCACATTCGTGCACACGAAGTAAGAAGATACCAAAATAAGGTTCGAGAAGAAGCTGATACTATGGGTATTCGTGTAGACTATTTGTTGAAAAAAGTTACAAAAGAAGAGATGCAGCGCAAGCTTTACAACACTGATCGATCTAGGAGGCGTAATGCTTTGATTCTCAACCTATTTGAAGTAATCGGAGATGTAGGTCTAGAGTGGGTTTGGGGACTTTGTAATGCAACTGCTACTGGTGAAGCCTTCGTGCAGCTTATTCAAAATGAAGTAAAAAAAATAGATGAATTGTTTGAGTATTGCAATCGTGAATGGGCTAAGATCTCATATGATCATCGAATTACTGTTCCCGTCATCCAATACATCAATGGTCTTGAAATCAGAAAATACAATTTGTACAAATCTGGTAAACAAGAGGGCATTAATGATTATGAGTCACCAGAGTTCCTAACTTGGGCTAATTCCCTACTTACACCAGCAGTTTAAAAATCTAAAAACACAAAAATATAATTAAATCACTGATATCTTCTTTTGAACATATTGGTAATTTTTTCTGTAAAATCAATATGACTATTATGAACTATCCAGCCGGGCAAGAATGTTACACCAGATCCTCTCTTCAAGTGTCGTGAGCCTTTAAAACAAAGTTGGTCAAGAATAGCCATTACTTTTTCCTCATCTACATCGCATGAATCTCTATCTATTCTAAACTCACTCCTATACGTATATCGATTATAGTTACCCCAATCATATATTTTGTATTTTCTGTCCAATGCTAGATTATTTCTAACCAATCCAATTCCTACAATTTTGTTAATATCATTTTGCATCTCTAGAACAATGATATTAGCTCCAATTGGAACATCGTCTTTTATTCGAACGGGTGTTCCATACACACAACCTCTATACTCATTTTTACGTCTCCATGTTTGATTTTGCTCCCAAGTCTCCGTATTGAAACGAGTTGAAGCAAGATATGGCATATTTAATGAATATAGATTAGAGAGAATAATCCACATCAATTTTTATCGCTTTATAAATTAAATGAGTGTTTGGATTGGCAGATGGTTCTCATATTTATTGTCGCTTTCAATAGTTACTGTTGTATTAGTATACATTCTCGATCTACCAACATTTCTCTCTAATGCGCCAAAACTTGTTGAGGAATATTACTATGGGTCTCCTGTAAAAAGCTTTATTCTTGATATATTTTTAATTGCTATGTATATTTCTGCTGGTATGATTACAGCCAACACATTAAATATCAAGGGTGATGATCACGCTGGTCAGTTAGGAAGCTTGGCCTTAGCCAGTGGTATAATTTCTAGTGCTTTTATGTTTTTATTTTTAGCACAAAAAGGATCTTCGTTCTTTGCCAGATGGTTTAAAGCTGCTGGGTTTAGAGCAGTTATCTATGACATTATACTTGTTTGCAGTGTATATGTTGTAATGATTCAACTACATAATAAAATATTCTAGGTATAGTGTAAATGAAAGAACATTTATACAATACACTTATTGCGATTGTAATCATACTAAAAGCGTTATTTCTTTTAATTTCAATTATGTCGCGTTTAAGTCATAGATTAGGATGGGATAGTAGAACAGTTAAAATGCTTGATAAAATGCGAGAAGAATCATTGGCTGTATCTGAAGTATTTATGTATTTAGTATTAATAGTTGTATTTTTTCCTAGAAGACGTGTAAGCGATATAAAAATTGGAAAAGAAGAGCAAATAATTGCTTTTGTACTTGGTATATTGGGTATTATTCATACTCAGTGGGACTTATTTGAAGGTTTCTTTTTGGATATCAACAAATTAATTAATAAGTAAATGTATATTTTTTAGTATGAAGATTATTAATGGCTTCTTTTTCTTCATCTGAAAATCCAAAATAGGTAGCTATAGTATCATCTGTAATTTCTTTGGGAAAATGTTTCAACTTATAAATATCTGGAATTACCTGGAAAACATACTTTTCCAGGTATTTCATTCTATAACGGGTTGCTTCAAAAAGATAAAGAGCTGTCTTTGTCTTAAAAAAACTGGATAATCTCTCTAGATAATCAATATTATTTGACTCAATAACATATGCATCTCTATTACTGATACCATATTTGCCATCTTTATCTATGAAAGGAAAACCATACATTTTATGTGGCATTATTAGTTTTCGTTTACCTGCAAATGCGAGTTCTTTATTGCTATAATCTACTACCAATTTTGGATTAAGACCAGAGAGAATACAGGTACGAATATTTTCATATGGATGTTCTTTATTTTTAATCTTACTAATTGTTGCTGTAGTTGAAGGCATATTCGTTTTGAAAACTTTTAACCCATCTGTTTTTAGATCTCGCTTTACTTTTCTAAAAACAGAACAACCATAAACAGGTATTGGCTCAAATACTGATGGATCAAAAGGATATTCAATATACCTATCCAAGTCTTGGTCGTACAACATTGTAGTATTATCAGTTGGAGCTTTGGTCATTAATAATAAACTAGTGGGTGTTTGTGCTTCACCTGAAAAGTATCTATTAGTTAAACTGTTAGACATGCAACGAACTTTATTAAGTTTGTAAGATGTAATAAACTCATAAGATTTATCTCTCCCTGGTTTCATCCAAATACTAGGAATTATGTATAGGATCTTGCCTCCTGGATTAAGTAAATTAATGGAATGTTTGACAAAATGAAACCATATTGTTTTACCGTCTTGTTTTTTATTTTTAAAAGAGTTAGTAGGTACTTTTTTAATTCCATTACAATTGTAAGGCGGGTTACCGATGATATAATCAAACTTCGTAGAGAGATATTCTAAAAAATTACCCTCGATTACATTACATGATTCACCAAATAGGATACGTAGTTTACCTATATTTTCCTCTCTTATTTCACTCATGAATATCATATTTTGAATGATATGCTGTGATCTTTCATTTTTATCTGGTATAATTGGTTCAAGACCCTTCATAAGGCGCCAAAAAAGACACATAGAGAAATAACCACTGCCAGCCCCAGCGTCTAAAAAAGTTTTTGAAGGATCAGAGAAATCAGAATTATCCATCATATCAAACATTATATTAATCAAACTAAATGGAGTAAAAATCTCTCCATACAATTGTTTATTTTCTTGGGACACATGTAAATCTTGTTGATAATCTTCTTTATCTATCGTTTGTATACTCATATATCAATTAATAATAATTCATATATCAGCTCAATACGCATTTATATCAAAGAATGAGTCAATGCCCAAAAGAAAATAACTGTAAAAGCAGGTAATGTAAGTAGTTTAAGATGTGCAGATAAACTGGTAACAGTAGTAGCTAATGCCAAGCTAATTAAACCAAGATACGATCTTTTTACATTAATATCCTTTTCATTTTTAAAAGCATATCCAATAACTAATAGCACTAATAGTAATAAAAAATATTCTGGAATTGCACTCTTAAAAAAGTGATCATCTAATTTATTTTTAAAATAGAGCTCATTATCTGATATTTTTTTTACAATATGTATCCCATATAAAATAGATACAACAATAATCACTAATTTTAGATGTGATGATTTCATTACTACATTAGTGTTAGATATTTAGTTTTTATGGATTTGTATTATTTTATCAGCTACTTTTTTGTAAAAAGGTCTCATATTTTTTCGATTTCTTTTAAATTGATTCATCGTAAACCATTTAATCTCACACTTTTCAAACATACCATTTTTTTCAATTAAATGTGGAAATCTCTCTTTCATTAGTTTATAATTATTATTAAAATAGTACGGCAATAAAGGATCATATGGAACTTCTACAAGATAAGTAGTATATCCTTCATATTCTATTTTATCATATAGGTGATTTTTTATTAAATTACGCATATCTTTTTCGCATCCTAACATGCCATTTAATTCTTCACAACCTTCCCTAATTGCAGTAGCAATAGGACGTTCTTTTTTTTCTTTTCCGCCGCCAAAGTCACTCCATTTTTTCTCATATCCTTCTTTTCCAAGCAGTAAAAGCATAACTCCACTTTTAAAGCATACTGGTAAAATACCTGCGCCCATCTGATATTAATGCATATAAAAATCCCTTTATGTCTGGTTCTTAATTTTCAGTGCGATATTTTCAGTGATTAAAAAAACATTTTTTGTGACCATAATCTATAATGGCTAAGTCCTACAAAAAACAAGCTAACAAAAAACAAAAACGTCATACACGGAAAAAATCAAGTCGTTCTGTTGTAAAACGTATACCAAAAGCTTTATTTAAGAAACTTGATGAGCTATCTCCGTTTGAGCTTAACTATAAGTTAATTAAAATGGCTGGACCTAATGCTCTTAACGCTGGTCGCGGCAATCCTAATTTTTTTAATTCATTTGGGCGTCTTGTCTTCGGTGATCTACAACAAACATCTATTCAGCTTTCTACCCCAAAGGCAACAGATATTGAATTATTTCCCCTTGAAAACTCTATGAACTTTATTAAGGTTTTAGCCAAAAAAGCTAAAAAATGGCCTGCAAAACGAGGTAGATTTTTCCTTGAATACATGAAATATCTTATTAAATGTGCTAAGGAAGATAAGGTTGATCCTCAAGCTATTATTTATGATGTAGTAAAATCATCATTAGGTTGCTATTATCCAGTTCCACCACAGATTCAACCACATTTAGCACTTGTAGCTGAGAGATTCCTTTATGATTTAGTAATGGCTGCTGCTGATGGAAGTGAACGTGGAGCTAAAATGAAACCAAATGATTTTGGCTGTTTTGCTACAGAAGGTGCTGCAGCAGGTATCTTATATGTATTTAATACTTTGAAGGAAAATTACTTGCTTCTACCTAAAGATAAAATTGCACTTATTACTCCTATTTTCAGTCCGTATCTAGAAATGCCAAGATTATCTGATTATGATTTAGAAATTGTTGAGCTTAAATGTAATCCAGATGATAATTTTTCACTTCCGGACAGTGAGATTGATAAATTAAAAGATAAGAGAATCAAAGCACTTTTTATGGTTAATCCCGCTAATCCTGCTGCATTCTCGTTATCTAAGGAAAATATTGATCGAATTGGAAATATTGTAGATAATGAACGTCAGGATCTTATTGTACTTTCTGATAATGTATACGCACCTTTTGCTGATCAGTATAATTCTTTTATGATTTCATGTCCATTAAATACAATTGAAGTTTATTCACTCAGTAAATACTTTGGTACTACTGGCTGGCGTTTAGGTCTTACTATGCTTGCAAAGAATAATCGTATTGATAAGCTTTTGAAAAATCTTCCACAAAAATATAAGAAGGCTCTTCATAAACGTTATGAAACCGCTACTCTTGATCCTGAAAAACTAACATTTATGGACCGTCTTGTTTTTGATAGTCGTCAAGTAGCTGAAGCACATGTAGGTGGTTTATCTACACCTCAACAAGTGCTTATGGGCATCTTATTATATTATGATATTCACGACAGGGCTAATGGAGAACCATATAGAAACAAAATTAAATCTATTCTTAAGAAAAGAATCACCAGTTTTTATGATGAACTCAAAACCCCTATTACTATTGTGCCAACACAAACAGATTACTATAGCTTGGTAGATATTCCTGCTGTGACCAAAAATGCATATGGTGAAAAAGCAGCTGCATACCTAGTTAAGGAATATGAATATCTTGAGTTCTTGTTTCATTTGGTAAGTAAATACCATACTATTTTATTGCCTGGATCAGGTTTTGGTTCGACTCCATGGCGTTTAAGAATTAGTCTTGCCAACTTAACTGACGATAAATATCCTATCATTGGAAAAAATATCTTAAAATGTATTGGTGATCTCGTAGCACCAGCTCTAAGATAAAATATTTGATAAATACATATGGATATCGTAAAGCCTTTCCTTATTGGTGGATCCGTTATTGCGGGTTCTAAGTTTGTATCTAAATACGCTTCACCTGCATTAGCTCCTTTAATTGGTGGTATGCCGACTGGTATTATTGCTACTTATTTCATGGATACTGACAAAGCAAAGACTGAATATTACAATGGTTATGCTTACAGCTCTTTCCTTCTTTTTGTAGCAATTTTATGCTGCCATTTATGGTCTGCAAATAGCAACACACCTGTTAATATTATTTCTACTGTATGTATTCTTATTTGGGCTGTTCTTAGTTACATTGTTGTTAACACCTTTGTCATTAAAGCTAAGAGTGGTAAATCTAAAAAATAATTTTAGAATAAACCTTCTATCAGCGCCAGAGTGATAATCATCAATATAATTGAACACAATGTGTTTACTTTTAACATTAACAGCATAAAACATATACTCATCAAAATACATATCAATTGTTTTTTTTTGCATTTATAATAACAATTGATATCGCAGTAACTGCAGACAATTGCAGAAGCACTTTTTCCGCATATATCGCAAGTTCTAAGATAACTCATTACCTCTTTTTGCAATTCGTTTGGAAGTCGCTTCATCACATATCATTTAATGCTATGTTTAAGTGTCTTGACAATTATGATTACAAACATAATATTCCTGATCATTAGTTAGTATATAATCAAAATTGTAGTCATGAATATGATATATTTCTCTTGTTTTATCTAGTTTTTCTATTAAGACGTGCAAATCATTTTCAACTAATTTAATGCGCAAAGCATCTAGTATATGTTTAATAATTTCATCCTTAGTATTGAAGGCATTCACATCTATTTGTCTTGTAAAGCCTCCAAATGTATCGCACGATATAGTAATTTTTCTGGTAATTTTTACATAAGGTAGCATATAACTTTCTATAGAGTGTTCCATTTATTCACTGAATTATTAATAATACTTTAAACAGTCTCAATTGATATATTGTATTAGTTCAATCATAACATATGAAGACAATGACATGATTTTATAGTGAATATAATTGATAGTAGTGTAAAGGATCTTTTAAGTTCACCAAGTATTCTCTAGAAAATTGAAATAGAGATATAGCCTATATAAGTGATATTCTCCCAGTATGACTTTTAACAACAAGTTGTCGCTTTACATTCCTCGTGTCGCTAATAACTGCTACATGAAGCAGTCTGGTCTGTCATTCACTAATATTACAGATTTCATGGCGCATATGTTTCATTCTCTAGATATTGGACGCGTATCTCGCGTTGATCTAGTTCCAATTTATAGTAAAAGCGGCAATCTTAGTAATTTCAGCAAAGCCTTCGTTCATTTTGAGCTATGGTATGATACACCATCTGCATTCTCAATTCAAGAAAAGATGAATGATAGTTCTCATGGAAATATCGCAAAACTTGTATATGATGATCCACATTACTGGATTCTCAAGCAAAATAGTTCTACAGCACAGAATAATCGTAGTGAAATTAGGGATCTTAAAATGCAGATCTCAGAAATGACAACCCGCCTGGCAACTTACCATACAATGTTGTCTAATGCTCAACATCAGCTTGGTAATCTGCAAGGTCTAATTACAGCAGATCATACAAATGGAATTGATCAACGCCCGGGTCCTGTTAAAAGGCGTCGAGCTAATCCACTAGAATATTCAGCGGATAATTAAAAATCGCATATAAATATATAATGAACTCATTTGAGCAAACATTTTTATCTCCTTACAGCCAGGACTACTGTGCTTTCTATTTTTATTTAACCATCATTGCATTAATCTTTTTAGCTATGGCAGTGGTTGATACAATAGTTGGTCTTTATAAAAATAAGCTATCAATTTTTGATGCATTAATGTCTATTTTAGGACCATTCCTAATTTATTTTACTAATAGATTACTATATTCTATGTGCATGGGTGCTCTTAATTAAATCGATTTGTTATTTTTTTCTATATCATATCGATCTCAACGGAACTTTCAAAAAATTGAAATACTTTTTCCTATCAGTGAGGTTACCATTCCCAAACAATAAACTACTAACAAAGTAAATCAAAATGGCCCGCAACTACACCGAGTACAACGGAACTATCGAGCAAGGCTCCTGCGCTATCACTGGCATCATGTTCGAGGCCGGCGACAGAATTACCAAGTACGACATGGAAGAGTATACTGCGATTCTGGATTCGACTGGGCTCCCACACGACATTGCTCGTAAAGCAATAAACCAGACAAACTTTCATCCAGAGAACATTGGTAAGTGGATTCTTGCCGACTACATCATCACCCAAAAACGCACTCGTTCAGGAAGAGCTGTCAAGCCCGTCATTCGCCAAGCTGTGCTCAAGCACGTTAAAGGATCAGGCATCGTTGGTTGTGACACTTACGACCGTGCCTTTGATCGAGGTCTTGATACATCTTGGCAAGTTGGACGTGGCGCAGATAGCGTCCAACTAAATCGGAATCTTGATGGATTTGTCGTTGACGACGAAGAAGAAGTCAAGGTTAGTGAAGCTTCAGAGGAAGAAAAAGAGTGGTCTGATGGAGAAGACACTGATGAAGAAGAGTGGAATGAAGATGGAGCAAGTGAAGAAGAGGATCAAGACAGTGAGGAAGACGAAGACTTCTGTCTTGGTTGCGAAACTGGCGCAGATTCCATACACGCACATACATTCGCATGCAATCACGAGCGAGGTTTCATGTAAATCAAAAAAATCAAAAAAAACAAAAAATAAAAAAACGGAAAAGTTGAAAGCTTTTCTTATTTTTCGTTTATCAATAAAAAAATTGATACGATTTATTGCAATAGATAGTTAGTAACAAAAATGACAAGACTTGTTAGCTGGAACGTAGCCGGCATAAGAGCCAAACTAAAAAAGGGATATTTGGACTTTCTGATTGAAGAAGATTTGGATGTTGTCTGTCTTCAAGAAACTAAGGGTACTGAACAACAGATTGAGCCAGTTATTCCAATTACATTGAAACAAGCATTTCCATATAGATATTGGATTGCATGTAATGGTGAGGGTGGACAAAGAAAAGGCTTGAATGGTGTGTCTATTTGGTCTAGATCGAAGCCAAAACAATTGTTGCCTTCAATGAAACTAGGAATCAATGAAGGTCGCACCCTAGCATTAGATATGGGTGACTATATAATCGTCTGTGTGTATACACCAAATGGTCAAATAAAAGACAATGAAAGATTTGTATTTCGAACTCAAGAATGGGATCAACATTTTAGAAAGTGGATTAAAGATCTTAATAAAATCAAAAATACCATAGTTTGTGGTGATTTCAATGTAGCGAGGACAGATATAGACATTGCCAAACCAGATCAATGGGCAGGTGCAGTAGGAGTAACACTTGAAGAGAGATCTAACTTTGAGAGTACTCTTCAAGATGGTTGGGTTGACACATTTCGATCAAAACATCCAACAAGAGAAGAAGCATACACATATTGGAATCAAAAAGCTCCGTGGGAAAGGAAAGCTAATATTGGTTGGAGAATCGACTACTTCCTTGTTAGAAGAGCGCAAATGAAATATGTTAAAAAGGCGATGATTTGGCATGATGTGATGGGTTCAGATCATTGTCCAATATTGCTCGAATGTCAAACAAAAAAAAGAAATAGGCTCAAGATAGTAGACAAGCTATAAAAAATATTCTGTTATAAAATCGCTATCTGTTCATCTGTTAATTTATTTTTTTCAAGATAATAGTTCAGCCAATCCTCAGGACATACTTTAGTCCCGCCGTCATAAGAGACTGCCATATTTTTCTCTAATAGCTCTTTTGCAATATCTCTATTATCAAAGATAACGTTTGCTAACACTCGGCCATATTTATCTAATGATACTTTTTCAAGAGTAATTATTTTATTATACACTAAATCATAAACATACCGCTTTGCTAGCTTAGCCACTTTCTTTTCATTAATATTTTTACCCTTCATTTCAGGACAATCAATACCATTCAGTCTTACAGAAAATCTAAATAGTTCGGGATTATGCTTTACATAACCTACTATAGTTATTGTATCCCCATCATACACATCTACAACCCTACCATATGTTATTTGAGGAACATATTTTGGATATTGATTTTTTGGAATATCACTAGGTATTGATCTAGATTCATTTCTACAAATAAGAGTTGCACAGCAAGCAGCCTTTGTACAAGAAGCTCCCATATCGTTAACTATATACCCCTATCATCTTTATCTTATTTTATCTAAGTGTATTGTATACTATGAGTAAAGCTTTCAAGCCATTCAATCAATCAGCTGGTACTAGTAGCGAGCGAACTAATAATTTACGGCGACAAACTATGTACAATGCAATTGTTAGTTCTCAGGATGCTAATCAATTAAGTGAATACCAGAGTACAAACCGTAACTTCAGTGTAAAATCTTGTGGGTCGGTTTTACATTCTAGTGGTAAACCAGCTAGCCAGCTTAGTCAAGTTAGTAGTTATCGTACCTACATGGATTTAGCTATTGGAAAAAGAATAGTGAATCCAGTTATAAATGGACAAGAAGCACTAAGTATGCAAAGTAATATGGGCGCATTTTATCGTTTAAATACTAATCCAAATGCTACAGTCTCGACTACTCAAGCGGATAATGGTTCAGCTCCATTACCAACAGTTCAAGGTACTGAAATTAATGGTACTATAATAAACCAACAGTCTAGTAGTGCTACTCCTATTGCTGGAGTCGGAAGAATAACATTACCTAATGCATCACAAGATGAGGTGCCAGTTGATTATAATCAATTTGTTGCAGGAAATGCAAATGGCGCAAGTGTATATGATAATTATCCTGGATATGTAGTTGATCCATACAGTATTCGTACTGCAAAATGTACCATTGAAAGGGCCAGTAATCCTGAAAATAGAAAAATAAAACCTAATATTTCTATTGATGCTAGATGGTTAGAATCTTATTGGGGAGCAGTTGCTGGACAACCTTTAACAGGTTTTNCATTTCCATCACAAGTNGTTTTTGGAACACAGAATACATTATACAATGATCATATCAATAGCTATAAAGTTGCTCCAATGACNCAAGTTAGNGATATGAATGGAATAGCTTTCCAAGATTTTTCAGGAGTCGCTTTCCAAAACGCATCATCACGATATTGTACTGATTCTGTTGATACAAATGATACATAAATCAAGTAAATAATATCTAAAAAATTGACTTAATTTCACCATCATGTTTTATAAGCAATCATAATGGTGGATCTCTTAACATCTGATCAAGAAAAAGCATTGATATCTTTCAAATGTGGAAATAATATATTCATTACCGGACCGGGTGGAGCAGGTAAATCGTATCTAATCAAAACGATTGTTGATGAATGTAAGAAAAGTGAACGTAAAGTGCAAGTTTGTGCGATGACTGGGTGTGCGGCTGTACTTCTGCAGTGTGGTGCAAAAACATTACATTCTTGGGGTGGATTTGGACTAGCAAGCGGTGATATAAAAAATGTTGTAAAACGTGTAACAGGCAATAGATACAAAAAGAAACCATGGAAAGAAATTGATGTTCTTATTATTGATGAAGTTAGCATGTTATCTAAAAAACTACTAACGTGCATAGATTTAATTGCTAAAATTGCTAGGAATAAACGTGAAGTACCATTTGGAGGCATTCAACTAGTGCTGTCCGGAGACTTTTATCAATTACCACCAGTAGGTGATGATGAAGATGAAGATACATCTGCATTCTGTTTTGAAAGTGAATCTTGGGATGGTATAGATAGTATATGTCAATTATCTACAATTAAAAGACAAGATGATAATGCATTTATAAAAATCCTTAATCAAGTGCGCATTGGTAAAATTACTAGGAACACAATTGATAAACTAAATACTAGAGTTGGTACCAAAATTGATGGAGAGATAAAACCTACTTTAATGTTCCCACGAAGATTTCACGCGGATATGGTAAATGCAAAAGAATATAAGGCTCTTCCTGATTCTGAAGAATACATTTACAAAAGTGAAGTTAAAGATAATGTAGATGAGCTTACTCCTGCAGAAAGAAAATTAAGATCTATTGCCTCACCTGAAGCTGTAGAACACGAGATCAACTATTTATCATCAGGTACAATGGCTGAACAAACCATATCTTTGAAAATTGGCACTCAAGTTATGTGCATTGCCAACATTGAATTAGATTCTGCTCAGCAAATTGTAAATGGTAGTCAGGGAATTGTTGTTGACTTTCAAAATGGTCTTCCAGTAGTTCAATTTAGATGTGGTGCAAGGAAACAAATGGGAAAACATCTATGGCAAAGTGAAACTCTGCCTGGTCTTTGTATACAGCAGATACCACTAATATATTCGTGGGCAATTACTATTCATAAAGCTCAAGGTGTTACATTAGAGGTTGCCGAAATTGATGCTGGCTCACATATATTTGAGTGCGGTCAAACATATGTAGCTCTTTCAAGAGTCAAAAATATTGAAGGATTGAAATTATCTTCATTTGATTATCGTAAGATAAGAGTTAATAAAAAAGTAAAAAACTTCTACTCATCAATCGTATAACTTTTCAAAAACCATACTCATTGACCAATCCATATCATTAAGATCAATAATTCTACCATATTCATCCATTAATTTTATTTTTAATCGCGAAATATTTACCGGACCAAAATATTCCCGTGTTCTGTTCAATTGATTTGATAAACCAGCGTCACTTGCACACTTATAAATACCTGTACTATCCATTGTTGAAGATAAGTTAATGCGTGTCATAACATGTTCACCCAAAGTTGACTCAGCAAAAATCGCTGTAAAGTTTGAACCAACATTATTATTACCATCGTCAATAGAAAGAAACATATATCTTGGTCCTGAAATCATACATATACCTTCTGATATTACAGATGTTGCATTTAAATAAACTAGATTACTGGTTTCAGTGCTGTAAAGATAGCCTAGACAACTATATTGACCAATTCTAAAACCTAACTGCCAGCCTAATCGAAGTTGTATATTTGATGATGGATTAAAATTACCAGCACCATCAACTGCAAATACTAATTCAAATCCTTGGTCAATAGATGGTCCAGTAGTATTTGGCGTCTCAGGTAAAGTTGCAAAGTCAGTAGAACCATTTTGAGGAATAATATTTTTGGATGTTTGAGTATCTGGCAATGCAAATACACTTCTTCCTGATGCTCTATCTACACTAAAAACTATCTTTCCTCCAAGACCTGCATTAATAAATGGTACATAACC
>NZDM01000003.1 GCA_002690085.1 Flavobacteriaceae bacterium
AAAAAAAATCTACCTATTCCTTCAGAACTTCCAGAGCAGGAATGGCCCATCAATTATGAAAAAAATATGGATCTTTTAAGATGTATCGCAGCCATAGATGAGTCGTTAGGAGAAGTGTTAAAAACACTTGAGGCTCTTGGTGAATTGGACAACACTGTAATTATTTACAGCAGTGATAATGGCTATTTTTTAGGGGAGCACACATTTAACGACAAGCGTTTGGCTTATGAAAATTCCATGCGCGTTCCCATGCTCATTCGCTATCCAAAATTAATAAAGCAAAAAACGGTTGTGAAGCAGCAATGTCTTAACATTGACATAGCGCCTACAATTTTGGACATGGCAGGTGTTGAAATTCCTGGCTATATGCAGGGTGATTCTATGTTAAATTTATTGAATGGGGGTTCAGGAGATAAATGGAGAACTTCTATTTTATTTGAATATTATTTAGATACCTATTGGCCTTATGCGGGTCCTAATCAGATTGCGGTTCGCACTGATCGCTATAAATTGGTGGACGCATTTCTTAAAAATGATATTGATGAATTATATGATCTTAAAAATGATCCCGGAGAAATGGTTAACTTGATTAATTCAGAGGCATACGATGCAATTGAATTAAATCTTAGGCAAGAAGCTAAAAATTTAATGGCTCAATTTAAGTACATAGCCGACCGCGATTGGTGGCTTAGAAAGGTACTGAAAGAGAAAAATATTAAAAAGAATAAATAAAATAATATGAGGTATAATTATTCAAAGAAGCTTTTGATATTGATAGTTTCAATATTTACAATGACTTTGTCAGCTCAAAGTTTAGAAGTTTCTGGTAAAGTCATTGAAAAAGAAACCAATATTCCGCTGGCAGGGGCCACCATCATCATCAAGGATACTAACACAGGTGTCAGCTCTGATTTTGATGGGAATTTTAAAATCACTGTCCAAAAAGGACATGTTTTAATCGTTTCTTATGTGGGCTTTAAAAACATAGAAATTGAAGTTCAGCAATCAGAAGTTATCGCTTTAATGGAACCAAGTCTTGATGCCTTGGACGAAGTAACTATTAGTGTGGGTTATTTTGATGTCAGTAAAAAAGATCTTTCAGGCTCTATCACCCAGCTTAAAACGCAACAGTTAGAGCAAAACAGAGCCGCAACCTTAGAAAGTTTATTGCAAGGACAAGTGGCAGGGGTTGTTGTGACTGAAAGCGCAGAACCGGGGGGTGGAATCGGTATTTCTATTCGCGGCACCAATTCCATGCTTGGTGGGACCCAACCTTTATATGTCCTGGATGGAATTCCAATCAATCCAGTTTCCGACGCCGAAGGCAATGGTAATTCGGGAGGGGCACAGAGTTCTTTAAGTTTTATCAATCCCAACGACATTGAAAAAATGGAGATTTTAAAAGATGCTGCTGCCACTGCTGTTTATGGTGCAAGGGGTGCCAATGGCGTGGTGTTGATTACTACCAAGTCTGCGAATAAGAACAAAGGGAAAGATAAAATATCCTTTACATTTGACAGCTATCTTACCACGGTAAGAGAAAAATTAAATGTATTGGATGGCCCAGGCTTTGAATCATATATGAACCAACGTTCTTTAAATCAAATATACCAGGAAATAACAAACCCTGATAGATCTGGTGGCGCCTTTGATGGTTCACAAGCCCTAACCGTTGATAATTATCCCGAAATTGAAGATTATTCAGTTCCATATCCAGAGTCGACTGGAATTAGTACCGACTGGCAAGATGAAACTTATCAATTGGCCCAAACAAATTCTTATAATCTAAGTTACAGAGGCGGAGACTTTAAGAAAAATTACGCACTCAGTTTGGGTATATTTGACCAAGAAGGGGTGATTGTAAATACCACAAACAAACGCGTTTTTTTAAATTCAAGTGTAAAAAGAAAAGCTTTCAATGATAAAATTGATATATACGCCAGAACCAATGTTTCACACAAGAAGGGTAATGCCTCCTCGGTAGGTAATGGACAGGTGTTTATGCAAAAAAGTGTGGTATCTCAGTTGTTGCAATTTCAGCCTATTTATTCTTTGCTAGAAACTGGGGAGAACGATGATATTTATTCTGCCTTGAACGAAGGGGATTTAATTTCAAACCCCTACACTCTGGCAAAATATGTTGTCGATGAAAAAAAATCATTCACTTTTAGACAAGCCTTATCTATTGTTGGTAAAATAACCCCAAAACTAACAGCTACTTTGAGAGGCGCTTTTGATTATCAGAAGAACACCCGCGATAATTATTACCCTACCAATACAACTAGGGGCTATATAAATAATGGGGAGGCTTCACAATCTTATTCAGAAAATAGGAAAATTTATGCTGAGGGGAATCTTCGTTACAGAAATCGATTCAACGCCCATAGAATTGATGCGACCTTGGTAACAACATATGAGCAAAACACCATCCGTTCATTGTTTAATAAAGCAACGGGATTTGCCAATGACAATACCACTTTCTATAATTTCAATGCAGCAGATGAGATTTTTGTCCCTATATCTCAATATCGAGAAATTGGGTTGTTGTCTGCTTTGACAAGAGTTGGATATAATTACAATAGAAAATATTTTATTGATGTCAATGCGCGCATTGATGCTTCTTCCAAGTTTGCTGAAAATAAAAAAAGTGCCATATTTCCTTCTGTGGCCATCTCTTGGGCGCTTTCAAAAGAACGCTTCATAAGAAGAATCAAGCAAATTAATAATTTAAAACTTCGTTTATCTTATGGTAAAACAGGAAGTAATCCAATCTCTCCATATCAATCCTTAGCACTGATGAGCCCGATTCGCTATAATTTTGACGATGAATTGGTGATAGGATTTTATGAACAGAATCTTGAAAATGATAATTTAACATGGGAAACGACCGATCAATTTAATGTTGGATTGGATATTGGTATGTTTGATTCAAGGCTTAATATTACATTAGATGCATATCATAAATTAACCTATGATTTGCTTCAAAATGTAAATTTACCGGCCTCAAATGGCTATGCTACCCGTGTTGATAATTTTGGCGAAATAGAAAACAAAGGATATGAAATTGGTTTGCAAGCTGAAATGGTTAAGAATGATAATTTTAGTTGGGATTTGAATTCAACTTTTAGTCTTAACAGAAATAAACTCGTTAAACTCAATTCTAATTTAGATTACCAATTAGGACCATCTATAGGATTTGCTCAAGCCCGTCCCATTATGTTTATGGTTGGTCAACCTTTGGGTGTTTTTTGGGGTGCTGAGACCGACGGTATTTTTGAAAATTGGGAACAAGCCAATGCCAGCGGTATTCCCAATGCGGCTCCGGGAGAAATTAATTATGTGAACCATCATGTAGATTACGATGCCTCTGGTGATCCGTCGGAAAACCAAATCATTGATTTTGAAGATTATGTTAAAATTGGAGATCCGAATCCAGATTATAATTTTTCCATTGGAAGTGAATTTAAATACAAAAATTGGGATCTTAACCTTCTATTTACAGGCCAAAAAGGAGGTGACTTATTTTGGGTAGATTCTTGGCAATTGAGTGGCCTTTTTAGAACCCGAAATCACTTGTCAGATTCTTTTGAAAACTCTTGGAGAGCCCCAATAGCGTATTCCAACGGGACCCTTGTTTATGATCCGGCTGTCGGAAATACAACTGGAGCAGCCCATCCGGCGGCTATTGTTAACAATGGAAACCGCAATACCCCTTCTGATAGACAGGTGTTCGATGCTTCATTTTTTAGACTCAAAAACATTAATCTTGGCTATAATTTTAATTTTAAAAATGGAAAATCACTTCGACTATATGTTTCTGGGCAGAATCTAGTGACATGGACGAATTACCCCGGATATGATCCAGAGGTTCAAACTTATACAAAAAACCCTCAAAGAAGAGGGGTAGACTTTGGAACCTATCCAGGAACAAAGTCTTATATATTTGGATTAAGACTTAATTATTAATACAATCAATTATGAAAGTTAAAATATTGTTTAAAATAAAACTGTTACTGCTCTTGGTGTTTGTTAGTTCATGCGAAGTGCTTGATGAAACACCTTTTGTTCAAACAGACACGGATAATTATTATCAAAATTCAGAAGATGCTATTGATGGTTTAACGAGTGCCTATGCACGTTTAAAAAGTGGTAATGGGTATTATAAACAAAAATATTTATCAACACTTTTTGCAGCCTCAGATCAAGGATTGTCAACATTTCTACTTAATAATTTTAAGAATGGAACTGTAACTTCTACGGATCCCAATATAGAGGATATTTGGAAAGATATTTATGTTGCCATTAGGGATGCCAACAATGTCATTGCTAATGTTCCTAACATTGATATGGACGAGTCTTTAAAATTGCGAGTCATAGGTGAAGCCAAATTTTTGAGAGCACTGCATTATTTTAATCTTGTTCGTTGTTTTGGAGAGGTTCCTCTAAGGTTATCACCTGTGGAGGCTTCTGCGTCAGAACAAGGACTTGAGGTTTCCTCAATTTCTGAAATATATGAAATTATAATTAGTGATTTAGAAGCAGCCAGCAGCGATTGTTGGAACAGAAATGAAATGGTAGGTACAGAAATTAACAATATCGGTCGTGTTACTAAAGCTGCTGCCAATGCATTGTTGGCTAAAGTTTATTTACGTATGGCTTCTTGTAAGCGAACTGCTATAGACGGAATCCTAGGCAACAATAAGTATATAGAGTTATCTGAATCTCCTTCAGCCTATTACCAATTGGCTGCTGACCATTGCAATGCTTCTTTGTTGGACAGTGGGTTTATACTCAGTGGGAATTTAGATCAGTATATTTCTATATTTGATGCCGATAATGGCAATAATCCTGAAATGTTATTTGATGTTCAGGGATCAGACGAAATTGGTCAGGGTACTGCAGTTTCAAATCTTTTTACCCCAAGAAATTCAGGCTTGAGCGGCACTGGATTTGGTGGCAGTAACAAATTAAAGCCCCGCTTTATTAATTTCCATTTAGATAAAAATGATGCTAGATTTCAAAACACTATTTTAAAAGAATACCAAAATACAGTGCGGATATTTCAAATAAATAATGGCAGTACTGGCTACATCGGCACCCCATTAGACCCAACTTTAAACCCTTACACTTTATGGCAGGTTTGGACATCTAAATACATCGATAGTGGTGCCACAACCCCCTATACAAGTCGTCAAAATTGGCATATCATAAGGCTGGCAGATGTGTATTTGATGCGTGCGGAAGCCTTGGCGGAATTGAATCAAAATCCAGGTTTAGCTAATCAAGATATTAATGCGTTAAGATCTCGTGTTGGTATGGCTAATTTTGATGGTTCGTCATTGTCAATGGACGCTTTTAGAACAGCGCTTTTAAAAGAAAGAGCTGTAGAGCTGTACATGGAGGGGCATCGGTTTTTCGACCTCACACGCTTTGGAGTTTATGATGAATACTGTTCCAATGTTTTGGGGGCCACATCAAGTCAGTTTGTTCAAGGTGCCATCGGCCAAAGACAGCCAGAGGATTATACATGGCCAATTCCCATTTCTGAAACCGCGGCGAACTCAAATATAAATTGATACCATAAGCTATTCATAAGATGAGAATTCTTTTAATTTCCTTTTGTTTCATTTTTAGCCTAAATTTTAGTTGCTCATCTGCTAAAAGCAAAGCTTCAAAGACGCCTCCGAATTTTATTTTGATATTATCTGACGATCAAGGATGGAACGGAACTTCTGTACAAATGATGGACAATTACCCTCAATCAAAAAGTGATTACCATGAGACGCCTAATTTAGAGTTACTTGCTGAGCGCGGCATGCGGTTTTCTTCGGCATACGCCAGTGCTCCGGTCTGTTCACCCTCGCGATATAGTATTCAATTTGGACAGACACCAGCCCGTTTAAAAATGATTCGTGTGGGGATGAACACCAACCACATCCATCATGAAACTCCTTATACCATTCCCAAGCTTTTAAAAAAAATCGATCCTAGTTATAGGGCTGCACATTTTGGCAAATGGGGCATAGATGCGCATCCATCCGTACTAGGATATGATGAAAGTGATGGTGTCACTGGTAATAAAGACGGAGGCTTTAACCTTAAAGCAAATAAAAAACAGTGGCAAAATAACATTAGCGAAGATCCAAAAAAGATATTCAGCACAACGAAAAGAGCACTTAATNTTTTAGAGCGTCAAGCCANTTCCAANCAACCGTTTTTTTTACAAATATCTCATTATGCTGTNCATTCTGACCTTATGATGCGTCAAGAAACTTTAAATAAATACAAATCTAAACCAAAAGGNAAACACCAGAAANACNCNGGTTTTGCAGCNATGACAGAGGATTTAGANACTGGTGTTGGAATGTTGTTAAAACGTTTAAAANCCTTGGGGCTGGAAGANAANACTTATGTGATTTACACNTCAGACAACGGAGCGGTTCCTGTNATGCCACCAAGACCAAAATATAAAACAGCTACAAANCACCCTCTAAGTAGAGGCAAGTGGGATGCNATGGAAGGNGGTATTAGGGTTCCNTTTGTAATCGCTGGCCCATTGATTAGACCTGGATCAGAGTCTAAAACACCNATTACATTTTCNGATNTAATGCCTACANTTATAGATTTGGCNGATGGTTCATTGCCAACTTACGAAGCATTGGATGGAGGGAGTTTTAAAAACATTCTTCTTCAAAAAGGAAGCAATGTCAAACGTTCTTTTGTTGGGCTTATTTTTCACGTACCCTACGAAAATGGCATTGCATTAAAACGCGCTCATTCTTCGATTGTAATGGACCATTTAAAATTGATTAAATTTTACGACACCAATGAACTTTTACTTTTTGATTTACAAAGTGATATTGAAGAGAAAAACAATCTTGCATTGAAACACTCTAAAAAATGTAATTTTTTAGAAAAGTCCCTTGATACATATTTACACAATGTCAAAGCGCCTAAGTGGAAACCAGGTATTACATGGAAATCTGGCACTGTTGAAAAAATTAATTCATTTCATTAACAAAATAAACACTAATATTTTCGTAATTTAGAACCAAATAACTAACATTAAATTTTTAACACTATGATTAAAAAATTATTTTTAACAGCAATACTTCTTTCTTTTTGTTTTGTAGGTTTCTCTCAAAACACTCCCGAACAAATGGCAAAAAGAATTACAAGTAAAATGGCAAAGGTTCTTTCTCTTGATGAAGTGCAGAAAGAAGAAGTGTATGTAGTACAACTAGATCGGTTTAGGCAAGCCGCTAAAATCCGTCAAAATCACGAAGAAGAACCACAAATTAAAAAGGCTAAGCTCAAAAAGATATACAATAAATTGCATGGAAAAATGAAAGCCATTATTGGAAAAGAAAGAATGCAAAAATGGTCAGAATTTAAAAATAATTAATAATCATGATTAGAAAAAATACACTTCAGCTTTTAATTATGTTTACTGCTTTTACATTTGGGCAGACAAGCATTGAATCATCTGGATTATTTACAACTGGGTCCAATGCTAATTACCCTTATGTAATTGCAGGTTGTTTTTTAAACGATGGAAATAGTGGAGAGGAACAAACCTTACAAATTAACATAACAAGCTTACCAGTTGGTGCTACATATAGGGTTTTCAAAACAACTGCTTCTGGACAAGACTATGTTTCAAACCCACAACCTCTTGATTCTGGAATAAACAATATTAATGTATCTGCCATATCTGTTGCTAGGACTGTTAAATTTCAATTCAGTAGTGGTGCTATTGAGTTCGATTTACTAATTGTCAATGGAGAAGTTTTATACGATAGCTCTAATGGGGGCGGAAATGGAGATGGAGATTGTGTTGGCTCTTCTAATCTGTTTTTCTCAGGGGCTAATGCAAGTTTTCCATTTGTTTATGCACCTTGTTCTTCAGGTGATGCCAATTATGACTGCAGTGCTGAACAAACTGTAACCATTAACATAACAAGTTTACCTGAAGGTGGTGCTCAATACCGCAAGGGAAAGACCGTAGCGAACGGTAATTGGGCCTTTTTTCCTAGTGGAGGTGGAGGATACGATCTTAATTTAGGTGTAAATATACTCACCATAGGAGCCGCAACTTTTGATCGCTCTGTAAGATTTCAGTTTAGCAGTGCAGACATATGTTATGATTTATTTTCTCTCAACGGTACAGTATTGTTGGGAATTAATGATTTTAACAATATGATTGTTAAGATTCATCCGAATCCCGTAACAAATATGCTCACGATTTCAGGACTAAATAATATCGATTCTGTAAAAGTTTACTCTGTTTTGGGACGTTTAGAAAAAGAAGTATTTAAAACCCACCAAATTGATATTTCTGATTTAGCATCAGGTGTTTATATGGTTAAAGTGAATAATGGAAGTGATATGATTTCCAAGAAAATCATTAAACAGTAAACAAAAACAACTTTAAAAGACTGATACATTCAAAATCATACTTTTGAGTTTATCAGTTTTTTTAAATAATTTATTTTGAGGATAAAAGCCTTCATACTATTTTTTTTTACAATAAATTTATTTTGCCATAGCCAAGGTCTTCAAAAAAATAAAATACCACCTAATATTGTTTTTATTTTTTCTGATGACCATGCCACCAATGCTATTTCAGCCTATGGTGGACTTTTCAGAGACATAGCACCAACACCCAATATTGATCGCATTGCGTCTGAAGGTGCTTTACTCAAAAATGCGCTTTGTACCAATGCCATATGTGGGCCAAGTAGAGCTTCTATTCTTACTGGTAAATACAGCCATGTAAATGGATATTACAAAAATTACAAAGGTGGTGTTTTTGACAATTCGCAGTGGACCTTTCCTCAGGCCTTAAAAACTGCTGGGTTTCAAACAGCCTTGGTTGGGAAATGGCATTTGGCCTCTAAGCCTGTTGGTTTTGACTATTATAAATACCACATATCTAAAGGACAGCAAGGCTTTTATTGGGACCCTGTTTACAACGACAATGGTCTTGAAAAAGTAGAAAATGGATATGCCACAAACTTGACTACAGATTTTGCTTTGGATTGGTTAGAACAGAGAGATGACAGCAAACCATTTTGTCTGATGTTACAATACAAGGCCCCCCACCGCGAATGGGCTCCAGATACCAAATACGAAACGCTTTGGGATTCCATTGAAATGCCTTATCCAGATACGTTTGATGACGATTATAAAGGTAGAGAATTGACAGCTGGAAAAACTGAGATGACCATGGACTATTTCAGTAGGCAGGATATGAAAATGAGCCCTCCTAAAGGATTGTCTAAGCAGAAAAAACGAAAATGGTTGCATTATGGATTTAAGCCTGGGCAAATAGTCTCTCCCTCTAAAAATTTGAGTGCTGAACAAGCCCGTCAATGGAAATATCAGCGTTACATTAAAGATTATTTAGCTACTATCAAATCTGTAGATGATAATATCGGAAGGGTTCTAGATTATTTAAAAACCCATGGGCTTGAAGAAAACACCGTTGTAATTTACAGTTCCGATCAAGGTTTTTTCCTTGGAGAACACGGTTTTTTCGATAAACGATTTATGTATGAAGAGGCATTACACATGCCTTTTGTCATACGTTATCCAAAGGTTATTGAGCCCGGTACTGTTTTAGAGGACATTGTGACCAATATAGATTTTGCCCCCACTTTATTAGATATGGCTGGTATTGAGATTCCTGAAGCGGTACAAGGAGAAAGTTTTTTCCCAAATTTAAAGGGTAAAACTCCG
The DNA here is from genome assembly GCA_002690085.1 of Flavobacteriaceae bacterium. GTDB lineage: Bacteria > Bacteroidota > Bacteroidia > Flavobacteriales > Flavobacteriaceae > UBA3537. Next base: position 9,742 of record NZDM01000003.1, read on the forward strand.
AAGGATTGGCAAGAATCTATGTATTATCACTACTACGAATATCCTTTTTATCACCGTGTACAACCGCATTATGGTATTCGAAATCAAAGGTATAAGTTGATTCATTTCTATTATGATATAGATGTTTGGGAATTTTATGATCTTAAAAAAGATCCTTTGGAATTGAATAATTTAATCGATTCAGCTGCCTACAAAGGCCGCATAAAAAAATTAAAGGCAGAATTGTATCAATTGAAGTATGACTATGGTAATCAACTGTCTTTACAAGAATTAAGACACATAACAGATACTGATTTTGGAGGGTTAGAGTCTAAGAAGAAATGAAATGTGAATTTTGTGTAAAGCAAATGAGACAAATTATTGTTTTTTTTATTCCTTTATTGTCATTTTCACAAACTTATATTTGGGAAGGTGGGTCGGGAGATTCTTATTTTTTTAATGAAAATAATTGGATAAATAGTATTTCGGGTGAACATCCTTCACCAGATACTATAAATCCAAATGAACCTATCAATTTTGATCTTCATTTAAATTGTGATGTCTTTACCGGCCTATCCTCGGATATAGCTTCTGAGACCCCTGATATCTTTGAATTTGGCCCTAACGTAACATGGCCATACATTTTTACAGTTGCAACAATTGGTGATGGTAATAATGGATCACAACAGACAATTAAAATAAATATCACAAGCTTACCAGAAGATGGTGGCTATTTTCGTATCATCAGAACTGTTGCTAATGGTAATTGGTATTTTCCTAATTCGTCCGCTTTAACTTTAGGTTTAAATACGTTTAATGTCAACAGCGTCAACTTTGATCGTAGCATAAAAATTCAATTTAGTAGTGGAGCTATAGCTTTTGATTCAATTACTTTAAATGGAGTCAGTATTTATAATTTACCAGAAAATCCTATTATATTTAATCCGTCAAATTCATTGCAAATATCAAATGGTACCCTAAAAGCTTCAAGTATTTCTGGTGGAAATATTATACTTGATGAAAATTCTTATCTTCATTTGAGTGAATCTGATCCTGTTTTAAATCATGTATCTTTTAACTTCATTTCTGGAACAGCTTGGATTTGTATGGAACAAGTTGAGCCAAATGATGTTAATGATTTAATGCTATCTCAAATTTCAGTCAATGATTCTAATGCCTTGTATCCTGCAAATTTTAGATTAGACAATTATTATTCTAATGGAACAGTAATTAGGCCTGAGATTCCTGAAACATTTCCCCTTTCTGTCTTTTCTGGTGAAAATTTAACAGGAATTGAATCTTTAATTGGAGTTAATGAAGTTTACAGTGGCGCTTCAATTCCTAATCAAATGAATGATGGTATAGGCTCCTTTCACCTTCAAAAAGGCTATATGTTAACTATGGCAGTCAATGCTGACGGAACTGGGAAAAGTCAAGTTTTTATTGCTTCTGAAAACGATATAGAAATTCATTCTTTGCCTGATTCATTACAATCTAATGTTTCATTTATAAGAGTTTTGCCATGGAATTGGGTATCTAAGAAAGGCACTGCTGGTGATGTATTGGAGATGAATAATACATGGTTTTATAGATGGAGTAACCAAGGTATTTCGGATCTTCAACGTGAATATGCCCCTATGGCTTGGGGCTATGGTGCTGCCAATGATGATAGCGATATTTTTATTTATCGATCCAAATACAAATCAACTCATATTTTAGGCTTTAATGAACCAGACGATTGTAATGGTCAGTCTGGACAATACAATAATATGTGTGATGAGGCAACCGCAGTGGCTGTTTACGAAAATTTAATGAAAACAGGATTACGCATGGTGTCTCCAGCCTGTCGCCAAGGAGCTGTATTTAATTGGCTTGATTCTTTTAACCAATTAGCCATTGAAAATGATATTCGAATAGATGTTATTGCAGTACATTGGTATGATTGGAACTCAGACCCTCAAAATTCAATTAATGCAGACCCTCAAAGTATTTTTATTAGATTCAAATCTTATCTTAATCAAGTTCATGACCTTTATGGACTTCCAATTTGGATTACTGAATTTAATGCCAATAAGTACAGATCATTCGAAGTGAATCGTCAGTTTATGGAATTGGCCATTCCTTATCTTGAAAGTTTAGATTTTGTGGAGCGCTATGCTTGGTTTGAACCCAACCCAGTTGAGCCCGCTAATATTGGCAACGGCGGGTATTTCGATTCCAATGGTGACCTTACAGATATCGGTGAGTTTTATAAGAATTACCCATCCAATCCCGCAATTCCTCAAGCTTTTTTTGCAGGGTCTAATAATTTGATTGATGAGACTTCACTAAATCAATTTTCATCTTCTTGCAGCCCAGAAAATGAGCTTTCAAATGGGCCAATATTAATTACTGAAAATAAAACACTTAAAGTCTTTCCAAATCCAGCGACTGAAAGCGTAACAGTCACTTGTACATTTCCAATCAGAGATTTTAAAATGTATAACATCAACGGCCTATTGATTAATAAAAAGCTGATACAGGGGCAAATTGATGTATCTGATTTGCCAGCAGGAATGTATATCATTGTGGTTGATCATATACATTCTAAATTTTTAAAAAAATAATGTACGAGATATTGAATTAGTTTTTCTATCTTGAAATCAATAATTTAACTTGATTAAAATGCGATTTATAAAGTTTGGATGTTTGGTTATATTGGCCCTTTCAGTCACAGGATCAAAACCGTCTAAATTTAGCTCAAAGCTGAATGTATTGTTTATTGTCGCTGATGATCTTAATTGTGCATTGGGGGCTTACGGCGATCCGTTGGCCATTACCCCTAATCTAGATAAATTAGCCAAAAAGGGTCTTGTGTTTAACAATGCACATGTTCAATACCCCCTTTGTGGTCCCTCTAGAGTTTCTTTTATGACTGGAATGTATCCCGACCAAACAAAATCCAAGGTTTTGAGGTTATATGTACGTCAGACTATACCTGATGTTGTGACCTTGGGGCAAAAATTTAGAATGGAAAATTACCATTCCATAAGAGTGGGTAAAATTTACCATTACCACAATCCTAGAGACATTGGAACTGCAGGTCATGACGACTCTTTTAGTTGGGATCAGACGGTCAATCCTTATGGACGTGATAAAGTTGAAGAATACAAACTTAACAAGGTAAAGCCAAATTTTGATGGTGCGACTTTAAGTTGGCTAGAATCGGAGGGTACAGATGAAGAGCAAACAGATGGTATTGGTGCCTCCGCAACCATCGATTTTTTAGATACGTTTGCAAAAAGCAAAGAAAATTTCTTTTTGGCCTATGGATTGTACCGTCCGCATGTTCCTTTTGTGGCCCCTAAAAAGTATTTTGACCTATATGATATCAATGATTTTAGTGTTCCAGAAACATCAGATGAATACCTTGAAACGATTCCCGAGCCTGCTGCAGCATCTCTTAGATCTAGAAAAGAACAAATAGACTTAGACCCCGCTTTGTCAGCTACAATTAAACATGCCTATTATGCTACAACCAGTTTTATGGATGCACAAATTGGACGGGTTTTAGATAAACTTAAGGAAACAGGACTAGACAAAAACACCATTATTGTATTTACATCCGATCACGGATATCATTTAGGTGAACATGGGCATTGGCAAAAACAAACCCTCTTTCAAGACGCTACTCGTGTTCCTTTGATATTTGCTGGACCTGGCGTTGAAAAAATAAAAAAATCTGTTGATGCACCAGTTGAGCTAGTGGATCTTTATCCAACGCTTATGGATATGGTTGGGATGAAAACCCCATCATTTGTCAGTGGTAAAAGTTTAACGCCATTTTTTGAAAACCCAGACACATCCATTCGCTCATCTGCTTTTACCGAGTTACAAGTAAATAGAGGAAATGTCAAAGCCCAAGGCTATGGTATTCAAACCAATCGTTATCGCCTCAATCAATGGCAATTTAATGGACGTACTGAGTATGAATTGTACGATCATAAAAACGATCTTGAAGAATTAAAAAATTTAGCTGATTTAAGTTCTTACAACGTTATTAAAGACTCTCTTTCCATTATTTTGAATCAAAGAATTACATCAGCTAAAAAACGTCCTAAAGGTTTAGGCCGACAAATTAACAATGCACGCCCATGGAATGAGCCCAAAAGATTTTTTCCAAAGCCTAAATAAATCAATACTTAAAACAATATAAATGAGATTTAAAATACTTTTTATACTGTGCCTTTTCATATTGTCATGTAACAATGAAGAAGTTGGACTGGCTTCAACAACCGTTAACAACCCAGGCAACGGCGATGATAATAATAACAATGATGATCCAGATTTTCCAGATTGGTCCTCAGATACCCACGGCAACGATACAGCACCGAATTATACGGAGGTTTTTAGTGATGAAAACGCCATACGACGTATTGATATCGTTTTTGAGCCTGAAAATTGGGCATTGATAATTGAAGATATGACCTCCTTGTACGGAGCGTTTGGTCAGGGTGGTGGGGGAGGCCCTGGCGGCGGTGGTCCTGGCGGCGGTGGTCCTGGAGGATTTGCAGAAGAAAACCCAATTTTCACAACCGCTGAGGTTTATTATGATGGTTTACAGTGGTATCATGTGGGTGTGCGATTTAAAGGTAATTCAAGTCTTTCTTTTTCATGGAGGAATGGCGTCTGGAAAATGTCATTTAAGCTAGATTTTGATGAATTTGAGGATGAATTTCCAGAAATTTCAAATCAAAGATTTTATGGATTTAAACAGTTAAACCTGAAAAATAATTTTGATGACGAATCTCAATTACGAGAAAAAATAGCATCTGATATTTTTAAAGAATCTGGTTTGCCCTCCCCAAGAACTCAATTTTATGAGGTTTATGTAGACCATGGTTCTGGTCCCATTTATTTTGGATTGTACACCATGGTAGAGGAACCCGACAATACCTTATTAGCTTCTCAATTTAATAATGACAATGGAAATTTGTATAAACCCGATGGAAATGGTGCCCGTTTTACCCAGGGGTCTTTTAGCCCAGAATATTTTATAAAGCAGTCAAATGAATTTGAGTCTGATTGGAGTGATGTTGAGGCTGTTTTTTCAGCATTACACAACAGCAACAGGACTTCAAATCCATCGGTTTGGCGTAGTGGACTCGAATCTGTTTTTGATGTCGATGGGTTTTTAAATTATTTAGCTGTAAATACCGTCATTCAAAATTGGGATACCTATGGACGAATGACTCACAATTACTACCTCTATGGCGATCCAGAAAACAACAATGCATTGACATGGATTCCATGGGACAATAATGAAAGTTTACAATTTGGAAAAATGGGTGGCTCATTGCCATTAGATTTTAGCGGGGTGGGGAATAATTGGCCTTTGATACGCTATTTGTATGATGACCCAGTGTATCAATCCATTTATGATAATTATGTAAGTAATGTGATAAATAATGCCTTTGAGACGGGCTATATCCAATCGGTATATTCCTCTTATGCCTCCCAAATTGAGGCTTCAGTAGTAAATGAGCAGCCAGGTTATACGTTTTTAGAATCACCTGCAGATTTTCAAATCGCTGTTTCTGAGTTGATTAATCACGCTAGCGAGCGCGCCAGCGCAGTCAGCCAATATTTGGATTAAAATTATTTTTAAAGAGATTTTAAATACATCTTTTATTTTTCAACCAATTATGCATAAACTCATACCAATATTTTTTCTATCCATTTTAATCTCTGTCCATAGTCAAGATACCAATAAGAAAGGCCTGTCCGATGATTATAAAGATCATTTTATGATTGGTACAATTTACCATGGCGCGGTGTTGGGGAATGACAATCAGAATCCAAACCAAAAAAAGGAGTTTGAAATTACAAATAGAGAGTTTAATGCCATCACTGCTGAAAACTGCATGAAACCCATGTATTTAATTGATGAAAATGGAGCTTATGATTTTGAGGAGTCTGATGCCTTTGTTGCATATGCTCAATCCAATGGACTGACTATTATTGGCCATACATTGGTTTGGAAAAACAGTGCCCCAGATTGGTTTTTTAAGGGAGATGATGGAAAAGTGGTTTCTCGAGATGTTTTGATTCAACGTTTGGAAGCTTATATCGAAACGGTTGTGACTCGTTATAAAGGTAAGATTGCTTATTGGGATGTCGTCAACGAAGCTGTGGATATTTTTAGAACTAAGGATGGCCAGAAATATGCCAAACTAAAACCTACACCCTGGCATGACATCATTGGGGATGATTACATTAAAATAGCCTATGAAGCAGCTCACAGAGCCGACCCTGATTGTAAATTGTTGTACAACGATTTTAATATGTATCAAAAGGAAAAGATTGATTTCATTATTGCTATGGTTAAAAACTTAAGAGCGCAAGGGGTTCCAATTCATGGCATTGGCTCTCAAGGTCATATGTTTATGCAACATCCACTTTTAGAAGAAGTCGAATACTGGCTTAAAGCATGTTCTGAAGCCAATATCCCGCTTCACATAACAGAGATGGATATTAGTGTATTGCCAAACGCATGGAAACACAAAGGGGCAAGTGTTGAGGATCGATTTGATTTAGCAGCAGAGTTTAACCCTTATTCTAAAGGCGTTCCCGAGCGGGTTTTAAAACAACAAGCAAGGCGTTATAAAGCGCTATTTAAATTGTTTTTAAAATACAGCTCAAATATAGAGCGTGTTACGTTCTGGGGTGTCTGGGATGGCAACTCTTGGCGCAATTACCTTCCAATGCAGGGTCGCACAGATTATCCTTTACTCTTTGATAGAAATTTCAAAAAAAAACCAGCTTATCATGCCTTGAAAGCATTGGTAAATAAAGATGATTAAATATTTTTTAAGACGGTAAGTGTTGTTATGGCAATCGTATTTTTTCAACAAGTTGTTGAATATTCTCAGGTGTTTGCTTTGTGAAGTTGCAAACAATGAGCGCGACTGCAAAATTAAGAAGCATAGCAAAGGTGCCAAAACCTTCAGGAGAAATTCCAAACCACCAGTCAGATTGAGCGCCGCCTCCAAACCAACCGAATTTGAACTTTGTCATATAAAACAGCATGAGCGTAACNCCNANAATCATTCCAGAAATGGCNCCCTCNTTATTCATTTTTTTATAGAAAATTCCCATTAAAATAGCTGGAAAAAAAGANGCNGCGGCCAAACCAAATGCCAAAGCNACAGTGGCAGCNACAAATCCCGGTGGATTGATNCCGAAATAGCCAGCCAAACANACTGCCAATNTTGCGGCAATACGCGCTGAAANAAGTTCNCCTTTNTCAGAAATATNAGGCAAGANCATTTTCTTCAATAAGTCNTGAGATACNGCGGATGAAATCACCAATAAAAGNCCNGCNGCCGTAGACAATGCAGCTGCCAATGCTCCGGCTGCAAGAAGNGCAATGACCCAATTNGGTAAATCTGCAATTTCTGGGTTTGCCAANACCATGATATCTGCATCNACNTCTAGNTCATTTTGTTCTTTATCAGCGACATACTGAATCAGTCCGTCTNTATTTTTATCTTNAAATTTTAACAAGCCNGTATCTTCCCANTTACTGAACCACTCGGGCATATCAACATAGGGTTGATTGCTNANGGTTTCAATAAGATTTGTTCTNGAAAAAACAGCAATTGCTGGGGCTGTGGTNTACAGTACAGCNATGAATAGNAAAGCCCANCCTGCAGATTTTCTNGCATCGCNTACCTTTTTNACAGTGAAAAATCGAACAATGACATGGGGTAATCCTGCAGTTCCTACCATGAGNGCCATGGTTATGAAAAANANATCAACAGTTGATTTACTTCCCGAGGTATATTCATNAAACCCCAATTCTTTNTGCAATCCGTCNAGTTTATCCAACAAAAANACACCNTCACTNCCAGTATCTCCAAATCCNATTTGAGGAATGGCATTTCCTGTNGCGATTAATGAGATATANATAGCAGGNACCATGAAAGCAAAAATAAGCACACAGTATTGCGCTACTTGTGTGTAGGTTATNCCTTTCATNCCTCCTAAAACGGCGTAGAANAANACAATGGTCATTCCAATTANAACCCCAGATNTAATATCAACTTCTAAATACCTAGAAAAAACAACACCAACGCCGCGCATTTGCCCAGCTATATANGTGAATGAAACAATCAAAGCACAAAAAACTGCAACCCCTCTAGCTGTNTTTGAATAGTATCGGTCTCCAATAAAATCGGGCACAGTAAATTTTCCAAATTTACGCAGGTAAGGAGCCAACAAGAGTGCTAGTAATACATAGCCACCTGTCCAACCCATAAGATACACGGAACCGTCATAGCCTGTAAATGAAATGATGCCAGCCATGGAAATAAACGAAGCTGCAGACATCCAATCTGCTGCAGTTGCCATGCCATTTGCAATGGGGTGTACACCTCCACCTGCAACATAAAATTCGCTTGTGGAGGAAGCTCTGGACCAAAAGGCTATGCCAATATAAATTGTAAAACTGAGTCCTACGGCGATCCAAATCCAATATTGAAGTTCCATTAGTCTCCCTTTTTGTTAAATTGATTGTCTAGTTTGTTCATCAAAAAAATATAAACAAAAATTAAAATCACAAAGGTGTATATCGATCCTTGTTGTGCAAACCAAAACCCAAGCTTAAAGCCTCCAAATCTTAGGGTATTTAAGTTGTCAACAAATAGGATTCCAGCTCCAAATGAAACTGCAAACCACACTAAAAGCAAGATTGTTAAATAACGAAGGTTTTTTTTCCAGTAAGTTTGTTTTTGTGGAGCCATTTAATAAGTTCAATTTGTTTCAAGATAAAAAAAATCCCAACAATAGGAATCTATTGTTGGGATAATATGATGGTTTAACAGTAAAGCGTGTTAAATCGCAGTCGATTGGATTAAAAAAAACGGAAAATTTAAAATCATTTGCTCTTACTAATCTAACAGATTAACTTCCTGTAACCTCACATATAATATTTTTCAGCGATTCGGGTTTTTTAAAAAGGCCTTTCCATCTATTTTTTTCCATAAAAATCAAGGCGATATTGACTGCAAATAAGAGCCCGCAATACACGAGTTCTCCAACCTCATCGGGTTCTAAAAATAAATGAAAAAGGAAAATATGAAGTGTTATTGGCAGTAAGAACAGGCTTCCTAAAAAATAACTTCTATAAAAAATAAGAAAAACACCGAAAAGTAATTCGCAAAATGCGACAACCTCCCAAAAATAGCCAGTTTGTTTTAGACCTCCTATGTACAAAACTTTTTGTAAGGTCATTGTATTGCTTGAAATGGTCTCATCATTTATTTTTTCAACCACTTCTGTAGCATTTGAAATTGGTTTAAAAAACTTACCTGCTCCAGCAGAGATCATAACCCCTCCTAAAAATAGTCTTAAAACAATAAAAGTAATTTTTGTGTATTTTTTCATGCTATGATATTTTTGGCTTTTGTTCTTTTAGTTAAATATGTTTTGATATTCAATTTGGTCTATTGATAGATACAGTAAATCTTCATGGTTTTGGTGGTTAAAAAATAAAGATTTTAATTGGATAAATTCATGAATATCAAATACAAGAATTAAATTTTCTTGGTGTGTAGGAATTGGTATTTTTCTTTTCACAAGGGTGTCACTAAATTTATCCAACCAAAATTCGATGTCAATTTCAGAAACATGTGTTTTTAATGATTCATATTGTTCTTCATCTAGCATTAAATGAAAATTATTAAACATCAAATGGTATAATTGATGGGCGGGGCAGTAGTGTAATTCTCCGCATTCATTTTGTTTAATCTTGATTAACTTTTCACACATACTTTTACTTGAAATACTGTATTTATTAATATATTTGTCAAATATAAACATTATTTATAATCAATCTAAATAAAAATAATTAAAATATCATGAAAATTTATTGTTTAAAATTCCTTTTAATTATTATGTCTTATAATGCTTTTGCACAAACTAAAAAAGATAAAGATTTGGCATCTATAAAAGCCATGTGTGGTTGTTTTGAAGTAAGCTTCAATTTCGCTGAAACTTTTAGTTATTCAAAGGATTCAACTTACCAGGCTTCAAAAAATAAGTATGACAAAGCTTTAGAATGGGTGCAATTGGTAGATTCTAATGAAGATTTCGTTTCTATGCAGCATTTACTTATTGTAGGGGATGTTTTGAATCCCTACGTTATCAAACATTGGCGACAAGATTGGATGTATGAAAACACCGATTCTTTTCCTTATACTATAGATAATACATGGCCTTATAAATCTAATGATCCATCAGAAGTGACGGGCCAGTGGACACAAAGAGTTTTTCAGGTCGATGACAGCCCCCGTTATGAAGGTTCTGCGACTTGGGTTCATGTTGATGGTCGTAGTTTTTGGTCTAGTACTGCGGATGCGCCTCTTCCACGTAGAGAAATTACCAAGCGTCAGGATTACAATGTGACTTTAAGACGCAACCACCATGAAATTTTAAATTGGGGTTGGAGCCATGACCAGGACAACGATAAATTAATTCGTGAAGTGAATAAAAAAGACATTGTTTTGGCTCAAGAAAAGGGCTACAATACTTACAAAAAAGTTGAAAATGAAAGATGTATAGCCGCCCAAGTGTTTTGGAAAGATAATAAAGAAATGTGGGCTTTGGTACGCAAACACTGGAACACAATTTTTTCGATGCGTCAAAATATACAACTCAAGAACAAAGTGGAAGGTAAAAGATTATACCAGTATTTATTTGCCCTAGAATCGGACACCAAATCAGAAGAAATAAATGCGATAATAAATAGTTTTTTATTTTAAAACGTTCTAATTCTGACTAGTAAATATGTATGATTTTCATATAATTTATCCTTAAAATTATCAAAATGATAATTCATTTGTTAAGTTGTTAACTTAACAAACTTATATTTGTATAATTTGATTGTAATTAAATGAATAAAATCACTCTAACGGCGCTCTTAATTATCACTGGAATGAGCTACCTCCAAAAGATTGAAATGAACCGAACGCTGAGCGCTCAAAACCATCAAATAAATAACGTTGCCAGTCCCTCCGATGCAAGATATGCTTTTAACAAGGCTTACACAGGGGAATTGATTGACAATTTACAATTTCAGATTGATGCAATCGCTGAAACTTCAAATGTTGAAAATCCAGTACCCTCTATTGATTTAACTGACACTACTTTTTACATTGATCAAGAAATTGATGGGGTCAATTTTTCAAGGGAAGTAATCATAGAAGTTCCAAATACAGTCGATTCTTCTGTAAATTACCCCATTGTGCTTGCTTTTCATGGGAGATCTGTTGAAAACGACACCTGGATTGGTAAATTAAATCATTTGACTGGGCCTGGTGAGTTTGTGGGTGTTTATCCGCAAGGACATCAGTTCATGTGGAATTCTGGAGGCAATGAAAACACTACCGCTGATGACGTTGCATTTGTAGATGCTATTTTAGTGGCTTTGCAAGACTATAAAAATCTTGATTTTGAACGTGTTTACGCGATGGGAACTTCAAACGGTTCAGGGATTACCAACAAATTGGCTTTAGAGACCTCACATTTTAATGCTGTTTCAACCATTGTTGCGCAACTGACCACTTCAGGATTGCCTAATTTCAATACAAACCCGACAGCTGTATTTCAAGTCAATGGTGCGGCAGATACTATCATCCCCATTGAGGGTGGTCCAAAACTTGGTTATGTTTTTTTAGAGGCGCTTGAAAGTGCAGAACAATGGGCCGCTGCCTTTAAATGTGATGATTATCAACTACAAAATATAGGGCCCGATTCACTTTACATATTTTCTAATTGTACTGAAGGGAAAGAAATACGTTATTTACGCATTGAAGACGGTGCACACAATTTGCACTGGGGTAACCCCCAATTATTTACGGATATTTGGGACTTTTTAAAGAATTTTTAAACGCTTAACAATTTAAAAATATATCCTTTTATTTAAGAAATAATGTATCTAGCAATCATGATGAAGTGTAAGATACTGCCTGCCATTACGAAAAGATGCCAGATAAAATGTGCCAATTTCATTCGGTAATCCATAAGGTAAAAAACGATGCCCACGCTGTAGGCGATACCGCCTGATAGTAATAACCAGTAGGCAGTGGGCTCTAAGATTGCTTTTACCAATTCAATTTTAAATGCGATAATCCATCCCATAAAAGCATATATCAAGGTTGAAATTAGGTTATATTTACCTGTGTAAAAAATCTTAAGTAGAATTCCACAAAGTGCCATGCCCCATTGTATTCCAAAAAATACCCATCCAGTAAGGCCGCCAATACTGATTAAAATTACGGGCGTATAGGTTCCAGCAATGAGCAGATAAATCCCACAATGGTCAAGGATGTTAAACAAATGTTTTGCTTTTTTATTCCTAAGACCGTGATAAAGAGCTGAAAACGTGTAGAGTAAAACCAAGCTGCTACCATATACCAACGCACTAAACAAACTCCAGTTTTTGTTGCTTTGGGCTCCAAAAACGATCAAGACAACCAAACCCCCAACAGCAACTGCGGCTGTTATGCCATGGGAAACGGTATTAAACCATTCTTCTAAATTTGTTTGAGATTTTGTATTTGCTGTCGTTTGTTCTTTTTTAATTCTTTGCAGATTCCATTCTTTTTTTTCGGGCATCAATAAAACTCTTGACGAAAAACACCATGGCTATAATTGTACTAAGAATCATCACAAAAACACGTATCATGGCTGCAGTATCAGATCTACCAAGCGCTCCTGTTAAAGGTTTTATCAAGCCAATTAAGACCACAAGGGTTAGCAAAACTGCAATGTGTGCAACGATTTTATTTTCATTTTTAACTCCTTTGTTGAGCAGGAGTAGTGCAACACCAATAAATGTTGGAATCAAAGCCGTCATGGACGGGCTGTCTGAGGAAAAATAACCCCATAATGGCAATACAATTAAAAGAATGGCATTTACAAGACTTGTTTTGTGTGCTTTCATGTTTTTTTTTATAAGTTGTCGTTAAAGATATTTATTATTAATAAATGGAACTAATTATTTACAATAATTTAGCAACATTTAGTGAGCGTTTACCTCTTAATTTTTTGAAAATTTTATTTTATAAACTACAGTAATTTTATCTTAAAGTTAAACAATTAGATCAGTCTAAAAAACGGTTTTCAATTCCTTCGAAGGGTAGCATGCATTGGTCTTTTTTGCCAAACCAGCGGTAGCGGTTCTTGGCCACAATATTATAGAGCCAGTCTCTAAAAAATCGAGGCAAGATGTAGCCCAACAGTAGCAGTTGGTTCCATCCCCCTAACAAACGTGATAATTTTAAAACAGCGGTGCTTTTTTTGTAGAGCATTTTGCCATCGAAAAACAAAATACTTTGCATGGACTGAATTTCGGTTTCATTTACAAAATCTTTGGCGTAGTTTCCTTGAAGTGAGGCAAATTTTAAAACCCCTTTTTTGTCGTGTTTTATTAAATAACGAACACTGCCTTGACATAAATTACAAACGCCGTCAAAAAATACAATCATGACTTATTTTTTTTAGGTTTTACAAATTCTAAGCGTTCTAAACTCACCTTTGTTGTAAACAATCCGTAGTTAACTGTGGCCTTGCCTTTTTCGATTTTATCGATACTACCCACTGCACGACCATCGTCCATACGAACGTTTTCGCCGACCTTGAAATTGTGCTTGGGTTTTGGAGGTATTTTTTTAGCTTTGGCTTTAGCAGCCTTTTTTTCCTTTCTAATTTTAGCTACTTTTTGTTCTACCTCTTTTTGTAAGCGGTTTTCTTCAATTATTTTAGCCTTTTTTTCCTTGTTTGAGAGTTTGGTCTTTTTTGAGTTTTCAATTTGGACTAGCTTAAATAGCTCCGTCATAAGTTCGCGCTTGCGTTTGTTTTCGTAATAGGTGTCGCCCAAGGCCACAATTTTTTTACCCAAATAAATAAGGCGTTGATTGCTGTCATAAAGTTCTTGGAAGTTCTGTAATTTTTTTTGAGCTTTTTGATTGGTAGATTCCAGTTTTTCTGCTTCCAATCCTTTTTTAACCTCATTTTGTTTAAGTGCCCGTTCTGTTTTTTCGAGTTTTGAACGTTCCTTTTGAAGGCGCGCAATAGTTTTATCAAACCGAATTTTACCCCGCTCTATTTTCTTCTTAGAACGATTGATCAAACTGTAGGGGATGCCATTTTTTTGGGCCACTTCAAAAGTGAAAGAGCTGCCCGCTTGTCCGATAATAAGCTTAAATATGGGCAATAGTGTTTTTTCATCAAATAACATATTGGCGTTTTGAATGTGGGGCAATTCGTTGGCCAAAAGCTTGAGATTGCTGTAATGAGTCGTGATGATACCAAAGGCCTCTCTCTCATAAAAAACTTCGAGAAAAGTTTCTGCCAAAGCCCCGCCCAGTTCAGGATCACTGCCTGTTCCAAATTCATCGATTAAAAACAAGGTTTGCTTGTTACATTTTTTGAGAAAATAGTTCATTTGTTTTAAGCGATAGCTGTAGGTGCTCAAATGATTTTCTATGGACTGATTGTCTCCAATATCACTCAAAATACCTTCAAAAAAACACATTTTTGAACGTTCATGAACAGGAACAAGTAAACCCGATTGCAGCATCAATTGTAGCAGCCCAACAGTTTTAAGGGTGATGCTTTTTCCACCTGCATTAGGTCCAGAAATGACAATAATTCGACTTTCGGGGGTCATTTCAATCGTTTGGGCAAAGGTTTCTTTTTTTTCTTTTTTGTTGGCTACCAACAATAAAGGATGGTAGGCATCTTTCAAATACAGGCTTTGCGTTTCACTAATTTCGGGTCGAATGCCTTCAATAGTGTTTGCATATTTTGCTTTTGAATACAATATATCAATGCGGGTTAAATAAGTTTGGTATTGTTGTAATAAAGGTTTGAAGCCTCTCACAAAGGCTGTGAGCTCCAACAAAATCCGTTTGATTTCTTCAGTTTCCTCAAATTCGAGATTGTTAAGATCCCGCTGGTGCTGGTGGGTTGCATCAGGTTCTATATAAACAATACTCCCTGTTTTACTGGCGCCTAAAATACTTCCCTTCACTTTACGTCTGTACATGGCTTTCACCGCTAGTACTCTGCGATTTTCCATGACCGTTTCTCTAATGTCGTCTAAATAGTCAGCGCTGTTGTAATGATTCAAGGCCGAATTAAAACTGCTATTTATTTTGGTGCGAACACACTGAATTGACTTGCGAATGGTATACAAGCGCTCTGAAGCATTGTTTCTAATGACGCCATATTTATCAATCACGCCATTGATTTGATTGGATACTGCCATGGTTTTTTCCAGTGCCTCAGAACTTTCAAAGAGCAGAGGATAATATTCATGAAATTTTTTAAAAAACTTCAGAAGTGTATTGGTAGTAATGGAAAGCACTGCGATTTTTCGAAATTGCTCAACATCCAAAAAGTTGTTTTCTATACTTAACAGCTTTAATTCTTCTGTAATATCGTCAAAGCCGTGGTTGGGAATTCGATTTTCATTATCAAAGGAAGATACAAACTCGTGCACCAAATTTAGAGTCTCAATGCAGTCTTTTTTTATAGCATAGGGGATGAGTTGCTCAATTTCTGCACGCCCTAGAGTAGTGATAGCAAACGACGCAACTTGGGCTATAACAGCGTCAAATTCTAAATCATCCAGCGTTTTTTGAGAAATTTTAATCATACCTTTTCAAACCGACACAAATTTAGCTATTAAAGTTTAAAATATAATTTAAATTTGTCATGTTAGCATTTATTTATGATCGCTAAAAATCACAATATGTTTCAAATTAATGAAGACTGGCAGTCCGTTTTTAATTCAGAATTTGAACAACCGTATTTTAAATCCTTGAAGCTTTTTATTGAGAAATCATATTCTCAGTCTCTTTGTTTCCCACCCATGCATCAAATTTTTAACGCGTTTAACTTATGTGCTTTTAAAGACTTAAAAGTAGTAATTATAGGGCAGGACCCTTACCACGGCTCAGGTCAAGCCAATGGTTTGGCGTTCTCTGTAAATCCTGAAATACCTTTGCCACCATCACTCAAAAATATTTTTAAAGAATTGGCAATGGATTTGCAAATTCCACCGCCCCAAAAAGGAGACTTGTCAACTTGGGCGTCTCAGGGTGTTTTGTTGCTCAATGCCACGCTTTCGGTTCAAGAGGCCCATGCCGGCAGTCATCAAAATCAAGGTTGGGAGCAATTTACAGATTATACCATTCGAACCATTTCAAAGCATACAACCAATGTGGTTTTTTTATTGTGGGGCAGTTATGCACGTAAAAAACGAAAATTGATTGATGCCAATACCCATCTTATATTGGAAAGCGGCCATCCTTCGCCTCTGAGTGCAAACCGAGGTTTCTGGTTTGGTAATAGGCATTTTACCAAAGCCAATACTTATTTAAAATTAAATGGACGTCAAGCAATAGATTGGCGAATAACAACGTAAATTATTGTTGTACGGGGTTTCCGTTCAACACTTTGGACAGTTCTTGACCATATTTTATAAATGCAATGGTTTCATCGGTTCGCGCCAATTTAATTTTATCAAAAATAATGAGGGATTCACCATTGCTTTCGAGGTGATAAATATGATTATTTTCAAAAAAGCGAATGATTTCATCTTTGAAAAAAGACCGAATCTCAGATTCATTATTACCTTTCAATAGAAATTTATTTGAAAAATCTGGATACATCTCAAAATCAATGTCT
>NZDM01000004.1 GCA_002690085.1 Flavobacteriaceae bacterium
AGTATCAGTGCAATGAATACGGCTAAAACGGTCGCATTGGTCATTCTGATCGTCAATGTACTTTATCTGCTTTATACAATCTATGTATTGGCTACGGGCGATTTCAGTGAATTCCAAAAAGAATTTGAAAAAGCCATTGAAGAAATGAACCAGTCTGCCTAAACGACTGCCATGGTATTTTGACAAATCGCAACTATTATTTTTGTTCCGATGGCAATTCGGTATAACCCATATTAAAAAGTATAAATCCAAAAATATCGGCGTATTGCGCGATGGTCTTGCTAACGGGAGTTCCCGCACCATGACCCCCATCAGTTTCAATGCGAATTAGGGTCGGATTATTTCCGGATTGTTTGTTTTGTAATTCTGCTGCAAACTTAAAACTATGAGCGGGGACCACACGATCATCGTGGTCTCCTGTAGTTACCAAAGTTGCAGGATAGGAAATGCCTTTATTTACATTGTGAACCGGTGAATATCCTAAAAGATATGCAAACATTTCCTGACTGTCTTGGGCTGTTCCATAATCATAAGCCCATCCTGCACCCGCTGTAAAGGTATGGTAACGCAACATATCCAAGACACCCACTGCGGGTAATGCTACTTTCATCAAATCTGGACGTTGGGTCATGGTGGCTCCTACAAGAAGGCCTCCGTTAGACCCACCGCGTATGGCTAGATAATCTGATGTGGTATATTGTTCTGAAATTAAGTACTCTGCAGCTGCAATAAAGTCATCAAATACATTTTGCTTATTCATTTGGGTACCAGCAGTGTGCCAGTTTTTGCCATATTCACCACCACCACGTAAATTTGGAACAGCATAAATTCCACCTTGATCAAGCCAAACCGCATTAGCAACGCTGAAACTTGGATTTAAACTGATGTTAAATCCTCCGTAACCATAAAGAATTGTAGGATTTTTACCATCTAGATTGATCCCCTTTTTATGGGTTATAATCATTGGGATTTTGGTGCCATCTTTTGAGGCGTAAAAAACTTGCTTACTCACATAGCCATCAGAGTTAAAATCAATTTCGGGTCGCCAATACAATTCCGAAAGACCTGTTTCTATATCAAAAGTGTAGATACTTGCAGGCGTTTTGTAATTGGTGAACGAATAAAAGTCTACCTTGTCTTCTTTTTTACCTCCAAAACCTCCAGCATTTCCAATTCCAGGAAGTTTTATATCGCGAATAAAATTTCCATCATAATCATATTGATTTACTTGTGATATGGCATCTACCATATACTCTGCAAAGAAATAACCCCCAGCAGTTGATGCACTCAGAACATGTTTTGTCTCGGGAATTAAATCAACCCAATGCTCTGGGCTTGGGTTTTGCGCATCTACAGAAACTATTTTTTGATTTGGAGCGTTTAAATTGGTGACAAAAAATAATTTAGCACCTACATTGTCAATTAAATATGTATCGCTCTCAGTGTGCTCTAAAATAGGAATGAAAGAACTGTTTGGCTTTGTTAAATCTTTGAAAATTAACTTATTACCAGATGTAGAAACCCTCAATGACACAAACAAATAACGATTGTCCTCTGTAACGGTAGCGCCAATATAGCGGTGCTTTTCTTCTGCTGTACCACCATAAATTAAAACATCCTTTTTCTGAGGCGTTCCTAATTGGTGGTAATAGACCTTGTGTTGATCTGTTTTATCAGAAAGCGCACTACCCTTTGGTTTGTCATAGCTGGAATAATAAAATCCTTCATCTTTATACCAAGACAGGCCACTAAATTTGATATCAACTAACGTGTCCCCTATAATTTTTTTTGAGGCAACGTCCATCATTACTACCTTGCGCCAATCACTACCGCCTTCAGAAATACTATAGGCCAAAAGATGCCCACTTTTTGAAAAACTCAATCCAGCTAAGGAAACCGTTCCATCTTCTTTAAATGTATTGGGATCCAAAAAAACAGTGGCTGACTCGGGACTTTCATCATTCTTATAACGGTATATGACGTATTGATTTTGAAGGCCGTTATTTTTATAAAAATAAGTATAATCACCTTCTTTGAAGGGAGAGCCAATTTTTTCATAGTTCCATAATTTTTCAAGACTCTTTTTTAAAGTGCTTCGGAATGGAATTTTATCTAAATAATCAAAAGTGGTTTCGTTCTGACTGCGCACCCATGCTTCAGTTTCTGTGCTGCGGTCATCTTCAAGCCATCGGTATGGGTCTTTAATTGAAGTTTCAAAATATTGATCCACAGTATCCACTTGCTTGGTTTCGGGATATTGAATTTTAATTTCAGTATGTTTATTTGTGTTTTTATTACAAGACATAAAAATCAGAATTGTGCAGAGGTAGAAAAAATAGGATTTCATTGTTTTTAGATTGAAGTATTAAAATTGAAAGGAGAAAATAAATATTATTTTTCAAATGTCTTTAAGGTTTGAATGATGATATTCACACAATCTAATAGCTGTGACTCAGTCATTACCAATGGAGGTGCAAAGCGGATGATATTGCCGTGGGTTGGTTTGGCCAAAAGACCATTATCTCTTAGTTTAAGGCAAATATTCCATGCCGTGTCACTGTCCTCAGAGTCGTTTATTACAATGGCATTGAGTAAACCTTTACCACGAACGAGTTTTACAATGGAACTGCTTTGAATGTAAGCATTCAAACGGTCTCTAAAGAGATTACCAAGATGGAAAGCTTTCTCCGTAAGGTTTTCATCCACAATAACTTCCAAGGCTGCATGAGCGACAGCACATGCAAGCGGATTACCACCAAATGTTGAGCCGTGTTCTCCAGGACCAATGCACATCATCACGGGATCGTCAGCCAGTACAGCTGAAACAGGGAAAACACCTCCAGATAGCGCCTTACCTAATACGAGAATATCAGGTCGTGCAACTTCATAATCTGTTGCTAACATTTTGCCAGTACGACCAATACCAGTCTGAACTTCATCAGCAATAAACAAAACATTGTATTTATCGCACAAAGTTCTAACACCAGACATATAGCCCGCATCGGGGACCACAACACCAGCCTCACCCTGAATCGGTTCTACCATAAAAGCACAAACGTTAGGGTCTTTAAATTGATTTTCTAATGCTTCTAAGTCGTTGTAGGGAATTAGATCGTAACCTGGCATAAAAGGACCAAATCCACTGTATGATAAAGGGTCGTCTGAAGATGAGATGGCAGCCAAGGTACGGCCCCAAAAATTACCATTGGCAAAAATAATCCTGGCCTTGTCTTTTTCGATGCCTTTTTTTAGGTATCCCCACTTTCTGGCAAGCTTATTGGCGGTCTCACCACCTTCAACACCTGTATTCATCGGAAGCACTTTATCGTAGCCAAATAACTTGGTGATATAAGCTTCGTAACGGCCTAATACATTGTTGTGAAAAGCTCTAGAAGTCAAAGTTAATAGTCTGGCCTGTGTTTCTAGCGCCTTTGTTATTTTTGGATGACAATGACCCTGATTTACAGCCGAATACGCTGATAAAAAATCATAATACTTCTTTCCTTCAACATCCCAAACAAAGACCCCCTCACCTTTTGTTAAAACGACTGGTAAAGGGTGGTAGTTGTGAGCGCCATGAACATGCTCTAGTTTAATAGCCTCTTCTGAGGTATTTACATTTAAAACTGACATTGTAAAAATATTTCTTTTAAGATTTGGAAAACAACATTCCTTCTTTAACGGAGAGAAATCATCCTACATCTTGCAAATTAATAAGATTTTTTTTGTTATTGAAATAAAACAGTGTTTAAATCCAAGATTGGACTAAATTATCATAGCGGATTTTTTTTCATACAATTCCAAGAGCTTAAATTAATTTCTTTGAGTATTTTTACTGCATGCCCAGAAAAAATAAAAAAAATAGAAAAAAAGAATTCCAAGGTCTCGAGGTTTTTGATGCCGGTGCAAAAGGCAAAAGTGTTGCCAAAGCCCCGGATGGAAAAATTGTCTTTCTTTCAGATGCCATACCTGGGGATGTGGTAGATGTTCAAACCTTTAAGAAACGAAAAGGATATTACGAAGCAAAAACAACCAAATTTCACAAATTTTCAGAAGATAGAACCGCCCCATCTTGCGAACATTTTGGCAGCTGTGGGGGTTGTAAATGGCAGTATATGAAATATGCCAAACAACTGTTTTTTAAACAAAAAGAAGTTACCAATAATTTGCAACGAATTGGAAAAGTAGAATTACCAGAAGTAACAGCTATACTTGGCTCAAATAATCCATTTTTTTACAGAAATAAAATGGAGTTTTCTTTTAGCAATTCCCGTTGGCTTTCGCAAGACGAAATTAATTCCGACCAGCCTATTGATAACAGAAACGCCTTAGGGTTTCACATTCCTGGTATGTGGGATAAAATCTTAGACATTAATAAATGTTGGCTTCAAGCCGACCCCTCAAACAGTATTAGAAATGACCTTAAATCCTTTGCTACTTCCAATGATATCCCGTTTTTTGACCCTCGAAACCAGTCAGGTGTACTCCGTACACTCATGATTCGAACAAGCAGTATTGGAGAAATCATGGTACTTGTACAATTCTATACGGCCACACAAAAACAAATTGAG
The DNA here is from genome assembly GCA_002690085.1 of Flavobacteriaceae bacterium. Lineage (GTDB taxonomy): Bacteria > Bacteroidota > Bacteroidia > Flavobacteriales > Flavobacteriaceae > UBA3537. Next base: position 4,572 of record NZDM01000004.1, read on the forward strand.
ACAGTTCTTGATTTCCTCAAGACTTCGCATCCTGAAATAACCGCCTTACTTTATGTGGTTAACCCCAAACGAAATGACACCATTTACGATCAAAAGGTTATTTGTTACCACGGTCGAGATTATATCGTTGAATCAATGGAGGGTTTACATTTTAAAATAAATGCCAAGTCCTTTTATCAAACAAACTCTGAACAAGCCTATAACTTGTATAAAATTACAAGAGATTTTGCAGGGCTCACTGGAAATGAAATTGTTTATGACTTGTATACGGGCACGGGGACAATTGCACAGTTTGTAGCCAAAAATGCACGGAAAGTTATTGGAATAGAGGCCGTTCCCGATGCTATAAAAGCAGCCAAAGAAAACGCCCTACATAATAAGATTCAAAACGTTGATTTTTTTGTGGGTGATATGAAGCGAATTTTTAACGATGCGTTTATTGAAACCCACGGCCACCCGGATGTTGTTATAACAGACCCACCAAGAGATGGAATGCACAAGGAGGTTGTTCAACAAATTCTGAAAATTCAGCCTTCTAAAATAGTATATGTAAGTTGCAACAGCGCTACCCAAGCAAGGGACCTTGCACTTATGGATGCAGCTTATAAAGTGGCCAGAACACAAGCAGTGGACATGTTTCCCCAAACATATCATGTAGAAAATGTTGTACTTTTGGAAAAAAGAATTTAAATCTTTTATGAAACGTATTTTATTTTTAGGATTGATTTTATTTTTACCAGCTTGTGAGCCTGATGACATTTGCAGTGATAGTACGCAAACAACTTCACCCTTGGTTATAGAGTTTTTTAACATCGAAAATATCAGCGATACCAAGACCGTCCCAGGTTTGTTCGCGATTGGGGTGGATGCAGAAGGCAATGAAGTTGTAGTGGACGGTGAAGTTGTTAGTTCAAGAAACAAAATCGAATTACCATTGGATGTGAGTCAGAATCAAACCCAATTTAAACTTTATCAGAATTACAGTGTTATTGATGGTGTTGTGCAGGGAAATCCGGACACCATTACAATTACATACACTTCAGAATCCGTATATGTTTCAAAAGCCTGTGGTTATAAAAATGTATTCACAATTCAAAGCTTTGAAATACAATCGGATCTGGATTTATGGATGATTGTGTCTTCTGTTGCAATAAATGAAGTCGCTAATGAAAATGAAACACATGTCGAGATACTACATTAGACTTCTGTTAATTCTTTTAATTTCAGGGCCTCTTTTTGCGCAAGACAATGAAAATGAACTCTCTCAAGACAGTACCGCTTTTAAAGAAAAGTACGGGCTGCGCTTTGGAATAGATTTAAGTAGGTTGGGGCGCACTGCTTTCGATCCAGACTATTCGGGTTTTGAAATTAATGCGGATTATCGCCTTACAAAACGCCTTTATGTGGCTGGTGAATTAGGTTTTGAGGACAAAGCCACAAATACTTATTTTTTAGATTCTAATGCAAAAGGGAGCTATTTTAAAGCGGGTATTGACTTTAATCTATACCGCAACTGGCTAGGAATGGAAAATATGATTTTTAGTGGCTTACGTGCTGGAATTGGAAGTTTTAGCCAAACTCGAGAACGTTATACAATTTACGATGCAAACAATCAAACTTGGGGTGAAGTTTCAAATGATGAAAGGATTCAATTTTCTGGACTGACCGCCGCTTGGGTTGAGTTGCTATTTGGTGTCAAAACCGAACTTTTTAACAATTTTTTCTTAGGGTTGAATGTTCAACTCAAAGTGCGCATTGCTGATACCAAAATAAATAACTTTGAGAACATTTATATCCCAGGGTTTGGACGCACTTACGACAGTACAAAAATTGGAACAGGTTTTAGTTACACCCTTTCCTACCTTTTACCAATCTACAAAAAAGGTCCAAAGAAAAAGAAAAATGTTGATGAAGAGCAATCCACAGATAATTAAGTGTTTTAGCGAATCAACTTCTTGTATTTAATTCGCTTTGGAGTCAAGTCACCTCCAAGTCTATTGCGTTTATTAACTTCATATTCACTAAAGCTGCCTTCAAAAAAATAGACTTCAGAGTTGCCCTCAAACGCTAAAATATGGGTACAAATTCGATCTAAAAACCAACGGTCGTGGCTGATGACGACAGCACAGCCCGCGAAATTCTCAAGGCCTTCTTCCAAAGCTCTTAACGTATTGACATCTAAGTCATTAGTTGGCTCATCTAATAGTAAAACGTTGCCTTCTTCTTTTAAGGTCATCGCCAAATGCAAGCGGTTGCGCTCTCCTCCAGATAATAGTTTTACTTTTTTATTTTGCTCACTGCCAGAAAAGTTAAAGCGACTTAGGTAGGCACGAGAATTTACCTGACGACCTCCCATCATGATCAAATCCTGTTCATCACTAAAATTCTGCCAAATGGTTTTTTCTAAATCAATATTTGAGTGGCTTTGATCAACATAAGCAATTTTTGCAGTTTCACCGACACTGAATGTGCCTTTATCAGCCGTTTCCTCACCTTGGATCATCCTAAAAATTGTCGTTTTACCAGCACCATTAGGTCCAATGACGCCCACAATACCGGCTTGGGGGAGTTTAAAATTTAAATTATCATATAGTAACTTTTCGCCATAGGCCTTGCTAACTCCATTGGATTCAATCACATTGGTGCCCAAGCGTGGGCCATTGGGAATGTAAATTTCAAGCTTTTCATCCAATTGCTTCTGATCCTGATTTAGTAATTTATCGTAATTTTTAAGACGGGCTTTTTGTTTGGTCTGACGGCCTTTCGCCCCTTGGCGGACCCAATCTAATTCCCGTTCCAAGGTTTTTTGACGTTTAGAAGCTGTTTTACTCTCTTGTGCTAAACGCTTGGATTTTTGATCTAACCAAGAAGAATAGTTCCCTTTCCAAGGAATACCTTCGCCTCTATCGAGTTCTAAAATCCAGCCCGCCACGTTGTCTAAGAAATAGCGGTCGTGTGTCACTGCAATTACAGTGCCTTTGTATTGGGCCAAATGTTGTTCCAGCCAATGTACAGACTCAGCGTCAAGATGGTTAGTGGGCTCGTCCAAAAGCAAAACATCTGGCTCTTGTAATAACAAACGGCACAAGGCAACTCTTCGGCGTTCACCTCCAGAGAGTACTCCAATTTTTTTATCACTATCAGGGGTGCGCAAAGCATCCATTGCTATTTCTAATTTGGTGTCTAATTCCCAAGCATTGGAAGCATCTATTTGATCTTGTAATTCTGATTGACGGTTCATGAGTTTTTCCATGCGATCTGCATCCGAATAAACTTCCTCCAAGCTAAACATATCGTTAATTTTATTGTATTCATCCAAGATGGCAACGGTGTCACCCACACCCTCTTTAACAATATCTAAAACTGTTTTGTCAGCATCTAATTCAGGTTCTTGTTCTAAAAAACCAACAGAATAGTCTTGTGAAAAAACCACATCACCTTGGTAATTTTTATCAACCCCTGCTATGATTTTAAGTAAGGTGGATTTCCCAGAGCCATTGAGTCCTAAAATGCCAATTTTAGCACCATAAAAGAAACTGAGATAAATGTTTTTAAGAACCGGGGTATTGGCGCTTTGAAAGGTTTTAGTAACCCCAGTCATAGAAAAAATAATTTTTTTATCGTCACTCATTAAACCCGACCCTTTAAAGCATTAAAAACCCAAGCAATGGCAAAGAAGCCAATACCAACAGCTGCGAAGCCCCAGCCAGCAATTTCTTTATAACGAAAGGCACCAAGAGCGATCAGCCCAACGCCTACAAAAATCATAATATAAGTGGCCCAAGCCAGTACGGTATTTTTATTCATTTTTTTCTTATCAAATTGAAATTCAAATATCGTGAATAAATTAAGTTTTATAAAATAAATTTAAAGTAAATAAAATCAGTCTTTTTTATTAAATTTGAATGAACTGTGAAAACAAGATGATAAGCTCTCAATATATTACTTAATACTAATTATAAAATGATAGAAATACTAATTACCTTTTTATGTGTTGTGATATTGGGACTGCTTTATTTTTTGTNCACTTCAAAGAAAAACANAAATGCATCTTCTACNAACGACTTAATTCAATTTTCTAATGCGCTTAGTACTCAAATACAAGNCATACGAAAGGAAATTGATGCNAATTCTAAAGAAANTAGAANAGAAATTGAATCTAAATTAAAAGANATCAACAAACAAATTAATGATTTTCANAAGACTTCAACTTCTAACATCACGGCGCAGTTTAAGGAATCCAATAAGGTCATCAAGGATGTGACCTCTGAGTTGGAAAAAATTAAAGGTACCAATGAGCAGGTTTTGAGTTTTGCCAACCAAATGAAAACCTTGGAGAAAATTTTAGGTAATCAAAAGCAAAGAGGGATTTTAGGGGAAATTCAACTCGAAAATTTATTGGCCAATGTTTTACCACCTGAACTTTTTCAAATGCAATATTCATTTCAAAATAACGAGGCTGTAGATGCCATAGTTAGAGTGGGGCAATATGTCATTCCAATCGATGCAAAATTCTCACTTGACAATTATAACAAGATGATTGAATGTACCAATAAAGATGAATTGGCGGCTTTGGAAAAGAAATTCAAATCGGATATCAAAGGAAGAATTGATGAAACCGCCAAATACATCAGACCGAATGAAAATACAACTGACTACGCTTATATGTTCATTCCTGCAGATGGTTTGTATCAAGATTTATTAAACAGTAGAGTTGGAACTTTAAAAATCAATCAACGTGATTTGGTGTCTTACGCCTATACAAAAAAAGTTATGATTGTTTCGCCCATGAGCTTATTTCCAATGCTACAAATAACGGTCAAGGCATTACATAATTTAAAAGTTGAAGATTCAATTAATGATATTTTAAAAAATGTTGGTAAGCTCTCCAACCATTTAAATGCTTATAAAACCTATCATGACAAACTGGGCAACACTTTAGGCATTGCTGTGGGCCATTACAATAACAGTACTAAGGAATTCAAAAAAATAGACAAGGATGTCATCAAAATTTCATCAGGGAACTCCAATTTAAACATTACTTCAGAAGAAATTGAAAGACCACTTTTAGAGGATTAGTTTATCGCCGAAACTTATTTCTTTATTGGCGTTAAAAATTAGAATTGTAAATCTTCGTTAAACAAAATCAATGAACTGAAGATATTTGTTACTTTTGTTTCAAAGACAACACGGTATGGACCTAAACTTCAATAAAAACGAAGACCAGAACAAATTACTTTTATCAGACTTGCGGAAGCGCTTTGTAAAAGTGAAACTTGGAGGTGGCACTACAAAAATTAAAAAACAACATGCCAAGGGTAAAATGACCGCACGGGAACGAATTGACTACCTTTTAGACCCCAAATCTAAAGCTATCGAAATAGGTGCTTTTGCTGGTGAGGGCATGTATGCTAAACACGGTGGCTGTCCATCTGCAGGGGTGGTTGTTAAAATAGGCCACGTTTCTGGACGCCTATGTGTTATTGTCGCCAATGATGCCACTGTAAAAGCTGGCGCCTGGTTTCCCATTACCGCTAAAAAGAATTTGAGAGCCCAAGAAATTGCCATTGAGAATAAACTTCCCATACTTTACCTAGTGGACTCTGCAGGCGTTTATTTACCTATGCAAGACGAAATATTCCCTGATAAAGAGCATTTTGGACGTATATTTAGAAACAATGCCCAAATGAGTAGCATGGGTATTACACAAATTTCAGCCATTATGGGCAGTTGCGTGGCTGGAGGAGCCTATTTACCTATTATGAGTGATGAGGCTATCATTGTGGATAAAACAGCCAGTATTTTTCTTGCCGGCAGTTATTTGGTCAAGGCAGCAATAGGAGAAAACATTGACAACGAAACCCTTGGAGGTGCCACCACCCATTGTGAAATTAGTGGCGTTACAGATTACAAAGCCAAAAATGATAAAGATGCGCTGGATAAAATAAAAGCCATTATGGCAAAAATTGGAGCGGCTCAAACTGCAGGATTCAATAGAGTAAAGGGGGTTAAGCCTAAAGAGAACCCAGACGCTATATTTGGGATTCTTCCCCACTCTAGAGCAGACCAGTACGATACCTATGAAATTATCAAACGTTTGGTTGATAAGTCTGAATTTGAAGAATACAAAGCAGGCTATGGTAAAACAATCATCACAGCTTATGCACGCATCGATGGTTGGGCTGTTGGTATTGTTGCAAATCAACGTAAGTTGGTAAAAACTAAAAGTGGTGAAATGCAATTTGGTGGGGTCATTTACAACGACAGTGCTGATAAGGCAACCCGTTTTATAGCGAATTGTAATCAGAAAAAAATTCCACTGGTGTTTTTACAAGACGTAACCGGATTTATGGTGGGCAGTAAAAGTGAACACAGTGGCATCATCAAAGACGGTGCTAAGATGGTTAATGCCGTCAGCAACTCTGTGGTACCTAAATTTACTGTGATCATTGGAAACAGTTACGGGGCTGGAAATTACGCCATGTGCGGCAAGGCTTATGATCCAAGACTGATTGTCGCATGGCCAAGTGCTGAACTTGCGGTAATGAGTGGCAACAGTGCTTCTAAAGTGTTATTACAAATTGAAACTGCAGCNCTTAAAAAACAAGGGCAAAAAATCACAGAACAANAAGAAGCTGANTTGCTTTCCAATATCAAGGAAAAATACGATGCNCAGGNCTCNCCCTACTATGCAGCNGCCCGACTTTGGACNGANGCAGTNATTGANCCNTTGGAAACACGCAACTGGATCAGNATGGGTATTGAGGCAGCCAANCACGCTCCAATTGAAAAAGATTTCAATTTAGGNCTGATTCAAGTTTAACAACTCTAAAGTTTTTTGACGTTGTATTTTNCCGGAGCGTGTTTCTGAAAAAANAGGAACNAAATAAATNTTTTTGGGGCGTTTTATGGGATCTATTTGATGCCAATCAAGTTCCAATTTCTTTACTTTCCCTTCAATAATCAATACCACCCTTTGGCCGAGGGTTTCATCCGTTAAAGCGGCAATAAAAAACCGAACTTTAAGCTGTTTTTGAAGTTCTTTCTCAAGCAGTTCTGGATGAATTTTAACGCCGCCCGAATTGATGACATTATCATAGCGACCCAACCATTTAAAAGCAGTGTCCGAAACAATTGAAACCACATCGTTAGTGGTTAATGTTTTAGTGCTTAGTTGAGGAGCTGAAACGACAAGACAGTCCCGCTCGTCCTGAGTGACTTCGATCCCTGGTAAAACCTCAAAAAAAGATTCCCCCAATGACAAGTTCTTAGCCGCAATATGACTCACCGTTTCGGTCATTCCAAAGGTTTCAAATACAGTTGTGGTGTGCCCCTTTAATTTTAAAGCCAATGCCTCTGATACACTGGCACCGCCCACCAAAAGGGTTTTGATTTGATTGATTTTTGAAATTGAATTTTGAAGTTGTAGGGGCACCATGGCTGAAAAATCATAAAACTTTTCAGATAAATGCTCCAAAGGATATGATGAAGGTTCAATGATGTCTAATTTTAAACCTAAAACCCAAGCGCGAACAAACATCATTTTACCAGCGATAAAAGAAAACGGCAAACAACAAAGCGCTGAATCTCCAGCATCTAAGCCAAAAAAAGTTGCGGTTGCTTTCGCAGAATTAATAAACGAAGCTTTGGGAATACGAATTACTTTTGGAGTTGATGTGGTTCCGGATGTTTGTATGGCAATAAAATCAATGTCGTTTACCCATTCGAGAATGAAGTTACCAAGTTGAATTTCATTTTGTGAACCATTGGCCACGTGATTGAATGCTAAGGTTTTTATGGATTTAGCATTGTAGCGTCGACCATTGATCTCAAAGGACGTATGGGGTGTATTATGACCAGGCGTGTATTCCAAATGAACGCTAATTAATCATTGACTACCTTACCAAATAATTTTTCTTTCCAATCAGACCAATTGTATTTTTTTGAAAATACGTATAAAACTACAGGGTAAACGATAAAAACAGGGATAAATACTTCAAAACCAGCCATTGTTGGCTCGGAAATATCTTTAAATATAGAATTGGTTTGAAAAGCAGTCCAATCGGCAGTGATTAATAACGAAGCCACTAAATTATTAGCAGCATGAAATCCTAAAGCGAGTTCCAAACCTTCGTCCATCAATGTCATAATGCCCAGTAAGAAACCAGTTCCAATGTAATGAACCAAAAGAATGTAACCTAACTTTTCAATTTCGGGATTAGCCAAATGCATTGCACCAAAAACTACTGATGTTAATACCAATGGAACCCAGCGGTTTTTTGCCAAAATACCCAAACCTTGCATCCAATAGCCTCTAAACAGATACTCCTCAAAACTCGTTTGCAAAGGAATTAAGAGAGCGGCAATCAAGACAAGAATTAAAAATGGAACCAATTGAAAATTAAACTCATAATTTTCGGGGTTAGAAAAATACTCTACGCCAATAAAACCAATGGTAATGGCACCCCAAAATATAAATGCAAACCAAAACCGACCCCAGTCAATTTTCTCTCTGGAGGTGGTCAAACTGACCAAGCTTTGTTTATGTATGAACTTCACAGTAAAAAATACTGCTACTAAGCCTCCTGCATAGGTCAATAACATTAGAAATAAACTTAAATTTGAATCCAATACTCCCATCAACTCATAAGGGTCATCAATAGCAGCCACGGAGTCGTTTCCTAGTGATTCCATAACAATCGCGATGGTCAATGGAATTTGACCCAAAACAATTCCTACAACAACAATGAGAAATCCAACAATGTAAAGCCACCAATCATTTTCTATTTTAAAAGCCTGTTTTATATACATAATTTATAAATTTAATTTCCATTTATTCGAAGGATCATATGACAACCTTCCATTTATTATTTTCAAGGGTGAGACCAAGTTATTGGTAAATAAGGCTCCTGTACCCAATCCTTGCGGACGATGTACGTCCAATTGGTAAGTCCATTGTGCAATGGCATTTAAACCAACGTTGCTCTCTAAAGCACTTGTTATCCACCACCCTATCGAATGGGATTCTGCCAAATCAATCCAGGACTGACTACCAGAAAAACCACCAACAAGTGTCGGTTTTAGTATGATGAATTGGGGATTTATTGTTTGTAGCAGATAATTGCGTTTTGTTACATCATGAATCCCAATTAATTCTTCATCCAATGCAATTGGCAAAGGTGAATTTGCACAAAGCTCAGCCATGGCTTCAATTTGGCCTGAGCCAATGGGTTGCTCTATGGAATGTAGTTGTAAATCGGAAAGACGTTTTAATTTGTCTAGTGCTTCATCCGTCGAAAAGGCACCATTGGCATCAACACGAATTTCTATGGTATTGGCGTCATATTCTTGTCTAATGGATTGAAGTAGTTTGAATTCAGTATCAAAATCGAGGGCACCAATCTTAATCTTTATACAATCAAAACCAGAAGCAATTTTTGAATGAATTTGAGATTTCATAAAATCTATATTTCCCATCCAAACCAAACCATTGATTGGAATTTCTGCTTGCCCTTCTGTGAATTTTGAAGGAAATAAAACAAAAGATTTATCGACGTTTAAATCTAAAAAGGCGGTTTCCAAACCAAATTGAATGGCTGGGAATTCTGACAATTCTTCCAACAGGGCTTCTTGACCTAATTTGATATTTTCACAAACCCAATCCAGTTTATCTGCGAAGTCAGGTCGATCATCACAGCTCAAGCCTCTGAACATGCCACACTCACCAATACCCATTTGATTGGCATCTTGTATCTTAAGAAACCAAGTGTCCTTGGAGGTTAGCACCCCTCTGGAGGTACCACTGGCTTGTTTAAACTGCAGTTGGTATTTAAAAAAGGTAGCCTTCATTATTCGTTAGGAAAGTTGTTGCAATTGTTCAATCACCAGTACAGAAGCGAACAATAGAGACATCGCAAATGTTGATAGGGCCACCAACTTAAGATGAGGGTCAAATCGCTTTGGATTTTTGATACCATAGACAATTTTTAGATGAATCAATAGCGGCGCAAAAGCAACCCAACTGAAAAGCATTAAATAAGAAAAAGACATAATGCTTTGAAACGCAATCATAAGCCCGATCGCTGATAGAATCAATAAAAAATGGTATATCTTAGAATTTTTAAGCCCCATATAAGCTGCAAGGGTATATTTATTTGATTTTTTATCAGACTCTAAATCTCGCATATTGTTTAGATTCAAAACAGCGGCACTTAAAAGTCCAACTGCAGAGGCAGGTAACAAGAGCCTAATATCAATTTGCTTTGAAAATAAAAAGAAAGTGCCAAAAACACTCAACAATCCAAAAAACAAAAATACCATCAAATCTCCTAAGGCTCTATAGCCATAAGCAGCATTACCAACTGTATAAGAAATTGCTGCCCATATTGATAGACCTCCTAAGATTAAAAAGATTATGGAAGTAATTAGATGCGTAACGCCAAAAGAAAACCAAATCAATGCAATGGCTAAGCCAATGCTTATGAGGGTGTTTAAAATAACTGCAAGTCGCATTTGCTTCGGGGTGACAGCACCACTCTGTATTGCTCTTTCAGGGCCAATACGAGAATGATTGTCGGTACCTTTGATGCCATCACCATAATCATTTGCCAAATTGGACAATATTTGAAAGCTTAGGGTGGTTAAAATAATGAGTGTAAAAATCAAACCGTCAAAAAAACCTAGAAAATAAGCATAGCTAGACCCGACCAATGCACCAGAAATTGAGAGTGGTAGCGTTCTTAGCCGTGATGCAGATATCCAGGTCTTTAAAGTTGCCATCTTAAGGAATCCATTTTTTATTAAAATTGGGAGGCCGCTTTTCCAAAAACGCATCGCGTCCCTCTTTGGCCTCATCTGTCATGTAAGCCAATCGTGTAGCCTCACCCGCAAAAACTTGCTGCCCAACCATACCATCATCCGTTAGATTCATGGCAAACTTTAGCATTTTAATCGAAATTGGGGATTTCTGTAAAATTTCTTGTGCCCACTTAAAAGCGGTAACTTCAAGCTCATCATGGGGAATAACCGCATTGACCATGCCCATTTCGTATGCCTCTTGAGCGCTGTAATTTCGTCCCAAAAAGAATATTTCTCGAGCTTTCTTTTGACCAACCATTTTGGCCAAATAGGCCGAGCCGTA
>NZDM01000005.1 GCA_002690085.1 Flavobacteriaceae bacterium
GAAATACAAAAAAACATAACCTAATGCACCAAACAACAGACTAAGAATGAGTTTTTGGTGTTTTTTGAGAAGGTTAAGTTTCTTCTGATTTAAGCTTTTCTTTAAAACGCTGATTCAAGAGTTTTATCTTGGGTGAAATCACAAACTGACAATAGGATTTTTGGCTATTTTGATCGTAATAATCATGGTGGTTTTCTTCAGCATCATAAAAAACATCTAATGGCTCAACTGTGGTTACGATCGGATCTGAAAAGACTTTTGAACTTTCTAAAAACGATATATATTGTTCTGCTGTTTCTTTTTGACTTTCGGAAGTGTAAAAGATAGCAGAGCGGTATTGAGTTCCTACATCGTTACCTTGGCGGTTCACAGTGGTAGGATTGTGTGTTGAAAAAAAGACTTCCAAAAGGGATTCGTAAGATATTTCATTAATATTGTAATTAATGAGAATACCTTCGGCATGTCCCGTTGTGCCTTGACAAACCTCACGGTATGCCGGGTTCTTAATAAATCCGCCTATATATCCAGATTTAACACTAGATACTCCTTTAAGTCGCTTAAAAACTGCTTCGGTACACCAAAAGCAGCCACCGCAAAAAATTGCTTGATTCATAACATGAGATTATTGAGAGTACTAAGTTAGTAAAAGAAATTTTTAAAATATTAATATTTGATTGTACATCAGGCTTTGATTCTTTAAATTTACAAACATGATTCAAGCGAATAACATTCATAAGTATTATGGCAATCTCCATGTGCTTAAAGGCGTTAATTTGGAAATAAAAAAGGGAGAGGTCGTTTCAATTGTTGGGGCTTCTGGCGCCGGAAAAACAACCTTGCTTCAGATTTTAGGCACCCTTGTTTCACCTTCTAAAAAAGAGGATTTTACGCTGGAAATTGACAACAAAGACATCAATAGTTTAAATGAAAATGATTTGGCGAAATTTAGAAACAATCACCTTGGCTTTATTTTTCAATTTCACCAACTTTTACCAGAATTTACCGCTCTGGAAAATGTATGTATCCCCGCTTTCATAAAAGGAATTTCAGAAAAAGAGGCAGAGCTAAAGGCAAAGGAGTTATTAGATTTTCTAGGTTTAGGCAAGCGTCTTCATCACAAGCCCAGTGAACTTTCAGGAGGTGAACAACAAAGAGTGTCTGTTGCTCGAGCGTTGATTAACGACCCATTGGTTGTTTTGGCTGATGAACCTTCTGGAAATTTAGACAGTGCATCTGCGACACAACTCCATCAATTGTTTTTTGAACTCAGAGCAGCATACGGGCATACTTTTATTATTGTTACCCACAATGAAGAGTTGGCTGCAATGGCAGATCGAAAAATCACCATGACAGATGGAAAAGTATCAAAATAAATCCTACAATGGTCTAAGTTTTGATGCCCTTAAACAATTTTTAGACGCCAAAGTTAAGCAGTACAATACCAATAAATTTATTGAGAGCGATCCGATTCAAATTCCTCATTTATTTTCCAAAAAAGAGGACATTGAAATTTCCGCTTTTTTAACGGCTACAATCGCATGGGGCAATCGAAAAAGCATAATCCAAAATGCCAAATACTTGATGCAACGTATGGACAATGCTCCCTACGATTTTATCTGCTCACACCAATCCAATGATTTGAATGTGTTTGAGGGGTTTGTTCATCGAACTTTTAATGCCCATGATGCGGTTCAATTTATTAAAAGTTTAAAACATATTTATACGACTTATGGCGGNATGGAATCCGTNTTTTNAAAATATGCAGAAAAAANCANCTTACAAAACTCAATACACCATTTTAAAAATCATTTTTTTGAAATTGAACATTTAAAACGGACTGAGAAGCACATCAGTGACCCNTTAAAAAATTCAGCAGCCAAGCGCATCAATATGTTTTTAAGGTGGATGGTAAGGCCCAGTANTTCNGGGGTTGATTTTGGAATATGGAAAAATTTAAATACCGCNCAACTTTCATGCCCACTNGATNTNCATTCAGGAAATGTAGCCAGAAAACTTGGATTATTGAAACGTCATCAAAATGATGCCAAAGCCGTTAAAGAGCTTGATAAAAACCTCAGGATGTTTGACCAAACTGACCCTGTCAAATACGATTTTGCATTATTTGGCCTTGGCGTATTTGAAAAGTTTTAAAAAATTTATAGACTTGTACAACTGATTGTCCTATATCGTTAGTATCTCCAGAGAATTGGAAATAAAAAAAGGAGTTTTACAGACATTGACCATTCTTTTTATCACATTTTTAATAAGTAAAATTTTAATTAGATATATTTAAATAGAAGATTATAAACTCTGTTTTTTAAACCTGCTTTGGCTTTTGAATAAAAAAGGCTTGAGAATTTTCTTAAATATGAAATATTTTACCGTCTTTGGCTAGGGCTACTTGTTTAAAAACGGTCATCGCTTCATTTTTGAAAGGTTCTAAATCCTTGTATCTCGATGAATAATGCCCTAAGATGAGCCGTCCTACCCTTGCTTTATTTGCAATAGCCGCAGCTTGTTTGGCTGTTGAATGCTTGGTTTTTGCGCACAGCGCTGCTTGGTCCTCTAGGAAAGTAGATTCGTGGTACATTACATCTACGCCTTGAATTATTGGAATAATAGCCTCAGAATAAGCCGTGTCACTACAAAACGCATAGCGTTTTGGAATGCGGCCATCAGTTGTTACTTCTGTGTTTTTAATAAGAACACCGTCCTTGTTGTAAACATCAGCGCCTTGTTTTAATTTTCGGTAATAGGCAACATCAATATTTTTAGCTTCGGCATTATCAATAAGTAACTTTCTGTCAAACAGTTTTTCTTTGAATAGAAAACCATTTGTATACACTTTGTGATCGAGGGGTATGGTGTGAACTTCAACTTTATCATCTTCAAATATACATTGTGAATCCTTTGCATCTAGTTCATGAAAAATCAAGTTGAAATTTGTCCAGGAATTAGATAATTTTAGTTGTAAAGTGATAATTTCTTTCAGGCCTTTAGGCCCGTAAATATTTAAGTCTACTTCTCGTTTTAACAATCGAAAGGTTGAAATCAAACCAATCAAACCAAAATAGTGATCTCCGTGCAAGTGAGAAATGAATATATGCTTGATTTGATTAAACTTTAGCTTGTGACGTCTGAGTTCAATTTGAGTCCCTTCACCACAATCAATCAGGAAATGATGCCCACGTGTTTCTAAAACTTGCGAAGTTGTATGCGCAATAATGCGCGGGGTGGCACTGTAGCATCCAAGAATTGTTAATTTCAATTTAAAGTATTTTAAAATCCTAAATCGCGTTGCATTTCATCCATTTCAATGAGATCCTTGGCTTCTTGAAGTGTTGGAGCCCATATTAAGGCTTCTGGAAGCTTGTCGGGAACGGCTTTTGGAGAAACAATCACAAAAGAGCGTTTACCTTTTTGATGATGCTCAGAAATTTTTATAATTTTTTCAATAAAATCAGAAGCCGAAATCTGAAACTCTGCCAATGAAACAATGATGTTTTTAGACTGAATGTTAGGGTATATTTTCTCAAATGTTTTGAAAAAATCTATTGTGCTGGCTTGATTTTCAAAAACCAAAGCAATGTGGTCTGTAACTTTAAATTTCATTTAAGACTCAATTTTGGATGCCAATAAATAGGTAACTGCCATTCTTATGGCCACGCCATTTTCAACCTGATCTAAAATAATGGCTTGTTTGGAATCTGCAACCTCGCTAGTAATTTCAACTCCGCGATTAATGGGGCCTGGATGCATAATGACAATTTCTTTTCCAATTGAATCTAACAATTCTTTGTTGAGACCATATTGTTGAGTATACTCCCGAACACTTGGAAAATAACTGACTTCCATACGCTCATTTTGAACTCTGAGCATGTTTGCAACATCACACCATTGGAGTGCTTTTTTCAAATCCGTCTCAACAATTACACCCAATTCCCGAATATATTTAGGGATGAGTGATTTTGGTCCACAAACCATAACTTGGGCGCCTAGAAGTTGCAAAGCAAAAATATTGGACAAAGCAACACGACTGTGAAGAATATCACCTACAATTACAACATTTTTACCTTTTATTGTTCCAAATTTTTCTTTAATGGAGTAAGTGTCTAAGAGCGCTTGTGTTGGATGCTCATGTGCGCCATCTCCAGCATTGATAATGCGTGCATCAACATGCTGTTGTAAGAAAGCAGCAGCTCCTGGTGTTGGATGCCTCATGACAACCATGTCGACCTTCATAGATAAAATATTGTTAACCGTGTCAATAAGGGTTTCACCTTTCTTTACTGAAGATTGTGAAGCAGAAAAATTAATGACATCGGCGGACAAGCGTTTTTGAGCAATTTCAAAAGATAATTTAGTCCTTGTTGAATTTTCAAAGAATAAATTAGCAATGGTAATATCACGAAGGGAGGGTACCTTTTTAATAGGGCGGTTAATGATTTCTTTAAAATGGTCTGCAGTTTCAAAAATTAACTGAATGTCTTCTGCTTTCAAATATTTTATTCCTAACAAATGATCGACACTTAATGTGCTCATAATTATTGTTTTATCAAATAAACATTGTCCTCACCGTGAGTTTCTTTCCAATTTACAATGACTTTTTCATTGTCTATAGCATCGACCTGACGTCCTCTAAAGTCGGGCTGAATGGGTAAATGTCTGCTAAACCTGCGGTCAATCAAAATCAACAATTCAATACTGCTAGGCCGCCCATAGGCTTGAATGGCAGTAAGAGCAGCACGAATGCTGCGACCGGTGTATAAAACATCATCAACAAAAACCACATTTCTGCCTTCAACAACACAATCCATTTCGTTTGTACTAGCTTGTAAAACCTTGTTAGAACGTCTAAAGTCATCTCTATAAAAAGTAATATCAAGACAACCTATTTGCACGTTTGCTATGTTATAATCAGACTGTAATAAAGCTTTGAGCCTATTAGCCAAGAATTTTCCCCTAGGTTGAAGGCCTACAAGAATGGTGTTAGAGAAATCGGTGTGTTTTTCAATAAGTTGACAAGCCAATCGATGAAGGATGATGTTTACTTCTTTTTGATTCAGTAAAACTTTTTGGCTCATGATGTTTTCAACATATTCGAGCGCAAAGGTAATGGAAAAAAATTAAAATAAGTATAATTCCACATTTGGAGTCTAACGAAAAAGGAATAGACATATGATTTATTGATCTCTAAAGCAGGTAATCCGTACTAATGAAATTAGATTGCTTTTCTTCTAACATTTCTTTTAAAATTTCACTGTTATAAGGATTATCTTTGGCTGCAACAAACGTCCGAATTGAAAATGAGCGTAAGGCATCTCTAACACTCAGTGTACTAAAAGCAGAATCTTTTCTTCCAGTGAATGGAAACACGTCAGGTCCTCTTTGACAAGAACTATTTAAGTTCACCCGGCACACTAAATTGACCAAGGAATCAATAAGTGGCGCTAAAGTCTTGGTGTCTTTACCAAAAACACTCACTTGCTGACCATAATTCGACTCAGCCATATCATCTAGGGGTTTTTGAATATCACTGAATGTCATGATTGGAATGACAGGTCCAAATTGCTCCTCATGGTATACATTCATGGATTTATCTACCGGATAAATTACAGAGGGATAAATATAGTTTTCAGTTCTTTGGCCACCTTTTCGATTGAGGACTTTAGCGCCTTTTGAAATAGCATCGTCTATTAGACCTTGAATGTAGTCAGGTTTATTTGGTTCTGGAAGTGGCGTCAGCATGGCACCTTCTTCCCAAGGATTGCCAAAATTAAGCGCATCTACTTCTGTGCAAAATTTATCTCTGAAAGCTTCAAAAATACTCTCATGAATGTATAGTATTTTTAATGCGGTACAGCGCTGGCCATTGAATGAGAGGGTGCCTGTAATACATTCTTTAACAGCTAAATCTAAATCTGCATCTGGTAATACAATAGCAGGGTTCTTTGCCTCTAAACCGAGAACAATACGAAGTCGGTTTTTCTTTGGATGGGTGTTTTGCAATGCATTGGCTGAGTTGCTATGCCCAATAAGTGCTAAAACATCAATTTTTCCTGTTTCCATAATTGGCGAAGCCAAGGTACGACCTCTTCCAAATAAAATATTGACAACCCCTTTCGGGAAACTGTTTTGAAAGGCTTCCATTAGTGGAGTTAAGAGCAGCACCCCGAGCTTAGCAGGCTTAAAAATGGTTGTATTTCCCATAATTAGGGCAGGTATTAACAGTGCAAAAGTCTCATTAAGTGGGTAGTTGTATGGGCCTAAGCACAATACAACTCCTAAAGGACCACGACGAATGTGAGCGTAAACTCCAGAATGCTTGTGAAACTTAGCTGAAGTTCGATCCAATTGCTTGTAGTCGTCAATGGTATCGTAAATGTAATCGACAGTTCGGTCGAACTCTTTTTCAGAATCCTTTAAATTTTTACCTATTTCCCACATTAAATATTTGACTACTTCTGTACGTTTGGTCTTCATTTGAGTGACAAACTTTTCCATACAAGAAATGCGATCTGCAACTTTCATGGTTGGCCAGAGACCCTGGCCTTTGTTGTAGGCGATAGAGGCTGCTTCAAGGGCTTCCATGGCTTGTTCTTTTTCTAATAAAGGAATTGAACCCAATAGCGTTGGTGCATAATCGGGAGTGGTAGAAATGGTTGAAAAAACTTCAGAAGTAGGACCATTCCAATCTTTAAGTGCTCCACCAACTAGGTATTTTTTTTGATGAATTAGTTGCTTAATTTTGAATACGTCGGGAATCGAATGGAAATCCATGTTTGTTAAAATGATTAGTTTTTGATAAAATTAACCAACTCAATTCTTTATAATTAAAAAAAAAAGTTAATTATTTCTAAAATTGATAGTTTATTCATGGAAATAAAAAAACCCTTCGAAAATTGAAGGGTTTTAATGTTTATGGGTTTTAAACTCTATTTAGTGTCCATTTTATCCTTTAGAGCTTGAAGTGCTTCATTGGCATCACCAAGAGTTGTTTTGGATTCCGATGCAGATTTAGCAGCTTTTCTAACAACAGCTTTTACATTCTTCATTTCTTGAGCTTTAAACACTCCTGTATGAGATGCAACAACACGCTTGAATTCTTTGCTAAATTCAATGATTACAAATTCTGCTTCCTCGCCTTTTTTCAGCTTAGAACCGTCTTCTTTTTCTAAATGTCTAGAAGGAATAAACGCGACAATATCATCGTTAAACTGAACGGTAGCCCCTTTGTCTACAATTTCAAAAACTGACGCTGTGTGCTTTGTGTTCAGCGCGAATTCATTCTCATATTTATCCCAAGGGTTGTCCTTGGTCTGTTTGTGACCTAGGCTTAATTTTCTACCTTCCACATCAAGTTCAAGAACTACCACTTCTAAATTATCACCAATAGTACAGAATTCACTAGGGTGTTTGATTTTCTTAGTCCAAGACAAATCCGATATATAAATAAGACCATCAATACCTTCTTCCATTTCTACAAATACACCAAAATTGGTAAAGTTTCTTACAATACCCGTATGGCGTTGACCAACAGGGAATTTTGAAGTAATATCGGTCCATGGATCTGGACTTAATTGTTTGATTCCCAATGACATTTTACGATCTTCTTTATCAAGCGTAATAATCTGTGCCTTGACAACATCTCCTACAGTGACAAAATCTTGAGCAGATCTCAAGTGCGTAGACCATGACATTTCGGAAACATGAATGAGACCCTCAACACCTTCTGCAACTTCAACAAAAGCGCCATAATCTGCGATCACAACAACTTTTCCTTCAACTTCGTCTCCAACCTTAACTTCCTCACCAAGGGCATCCCATGGATGTTTGCTTAATTGCTTAAGTCCCAATTGAATTCTTGACTTGTCTTCATCAAAATCTAGGATTACAACGTTTAGTTTTTCATCCAACTCAACAATTTCACTTGGGTGGTTGATTCTAGACCAAGAAAGGTCTGTAATATGAACAAGACCATCGACACCACCAAGATCCATGAAAACGCCGTAGGATGTGATGTTTTTAACCACACCTTCAAGTACTTGTCCTTTTTCAAGTTGGCTGATGATTTCTTTCTTTTGAATTTCAATGTCAGCTTCGATAAGCGCTTTGTGTGATACCACAACATTCTTAAATTCATGGTTGATTTTCACCACCTTGAATTCCATTGTCTTATTGACATATTGATCATAATCTCTAATAGGCTTTACATCAATTTGTGAGCCTGGTAAGAATGCTTCGATACCAAAAACATCGACAATCATTCCACCTTTGGTACGACATTTGATAAAACCATTGACAATTTCGCCTGTTTCATTAGCAGAGATGACGCGATCCCATGCTTTGATAACTCTAGCTTTTTTGTGAGATAGTATCAATTGCCCTGTCGCATCTTCACGTACATCTATTAATACCTCAACCTTATCCCCTAGAGCGAGATTCGGATTGTAACGAAACTCATTGAGTGAAATGACACCCTCGGACTTTGCCTTTATGTCTATGATAGCATCACGATCGGTCATGTGAATCACGGTACCTTCAACAACTTGATCGTCCAATGTTTCGACAAAATTTTCAGCGACTAATTTCTCGAACTCATCGAGCTTTTCATCTGCTACAGGGTCAATGCCCTCTTCATAATTATGCCAGTTAAAATCTTTTAAAAATTGCTCTGGATTTTCTTGAGCTTCGTTAGTTGTTGTTTCAACAACAGGAGTTTCTTGATTGGTCTCCTCTGGATTTGTAGTTTGTTCTTCAGCCATTGCTGATTAAAATTTGTATTCTATGTGTGAAGTGGGCTGGATTTAATGCAACACACATAGAAGTGTTAGTGTTTATTTTATTCTTCTCTCCAACCTTTTTTACCAAGAAGAGTGCAATAATACAACTATTCCATAAGTTGAACAAATATATAGCTTCATGATTTTAAGGAGTCTAGATTAAGGGCAGGAGCTGGTAATTCCAAAAGTGTAAGTTCAAACCCCTTAGAATTTATAATTATTGACTTTAGGGGGTTTCTTTTTTACATTCATTTACCCATGAAAGCACCAATTTAAATTGAGCTTGTTGGTCCAGTTTAGAATTGTCCAAGACACGGGCATCTTTTGCTTTTAATAAAGGAGAGTTTTTTCTGGAAGAATCTTTTTTATCTCTGAAAATAATATTTTCGTAGACTGTTTTATAATCAATAGATGCATCGCCATTGGACAGTTCATCAAAGCGACGAAGCGCTCTTGTTTTTGCTGAGGCCGTCATGAATATTTTAAGCTCTGCATCCGGAAACACTACGGTTCCTATGTCACGACCATCCATTACAAGACCTTTGTTTAATCCCATTAAACGCTGTTCTTTAACAAGGCATTTACGAACCTCTGGCAAGGCCGCAACTTGACTTACCATATTGGAAACCTCCATAGTTCTGATTTTAGATGAAACCAATTGGCCATTTAAAAACAATGCGACATTGTTACTACTATCTTTCTTAAAAGCAATATGTAAACCTGAAAGACTTTGAATCAAACGTATTTTATCAAAACCATCACTGCTAATAAAACCATTTTCTATGGCATAAAGCGTTACGGCTCTGTACATGGCGCCTGAATCAATATAAATGTAATCTAAATGTTCCGCAAGCTGTTTGGCTAAAGTACTCTTCCCAGTTGAAGAATGGCCGTCTATGGCGATGATAATTTTTTTCACTGTTATAAACTTATTTGTACGCCTAAAAAACTGGTATTTGAAGCAGATGAATAGCGTGCATGCGTGTAACTAAAACGTAATTTATTAAACTTAATTCCAATTCCAAAAGAAAGCCCTGAAAAATTACGTTGCTCTAAAATTCGCAACTCCTCTGCCCGTCTGAAACTGTAACCCAATCGAATGTTAAAACCCCTATCTGGAAACAACTCAGCACCAACTATGGTATGGCGAATTAACTGACTTAGAAACCCTATTTCTTCCTGGGCTTGATTACCACTTAAATCAGTTGTAACCCGAGCAGGATTAGCGGCTGCAATGGGCCATTGTTGTAAATTTTCAAATGTCAAATGCCAACGAATAGGAACATTTTTAAGCTTTTGACTGAAGCCTAAATCAATCTCAAAAGGAAGTGGCTCATTCAATCCAGCATATGTTGTGAATTGAGTCCCTAGGTTTCTAATTGCAAGCGCTGCATTAAATTCAAGATATTCGTTGATGTATATCAATCCAAAATCTAAAGCCCCCCCTAGGGAACTGTACTGTTCAAGTTTTGAGGAGATTAACTTAATATTGGCCCCAGCATAAAAATCAGAAAAACCGATTTGAAAGGCGTAACCAAATGACAAGGCTGTTTCATTTCCTGTAAAGGTGCCTGTGCTGTTTCCATTTTCATCATAGCCATCAAAACTTCCATAGTTAACATAGGTGATGCCTGCGTGAAAAGTTTGAACTCTTCTATCAATAGTGTAGGCATAGGCAGCTGTCCCATAACTAATATCGCCCAAGTGATTGGCATAATTTAAGGCCAATTGATTGTCCATTTCCAAATTAATGGTAGCAGGATTATACAGGCCTTGAGTCACGTCATAATCTACATTTGTTATGATTTTACCGCCAAGAGCGGCTTGTCGAGGTGATGATATTAAATTTAAAAATTGGTAGGTTGCATTACCACCCAATTGAGCAAAAACAGGTGCTGTTATACCCCAAACAAAAAAAAGCCAAAATAAGGTCCTCATTAAAAGTCAAAAATAACCAATTCTATTACAAAACGGGCTTTTAAAGACTTTATTTTAGCCAACTTCAAAATACGCTTTCGGGAATACTAAAGTGATTTGGCGTGCTGTACTTTTGTCTTTGTAATGGCCACTTCAATGACTTCACGCATTTCAGAAACATAATGAAACTTCAATCCTTTTAAATAATCAGAGTTAATTTCATCAATATCAGGTTTATTCGCCTCAGAAAGTACGATTTCCTTAATTTTAGCACGTTTGGCAGCTAGAATTTTTTCTTTGATACCGCCTACAGGCAAAACTTTTCCTCTCAACGTTATTTCTCCCGTCATGGCAATACTTTTCTTTACTTTTCGCTGTGTAAATAAAGATACCAAAGAGGTTAGCATAGTAATTCCGGCACTGGGTCCATCTTTTGGAGTCGCGCCTTCGGGTACATGAATATGAACATTATAATTTTGAAAGACTTGGCTTTTGATTCCGAAATCATCTGCATTGGATTTAATATATTCCATTGCAATGGTAGCGGATTCTTTCATGACCTTGCCTAAATTACCTGTAATATTAAGGGTGCCTTTACCTTTTGAGAGAATAGATTCAATAAACAAAATATCACCGCCTACGCGAGTCCATGCAAGCCCTGTCACAACACCTGCTACATTGTTGTTTTCATAGCGATCGCGTGCTAATTTTGGGGCACCCAAAACTTCCTTAAGATCTGTAGATAAAATTTTAACATTATAAGATGATTCCATGGCAATATTTTTAGCAGCATAACGTACTACTTTAGCAATTTGCTTTTCAAGTCCTCTAACGCCCGACTCTCTAGTGTAGCCCTCCACTATTTTCTCCAATTGAGGTTGAGCAATATTTAAATCTTTAGCCCCTAAACCGTGTTCTTTTAATTGTTTTGGCAGTAAAAACTTTTTTCCAATTTGCACTTTTTCTTCAATCGTGTAACCATTGACATGAATAATTTCCATACGATCTAACAAGGCGGGCTGTATGTTATTTAAACTGTTAGAAGTGGCTACAAACATAACCTTAGATAAATCATAACCCATCTCTAGAAAGTTATCATAAAACTCAGCGTTTTGTTCAGGATCTAACACCTCTAACATGGCTGAGGAAGGGTCCCCTTGATGAGAATTTGACAACTTATCGATCTCATCCAAAACAAAAACAGGATTAGAAGTACCTGCCTTTTTAAGACTTTGTAAAATTCGTCCAGGCATGGCTCCAATGTAGGTTTTCCTGTGACCTCTTATTTCAGCTTCGTCACGTAGGCCTCCTAAAGAAATACGAACATATTCTCTTCCAAGCGCTTCTGCAATAGATTTGCCAAGAGAAGTCTTTCCAACGCCAGGAGGTCCTTGTAAACACAAAATAGGGGATTTCATGTCGTTTCGCAGTTTTAAAACTGCTAGGTATTCAATAATGCGTTTTTTTACTTCTTCTAGGCCAAAATGATCCCGATCCAATATTTTTTGAGCATGTTTTAAATCTAAATTGTCAACGCTAAAATGATTCCATGGTAAATCTAAGTATAAATCTAAATAATTGCGTTGTATTGAATATTCCGCCACCTGAGGATTCATGCGCTGAAGTTTTCCAATCTCCTTTTCAAAATGAGCTTTTGTTTTATCATCCCACAATTTGGTTTCTGCCTTTGATTTCATGGCTTCAATTTCTTCTTCATAACTCACACCGCCCAACTCCTCTTGAATGGTCTTCATTTGTTGTTGTAGAAAATATTCCCGTTGTTGTTGACTCATGTCGTGTTGGACCTTGGATTGAATGTCATTTTTTAGCTCCAAGCGCTGAAATTCCACGTTCATGTGCTTTAGCGTTTGTAATGCACGCTGGTGTAAATCATTAATTTCAAGTAATTTTTGCTTCTCTGCAACGGAAACCGACATGTTTGAAGACACAAAATTTATCAAGAAAGAATTGCTTTCAATGTTTTTGATGGCAAATGAGGCTTCGCTAGGGATATTTGGACTTTGCTTTATGATTTCTAAGGACAAATCTTTGATAGACTCAATGACAGCTTTAAATGCGTCATTATGGCCTTGTGGAGCAACTTCTGCTACCGCTTTAATTTTGGCAGTCATATAGGGTGTTTCTGAAACAGGTGTAGCAATTTCAAAACGTTTTTTACCTTGAATTATCACAGTCGTATTCCCATCAGGCATTTTTAATACCTTTAAAATTCGTGCAACAGTTCCTACCTTGTGTACATCTTCAAAATTCGGATCTTCTACACTTTCGTCTTTTTGGGCCACTACTCCAATAACCTTTGAGCCTTTATTGGCATCATTGATGAGTTTAATAGATTTATCACGACCGGCTGTGATTGGAATCACAACACCAGGGAAAAGTACAGTATTGCGCAAGGAAAGTATTGGAATTGAATCTGGAAGAGATTCATTTTTAATAAGTTCCTCATCCTCGGTCGTCATTAGTGGGATTAATTCTGAATTTTCATCAAAATCCTGAAGTGACAAATTGTCAATTATTTTATATCTTGATTTACTCATAGTATATAATGGTCAAAATGTCATGCTGACATTGATTAACATTTTAGTTATATAAACATTTAGCCGCCCACGACACCTTAAAGTGTGAAAACTAAAGTACATTTATACAACTTAATGACAATTCCTGTGCCAAGCTCAAAAAGTATTCATCTAGTTCATTTTTTTGACCGAATACAGCATTATAAAGGCAACAAGAAAGAAAGCAGCCAGGGCCATAACTGAATATTGCATGGAACCTGTTAAAGCTACTAAAAATCCAAAAATAAACATACCCAATACAACCGCAATTTGTTCGGTGACATTGTAAAAACTAAAATAAGTGGCGTGGTCATGGGTTTCAGGCAGAAGCTTTGAAAACGTGGATCGCGTTAGCGATTGGGTAGCTCCCAAAACAAATCCCAAAATAATTCCCATGGCATAAAAATAATTATCCACATTAGGAAGGCTTTTATCGAGAATGAAAGCAATAAAACAAACCATTCCCCAAATACCCATCGTTATTTTTAGGGTTGCAAGATTCCCTATTTTTTTTGAAAGTCTGGAAAAGAAAAATGCACCAAAAATGGCAACAATTTGAACAATCAAAATGGTTAAAATTAAATTTAGTGTTGGCAATCCCAATTCTTTACTACCAAAAATTCCAGCCATCAAAATAATGGTTTGTACGCCCACACTCATAAAAAAGAAAGAAATAAGAAAAAATTTAAGTTGTGCGTGTTCTTTTAAGGAATTTAAAACCAACCGTAGCTCTAAAAAACCTTTCCATATATAATCTTTATCAGGTTTATGGTTGAAAATATTATTAGGCAAGCGTTTGTAAGTGAATTGCGCAAAGCCAAGCCACCAAATTCCCACCAATACAAAGGTGATTCGGGGGGCGAAAGTAGGATCGGTGATTCCAAACCAGTCTGGTTTTTGGATTAATACCAAGCTGAAAATCAGCAGTATGACAGAGCCTGCATAACCATACATAAAGCCTTTGGCACTGACCTGGTCTTGTTGTTCAGGATGGGCAACTTCTGGTAAATAAGCGTTGTAGAAAACAAGACTGCCCCAAAAACCAATGCTTGCCAAAACGGTAAATGTCAAAGCTACCCAAAGTGTAGATTCGCCTTTAAAAAAGAAAAGTGCCATGACAGAAAGCGCCCCTATCAAACAAAATGCTTTAAGAAATTTCAACTTATTGCCCGTATAATCTGCAATTGCGGATAAAATAGGCGAGCAAAAAGCCACAATAAGAAATGATATGGAGAGTGTATAATCGTATAATGTAGTTGGATTCCAAGATATTCCCAGAAATGAAATATCCCCCTCTGAGTTGGCAAACGAGCTGGACATATTAGAATAGTAGATGGGGAAAATCGCAGTGCTTATAACTAGAGGATATACAGAATTTGCCCAATCATAAAAAGCCCAAGCTTTGATAAGCTTTGGACTTCCTTTTTTAAATACCTTCATAAAAATTGCTATTGGTTAGCATTTTTTAAATTTAGGGATTTATTTTGCGATATATCAATTTTTACGAAAACTTGTAACGCCAAATTTTTCAGCCTCTGCCTTGGCTAATGGCGCTAATTCTCGAAGATTCTCTATACGAGAATCGTTTGAAGGATGTGTACTTAAAAATGCTGGGGGACTCTTTTCCCCCTCACTATTTGCTTTCATGCGTTCCCAAAGCTTAGAAGCCTCCTCGGGATTATAGCCCGCAATGGCCATGATGTAAACACCAATTTTATCGGCTTCTGTTTCATGAGAACGACTAAAAGGTAACATGCCGCCAATATTTGTACCGACGCCATAGGCTGTGTTAAAAAGTGTACTATCTTCTTTTATTACCATATTACCTGCAACTGCGCCAGCTTGTTGAACCAATCCTGCACTCATGCGTTGTTGACCGTGATTTGCCAAGGCATGGGCTACCTCATGTCCCATTATGGCTGCGATACCAGTTTCATTGGCTGCAATTGGTAAAATTCCTGTATAAAAAACAATTTTACCTCCAGGCATGCACCAAGCATTAACCTTTTCATCATCCACCAAGTTATACTCCCACTTGTAATCTTTTAAATAGCCTTGGTAATTATTAGCATCTAACCAACGCTCGGCAGCTGCAGAGATACGCTGTCCAACAAGTTTGAT
Source organism: Flavobacteriaceae bacterium (assembly GCA_002690085.1). Taxonomy (GTDB): domain Bacteria; phylum Bacteroidota; class Bacteroidia; order Flavobacteriales; family Flavobacteriaceae; genus UBA3537. The sequence goes on from NZDM01000005.1 coordinate 15,398, forward strand.
TCTAGCAGCATCTGCTGTATTTGTGATCACATCGTTTTCAGACAAAAATTTATCGTATTCTGCAAATGCCATAGGCAGAATCTGTGAATTTGGCACCAGTGCAATTGTTTTTTTTCCGGTAAATGGGTTGGTAGCGCAGGAAGCGCTAACAAAAATAAGAACAAGAAATAAAAGTTTAATTTTCATTAATTTAATTTTTCAATACTAAATAGTTCGTTACATATAACACGAAAACATTAAACAAGTCACAAAGTTTTGTGAAAAAAAAGAAACCCAAACTAAAAATACCTAATTTTATTAAATAAATCAAANCCATGCNNTATAAAACATTGCTATTGTTTTNTTCTCTCTTTTTTTTGATGGCCTGTAAATCAGAGGCACAAAAAAAANCCNCTTTTAAAATTCAAAAATCAGATGCGNAATGGANGATGCAATTGACAGACTTGGAGTATTATGTGATGCGAAAAGAAGGCACTGANCCCGCTTTTTCAAGTCCCCTTGACAAAAACTACAGTTCAGGAACCTATGTTTGCAAAGGTTGTGAAAGCCCTCTTTTTCTTAGCAGTCATAAATTTAACTCTGGATCGGGTTGGCCTAGCTTTGATCGCGAAATTAAAGGAAATGTTGCTTTTTCAGTAGATTATAACATGGGTATTGCGCGAACTGAAGAACATTGTGCAAGCTGTGGAGCACATTTGGGTCATGTTTTTAATGACGGGCCAAAAAAAACAACTGGAAAGCGCCATTGTATTAATGGAATTGCCCTAAAATTTATCCCAAAAAAATGAGTGATTATAAAATAAATAAATCTGATGCAGAGTGGAAATCCCAACTCAGCGATGAACAATACCGTATTTTACGAAAAAAAGGAACGGAAATGCCTTTTACAGGAATATATAATAGGCATTCAGAAGCGGGATTATACGCTTGTGCAGGTTGCGAAGCCCCTTTGTTTAAAAGCGATGCTAAATTTGACAGTGGCTGTGGCTGGCCAAGTTTTGATGCTTCAATAAAAGGAAACGTCAATTATAATCTCGATAAAAGTCATGGGATGGTACGTACAGAAATTATTTGTGAATCATGCGGCGGTCATCTTGGTCATGTATTTAACGACGGACCCACAGCTACTGGCACACGTTATTGTGTGAACTCTGCAAGTTTAGATTTTAAAAAATCTTAGCAAAATATAAACACTTCCTATTTTCACTTCATTGGGCTTTATTTATAGAACTAGGTTTTGTAAATTTGTGGGGTCTAACAACTACTAATTCAATAGATTTATGAGTAAATATGATGTGATTGTTTTGGGAAGCGGTCCAGGAGGTTATGTAACCGCCATTCGTGCGTCCCAATTGGGTTTTAAAACAGCTGTGATAGAAAAAGAAAGTTTGGGAGGTGTATGCTTGAACTGGGGGTGTATTCCTACAAAAGCACTCTTAAAATCCGCTCAGGTTTTTGATTATCTAAAACACGCTGATGATTACGGGCTAAAAGTTGAATCTTATGGTAAAGATTTTGATGCGGTCGTCAACCGCAGTCGCAACGTGGCAGAAGGCATGAGCAAAGGCGTTCAGTTTTTAATGAAAAAAAATAAAATTGATGTAATTATTGGTTACGGAAAAATTAAGCCTGGGAAAAAAGTGGATGTTGACGGAACTGAATACAGCGCCGATCATATTATCATTTCTACAGGTGCGCGTTCTAAAGAATTACCGAGTTTACCTCAGGATGGCAAAAAAATCATTGGCTACAGAAAAGCCATGACTTTGGAAAAACAACCTAAAAAACTGATTATAGTTGGTTCTGGTGCCATTGGTGTTGAATTTGCCTATTTCTACAATGCCATGGGAACAGAAGTCACAGTTGTTGAATACATGCCACGCATTGTACCTGTGGAAGATGAAGAGATATCTAAGCAATTAGAGCGTTCTTTTAAAAAATCTGGGATTAAAATTATGACTTCTACAGAAGTGACTGGAGTCGACACTTCAGGTAAAGGTGTAAAGGCCAGTGTTAAAACTAAAAAAGGGGAAGATACACTAGAAGCCGATGTGGTTCTTTCAGCAGTAGGCATCAAAACAAATATTGAAAATATTGGTCTTGAAGACGTTGGGATTGTAACAGATCGTGATAAAATATTAGTGAATGACTTTTATCAAACGAATATGCCTGGCTATTATGCCATTGGCGATGTAACTGCTGGTCCTGCCCTCGCCCATGTGGCTTCTGCGGAGGGTATATTGTGTGTCGAAAAAATTGCTGGGCAGCACGTTGAAGCATTAGATTATAGCAACATTCCTGGTTGTACCTATTGCAGCCCAGAAGTGGCCAGTGTTGGGCTTACTGAGGCCCAAGCGAAAGAACAAGGTTTAGAAGTTAAAATTGGAAAATTTCCTTTTTCTGCTTCTGGTAAAGCAAGTGCCGGTGGCAATACCGAAGGTTTTGTAAAGGTTATTTTTGATGCCAAATATGGGGAATGGTTAGGTTGCCATATGATTGGCGCGGGTGTCACCGATATGATTGCCGAAGCGGTTTTGGGCAGAAGATTAGAAACCACTGGACACGAAGTACTCAAAACAATTCACCCACACCCTACCATGAGTGAAGCCGTTATGGAAGCAGTGGCTGATGCTTATGACGAGGTCATACACATATAAATTTATTAAAAATTGAATTAAAACGGCCTTAGGCCGTCTTTTTTGTTTAAAAGAAACTTTACAATCCTCGTGGATTTTAGGCGTTTGCTTGCCTAAAGGATTCGAATTTGATCCATTGATGACGATTGTTATATTTTGTAAAAACACAAAAGTTACATCATAAAAAAAGGGAAGCCGAAGCTTCCCTTTAATACTATTAATTTAATCTAATTAGAAGGTGTAAACAGCAGCTACATTAAAGGCTGTTAAAGCTCCAGAATTCATAATGGGAGTTCCACTATTATCAAAGCTAGGTTCTATATCAGTGAAAATATCTTCACTAGCTGAATCTAATCTTATTTCTGGGATGATAGTTAAATCACCTACAGAATATCTACCTGTTAATGTTGGTGTTAATACAGTTAAACTATCTGCATTATCAAACTTCATATACTCTAAACGCATTCCCCATGAAAAAGCATCAGTAGATTTCAATTGTGCGTAAGCAGAAATAGAAGAAAATCCATCTGCATCATCACCAAAATCAGCAATATGACCATTTAATTTAATATCAAGGTTATCACTTACACCAAATGCAGTTTTTAAATCAAGGTACGAAACATCTCCACCTCTTGTGTAAGAAATACCTGTAACACCATTATATGTAAAACCTGCTGCGATAGAATAATCACCGTTATTACCATACACTTGATTTACTGGGTTCATAACTCCAATTCCACCTCTAAGGTTTGTACCTATATCAAACTGAGCAACTATACCGTTAAAATTACGGGCAGAATATGAAAACATGTGTGACATACTGTAATGAAAGTTATTAGCAGCTGATAGTCTTTCATAACCCATCCAAGAGTTAAAACGTCCCATCATTAACATCACTTTATCAGAAGCATTCCAATACATGTAAGCTTCGTTGACAACGTCTCCACCGTTCCAAGCATCCATACGAGGTCCGTAACCTAAGTCAGCAATAAAACCAACAGTTTCATCGCCATAAGAAAGAGTAACGTTAGCTAATCCAGCAGAAAATCCAGAATCATTATTAAAAATACTGTAATCGCCAGTACCTAGTAATGAATTGGCAACACCATCGTTTGCAGAAGTTATATTATTTCTGAAATAAGCGTCAACAGAACCTGATACGTTTAACTTTGGTTCTTCATCTTGTCCGAAAGCAAAACCTACGATTACAAGTGACATAATAGTAATTAATTTTTTCATAATTAAATTTTGTTTATGATTAATAGTGCTAAATTAGACAAAAAAAATCGATTAAAACCAATTAAAGACGTTTAAATACGTTATTTAGAGTTATAAAAACTGAATTTTAAAGCCGGCCTAGAGCCGTCTTTTTTGTTTACAAGAAGGTTTGCAAGGCCAAAGCGTAACTTTTGAGGCCAAATCCTAAAATTACTCCATTAGCATTTGGAGAAATAAAGGATTGGTGGCGAAATTCTTCTCTGCTGTAAGTATTTGAGATGTGTACTTCGATCACTGGCGTAGAAATTCCTTTAACCGCATCTCCAATACCAACGGAAGTATGGGTATAGGCAGCAGCATTGAGGATTATACCATCATAGGAAAAACCAACCTCGTGCAGCTTATCTATAAGCTCTCCTTCAATATTAGACTGATAATAATCAAGCTCCAAAGTAGGAAAATCTTCTTGAAGAGTTTTAAAATAAGTTTCAAATGACTCAGATCCGTAGATTTCAGGCTCTCGCTTACCTAAAAGATTCAAATTCGGCCCATTGATGATGATGATTTTTTTCATTTTGCAAAAATACAAAACTTATGGCATAAAAAAAGGGAAGCCGAAGCTTCCCTTTAATACTATTAATTTACTCTGATTAGAAAGTGTAAACAGCAGCTAAATTAAAGGCAGTTAAACCTCCAGCAGCTTCACCATCATTATCAGTGAAAATGTCTTCACTAGCAGAATCTAATCTTAATTCTGGGATGATAGTCAATGAACCTACAGAATATCTTGCAGTTAATGTTGGAGTAAACACATTAAGTTCATCTCCAGTAACAGCTTCATCAATCATCATATACTCTAAACGCATTCCCCAAGACATTTTGTCTGAAGACTTAATCTGTGGATAAGCAGAAATAGAAGTAAATGATTCACCAAGAGCGAATCCATCATCACCGAAATCAGCAATATGAGCATTCAATTTAACATTGAAGTTATCACTTACATTAAATGCAGTTTTGAAATCGATAAATGATTGTTCGTCGCTGCTAGCGAAAGAAAGACTTGTTGTTTCTTTATAAGTAAGACCTGCAGCAACAGAAAACTTACCAGTATTTCCATCCAAGTCATTTACTTGATTCATAACACCAACTCCACCTCTTAGGTCAGTACCCAAATCAAATTGAGCAACTAAACCGTTAAAGTTACGAGCAGAATATGAATACATATGAGACATACTGTAATGGAAATTATTAGCAGCTGATAGTCTTTCATAACCCATCCAAGAGTTAAAACGTCCCATCATCAACATAACTTTATCAGAAGCATTCCAGTACATATAAGCTTCGTTAACAA
>NZDM01000006.1 GCA_002690085.1 Flavobacteriaceae bacterium
TAAAAACAGCAAATAAAATAACATAATTAGTATGAGCGAAGACGTTAGTAAAAATCAATATTCTGCAGATAGTATTCAGGCTTTGGAAGGAATGGAGCATGTGCGCATGCGTCCTTCAATGTATATTGGAGACGTGGGAACACGTGGTCTGCACCACCTTGTCTATGAAGTGATCGATAACTCCATTGATGAGGCCTTGGCAGGACATTGTGATAAAATTACAGTCACCATCAATGAGGACAACTCTATAACCACAGAAGATAACGGCCGTGGTATCCCAGTTGGGCTTCATAAAAAGGAAGGGGTTTCTGCTTTGGAGGTTGTCATGACTAAAATTGGTGCCGGTGGAAAATTTGACAAGGACTCTTATAAAGTTTCTGGGGGATTGCACGGTGTTGGTGTGAGTTGTGTGAATGCGCTTTCGGCCCATTTAAAGGCGACTGTCCATAGAGAAGGCAAAGTCTGGGAGCAAGAATACGAACGTGGAAAAGCCATGTACCCTGTCAAATCTACGGGATCTACTGACAAGCGCGGTACAATTGTGACTTTTAAACCCGATCCAGAGATTTTTACCCAAACCCTTGAATACAATTATGAAACCCTAGCCAATCGCATGCGAGAATTATCCTTTTTAAATAAGGGAATTACAGTTGTTATCGTTGATAAAAGAGAGAAAGACGAAAAAGGGGAATATATTGCTGAAACATTTCACTCCGAAGAGGGGCTTTCTGAATTTATCAAATATTTAGATGCCACTCGAGAACCTATCATGCAATCGGTAATCGCTTTTGAAGGTGAAAAAAACGGCATCCCTGTTGAGGTGGCCATGATTTACAACACTTCTTATTCTGAGAATCTTCATTCATATGTCAACAATATTAACACCCATGAAGGTGGAACGCATTTGACCGGTTTTAGACGTGGACTGACCCATACTTTAAAAAAGTATGCGGATGAATCGGGTATGTTAGAAAAGTTAAAATTTGACATTGCTGGTGATGACTTTAGAGAAGGACTGACCGCCATTATTTCGGTCAAGGTTGCCGAACCTCAATTTGAGGGTCAGACCAAGACGAAGCTAGGTAATAGAGAAGTTTCATCTTCTGTGAGCCAAGCGGTTTCTGAAATGCTCACCGATTATTTGGAAGAGCATCCAGACGATGCAAAAATCATTGTTCAAAAAGTTATTTTAGCAGCTCAAGCAAGGCATGCAGCCCAGAAAGCACGTGAAATGGTTCAGCGTAAAACCGTCATGAGTATTGGAGGTTTACCTGGAAAATTAAGTGACTGCTCAGAGCAAGATCCTGCAAAATGCGAAGTGTTTCTTGTTGAGGGTGATTCAGCGGGCGGTACCGCCAAACAGGGACGTGACCGTGCCTTTCAGGCCATTTTACCTTTGCGTGGTAAAATTCTCAATGTTGAAAAAGCCATGCAACACAAGGTTTTTGAAAATGAAGAAATCAAGAATATTTTTACTGCATTGGGGGTGACTATTGGCACAGAAGAGGACAGTAAAGCACTTAATCTTTCAAAGTTACGCTACCATAAAATTGTCATCATGTGTGATGCCGATATTGATGGAAGTCATATCGCTACATTGATTCTTACATTTTTCTTTAGATACATGAAGGAACTCATTGAAGGGGGGCATATTTACATTGCAACACCACCATTGTATCTTGTGAAAAAAGGCCAGAAGAAACAATATGCCTGGAATGATCAAGAACGCGACAATATTGTAGAAAAATTTGGGGGTAGTGCAGGGGTGCAACGTTATAAAGGTTTGGGTGAAATGAATGCCACCCAGTTATGGGACACGACTATGAACCCAGATTTTAGAACATTGCGTCAGGTTCAAATTGACAACGGCACGGAAGCAGACCGTATTTTCTCAATGTTGATGGGAGATGAAGTTCCACCTCGCCGAGAATTTATTGAAAAAAATGCCATTTACGCCAATATTGATGCATAGCTAAGATTTTCGCTGACTATACTATGCATGGATATAATACAGCATCGGCAGGAATTGCCTTTAGTTTACGATAATTAATTACCTTAAAACAATCAAAAAATCATGAAAATAACAGTAGTAGGAGCAGGCGCAGTAGGAGCAAGTTGTGCTGAGTACATTGCCATCAAAAACTTCGCATCCGAGGTCGTTTTATTAGACATTATACAGGGATATGCTGAGGGAAAAGCCATGGATTTGATGCAATGCGCTTCATTGAACGGTTTTGATACTAAAATTACTGGTAGCACCAACGATTATGCTAAAACAGCAGACAGTCATATTTGTGTCATTACTTCTGGAATTCCAAGAAAGCCAGGTATGACACGGGAAGAACTCATTGGAATCAATGCGGGGATTGTAAAAACAGTTTCTGAAAATTTAGTCAAATATTCACCGGAAACAGTTCTTATTGTGGTCAGTAATCCAATGGACACCATGACCTATCTAGCCCATCAAGTCACAGGACTGCCAAAAAATAGAATTATTGGAATGGGGGGTGCTTTAGATTCCGCCCGCTTTAAGTACAGATTAGCCGAAGCGCTAGAAGCACCAATAAGTGATGTAGACGGTATGGTCATTGGTGGGCATAGCGATGTTGGAATGGTGCCTTTGATTTCACATGCCACTCGGAACAGCATCAAAGCCTCTGAATTTATCTCTCAAGAACGTTTGGAGCAAGTAAAAAATGACACCAAAGTTGGAGGCGCAACTTTGACCAAACTTCTAGGGACTTCTGCTTGGTATGCCCCTGGTGCAGCAGTCAGTGGATTGGTACAAGCCATTGCCTGTGATCAGAAAAAAATATTCCCCTGTTCTGTATTGTTAGACGGTGAGTATGGTTTAAAAGATCTTTGCATTGGTGTTCCTGTTGTCTTAGGGGCCAATGGAATCGAAAAAATTATTCAAATTGAATTAAGTGAGGCCGATAAAATACATCTTGAAACCAGTGCAGAAGGGGTTAAGAAGACCAACGGACTTCTAGATATGTAAAAAATTAATTCCTTTTATCAAGCTACATTTTAAAGCACTACTGTATTTGTGGTGCTTTTCTATTAAAATAAAAAATATATTGGCAAATCACTTCGTAAATCATATATTTGCTCGTTTACTAAAATTTAAGCAGATTAAAACAATTCAAAATGCAAAATAAAGGATTAGTTAAGATGTTTGCCCTCTTATTTGGGTTGGTCAGTATTTACCAATTATCATTTACATTCAAGGGCAATCAACTCGAAAATAAAGCAGGTCAATTTGCAATTAACAAAGTTGCCGATACAGAAACAGATTACGATTCTAAAAGAAATTTAGAACGAATAGGATATCTTGATTCTCTGAAAAACAAAGAGGTATTTAATATTGGTATCGCTTCATATACTTACGATGATGTTAAGGAAAAAGCTATGAATCTTGGTCTGGATCTCAAGGGGGGTATTAATGTGATTCTTCAAATTTCTGTAAAGGATATTTTAGTCGGATTGGCCAATGATAGTAAAGATCCAACATTCAGAAAAGCTTTGAACGATGCCGCAGAATTACAAAAAGACAGCCAGAACAATTATTTAGAAGACTTTTTCGAAGCATTCGAATCCATTCAAGGCGATAAAAAGTTAGCATCTCCAGATATATTTGCAAACCGAACTTTAAGCGATCAGATTACTTTTGATATGAGCGATGACGAAGTCAAACCCATTTTATCTGCTAAAATTGACGAATCCATCATCTCAGCTTTTGAAGTTCTTAGAAAGCGAATTGACAAATTTGGAGTGACACAACCCAACATCCAGCGGATTGGAAACTCTGGGCGTATTTTGGTCGAATTACCGGGTGCAAAAGAAGTTGAACGTGTAAAAGGATTGCTTCAGAGTACCGCCCAGCTCGAGTTTTGGGATGCTTTTAAAGGCGCAGAATTTGGAAACTTTTTAGTACAGGCCAACGAAGTTCTCAAAGCGATTGTAGTAAATGAAAACAGTGAAGTTGCCTCCAATGACGAAGCTTCTGAGGCGGACGCCATTTCTGATATTATTGGGGACTCTGATGCAGAAACTGGTTTGGACGATACTGAAATCAATCCTTTATTTGATTTGATCCGGTCGATGGGCTACAATGGAGGTCCTGTGTTGGCTTCTTTTGAGTCTAAAGATCAGGAAATCGTTAGTGATTATTTAAATAATCCAAAAGTAAGAGCTCTTCTTGCTCCAGAACAACGCTATGTGAAATTTGTATGGGGTATTCCTCAGTTTATGGAAACAGAAGCTGATGAAGACACCGACCAAGAAGTTGAAAGTTTAGAGCTTGTTGAGCTGTATGCATTAAAAGGCAATAGAGAAAATAAACCTCAACTTAGTGGGGCTGTCATTACAGATGCCAAGCAAGAATTCCAACAAAATGGGACGCCAAGTGTAACCATGCAAATGAATCTTAAAGGGGCGAAAATTTGGGAAAAAATGACCGGTAATGCTTTTAATACCGGGGGTCAAATTGCCATTGTTTTGGATGATATTGTGTACTCCGCACCTGGAGTTACTTCAGGCCCAATTTCTGGTGGAAACTCTGAAATTTCAGGAACTTTTACATTAAATGAAGCGGTCGATTTGGCCAATGTATTGCGTGCGGGTAAATTACCTGCCTCCGCCGACATTGTCCAGGCGGAAGAAGTTGGTCCATCCTTGGGTCAAGAAGCCATTGACAGTGGTATGAAATCTTTTATCATTGCCTTGGCATTTGTATTGCTTTGGATGGTTTTTTATTATGGTAAGTCAGGGCTATATTCCAATGTTGCATTGCTGCTAAATATATTACTAATATTTGGAATTCTATCAGGGCTTGGAGCGGTATTAACCTTGCCTGGAATTGCGGGTATTGTTTTGACTATTGGTATTGCAGTAGATGCCAACGTTCTTATTTACGAACGTATTCGTGAAGAATTGTACAAAGGAAAAGGACAAAAAGAGTCTGTCAGAGATGGCTTTTCAAATGCCTTGTCTTCTATTTTAGATGCCAATATTACCACTGGACTTACAGCGCTCATTCTATATACATTTGGAACAGGTCCGATTAAAGGGTTTGCAACAACCTTGTTAATTGGTATCATTACTTCTTTATTTACGGCGATATTTATTTCAAGATTGTTAATTGATTGGGATTTGAATCGCGGCGGAAAACTTCAGTTTTCAACTAAACTCACCAAAGGGTTGTTAAGTGCCATAAAAATTGAGTTTCTCAAAAAGCGAAGAATGGCTTATTTACTTTCAGCGACCATTATTTCTGCGGGCTTATTTTCACTTTTCACTACAGGGCTAGACCAAGGTATTGATTTTGTTGGGGGGAGAACTTACACTGTTCGTTTTGATAAAGACATGAGCACAGAGGATGTTAAAATTGCCGTAAACGAAGTTTTTAACAGCGCAGAAGTTAAAACTATTGGAAGTGCGAATCAGCTTAAAATTTCAACTAAATATAAAGTAAATGAAAACTCGGCAGAAGTCGATTCGGAAGTTCAAGAGAAATTATATACTGCATTGGTACCATTCCTTCCCGATGGAACGACCTACAAGCAATTTATAGATGCTGAAAATAACGTTGGTAAAATGTATTCTGGAAAAGTAAGTCCTACGATTGCAGATGACATCAAGCGTTCGTCTTTATGGGCTGTTTTAGGATCCTTAATAGTTGTCTTTTTATATATTTTATTACGATTTAAGAAATGGCAATTCTCTTTGGGTGCCGTTGCCGCTGTTTTTCACGATGTACTCATTGTGCTGGGAATCTTCTCTATTGCATGGAAGTTTTTTCCATTCAGCATGGAAATTGACCAAGCCTTTATTGCTGCGATTTTGACAGTTATTGGATATTCTTTAAATGATACCGTGGTGGTATTTGATAGGATTAGAGAATACATCAATGAACATTCTAGTTGGGATTTTGGTAGAATAGTTAATGGGGCTTTAAACAGTACTTTGAGTCGAACCTTAAACACCTCACTTACAACTTTAGTTGTATTACTGGCTATGTTCATTTTCGGGGCAGATTCTTTAAGAGGTTTACTTTTCGCATTGATTGTTGGGGTGCTTGTGGGAACCTACTCATCAGTCTTTATTGCAACCCCTATCATGCACGACACTTTAAAGCGTCTTGATAAAAAAGCTTAATAAAATATTTATTCTGATAATTAAAAAAGCCACTTTAAAAAGTGGCTTTTTTAATTTAAGTATTGTGCTATGAAGTTTTTCTTTTATGAAAAAACATAAAGTAGATTCCGATCAAAATAAATGGAATGCTCAATATCTGTCCTGTATTAAAACCCAATATCCAATCTTCTCGGCCGTCTACTTGTGCAATTTTAAATTGTTCAACAAAAACTCTTACGGTCATTAACAATAATAAAAACAATCCAAAAAGATAACCGTCTTGCATGCCTTTTTTTGTTTTCCAATAAATGAAATAAACAATTAAGAAGACAAATAAATACCCAAAGGCTTCGTAGAGTTGACCAGGGTGTCGAGGGATGTTATCGATATTTTTAAAAACCACTGCCCATCGCAATCCTTCTTCTGCAGGCTTACCTATAATTTCAGAATTAAAAAAATTACCAATGCGTATAAAAATTGCTCCCGAAGCACAAGCAATTACCACACGGTCTAAAATCCACAAAATAGATTTTTTCAGCACTTTTTTATTGTAGAGATACATTGAGACGATCATGCCAATGGTGGCGCCATGGCTTGCCAATCCTCGAAAGCCAGTAAATTCGAATCCACCGCTAAATTTAAAGGGCAGGAAAACGCTAAAGAAGTCTTCACGAAACAGTTCAGCTTGGTAAAAAATAACATGACCCAATCTGGCGCCAATCATGATTCCTAATACGGAGTACATAAATAAGCTGTCAAGTTTTTTTTCAGATTGATTCTCATTGTTATAGATTTTTTTCATGATCCGATACCCAAGAACAAAAGCCACAATCCACATCATACTGTAATAGTGAATTTTAAAATTTCCAAAAAGTCGAATACCGTCTGATGCGGGTTCCCATATGATTTGTAAAAAATCCATTGTTTTTAATTTTAGTGTAAATATACAGAATTGCATATGAACAACGCCTTGTTATTTCTTTGCTAATGTTTGCTTTTAGGCACAGGATCATGACCAGATCCTCCCCATGGATGGCAACGCAATAACCGCCCAATTCCTAAAAACAAACCTTTAAAAAGACCATGTGTATACAAGGCCTCNATGCAGTATTGNGAACATGTTGGATGGTATCTACANCTANCTGGAAGCAATGGAGAAATCCATTTTTGATAGCTTTTGATNATTGCAATNAATGGTTTTACAACCATAGTCTTAAAAAAAATTAATCTAGANAGAAAGTTGTNCCGTCTTTACCNTCTTTTAAATGGATNCCGATTTCNACCAATTGATCTCTTATNTGATCAGANAGCGCAAAGTTTTTTTGCGTTCGTGCTTGATTTCTCAAATTGATAAGAAGCGCAATCGTTTCAGAAAGTTTTTCATCATGAGATCCAACAGCCGATACTTCTTGCAGTCCTAAAACATCAAAAACAAAAGCCTGCATTGTTTCTCGGATTGTTATTAAGCTTTCAGAATCAATGCTATTTTTGCCATATTTAATTTGGTTGATATACTTTACGGCATTAAAGAGTTCTGCAATTAAAATTGGCGTATTAAAGTCATCATTCATGGCAGCATAACAACTTTGTTTCCATTTTGAAACATTAAAATCAGAGGGAGCCGTTGAGGCTTCTAAATTTTTAAGTGTTTTTAGGGCATCCATTAACTTTAGAAACCCCTTTTCTGAAGCCACCAAGGCATCATTACTAAAATCTAAAATACTGCGGTAGTGTGCCTGCATCATAAAAAACCGCGCAACCGAAGGAGAAAACCCTTTAGACAATTGTTTGGTATTTCCGCTTAATATTTCATCGGGCAGAATATTATTACCTGTTGATTTTGCCATTTTTTGGCCGTTAAGAGTCAGCATATTGGCGTGCATCCAATAATTTACAGGACTGCAATTGTGCCAGGCCTTTGCTTGTGCGATTTCGCATTCATGGTGCGGGAATTTTAAATCCATACCACCGCCATGAATATCAAATTTTTCGCCTAAGTATTTGGTGCTCATCGCTGTGCATTCTAAATGCCATCCAGGAAACCCCAAGCCCCACGGAGAGGGCCATCGCATGATGTGATTTGGCTCCGCTTTTTTCCACAGGGCAAAATCTTGAGGGTTTTTTTTATCGGTCTGACCCTCTAAAGTTCGGGTGTTGTGTATAAGATCTTCTATGTTTCTACCACTTAGCACACCATAGTCATTTGATTCGTTGTATTTCAAAACATCAAAGTAAACAGATCCACTCACCTCGTAGGCAAGTCCTTTTTCTAAAATGTCTTTTATGATTTCAATCTGATCAATAATATGGCCCGTTGCAGTGGGTTCAATGCTGGGCGGTAAAAAATTAAAAGTGTTCAAAATGTTGTGAAAGTCAACAGTGTACTTTTGAACAACCTCCATAGGTTCGATTTGCTCAAGACGCGCTTTTTTAGCGATTCGGTCTTCCCCTTCATCGGCATCATTTTCAAGATGCCCCGCATCCGTAATATTTCTTACATATCGGATTTTATACCCCAAGTGTTTGAAGTATCTAAAAATCATATCAAAAGACATAAAAGTACGGAGGTTTCCTAGATGTACATTGCTGTAAACTGTTGGGCCACAGACATACATTCCAATAGCCCCCTCATTAATTGGTTTAAAAACCTCTTTTTTAGACGAAAGAGAATTGTATATAGAAATAGAATGTTCCGAATATAAGGCCATAGATGGGTTCGAATTAGAACTTAGTTTCTAACTTAATGTAGTCAATAAATTCACGTCGAATGTCTTTATTTTTGAATTGCCCCCCAAATTCACCAGTTACGGTGCTGCTTTCAATATCGCGAATCCCCCTTGAGTTGACACACAAGTGCTTGGCGTCAATGATACAAGCCACATCTTCACAGTTTAGTACTTTTTGCAATTCTTTTACAATTTGAATCGTCAGTCGTTCTTGTACTTGAGGACGTTTCGCATAATAATCTACGATTCGATTCATCTTTGAAAGACCAACTACAGTGCCATTTGAAATATAGGCTACATGCGCTCTACCTACAATAGGCAATAAATGATGTTCGCAGGTAGAATAGACGGTAATGTTTTTCTCTACCAACATTTCGCCATATTTGTATTTGTTTTCAAATGTTGAAGCTTTTGGTTTGTTCTTTGGATCAAGCCCACTAAATATTTCATTAACGAACATTTTAGCAACTCTGTTTGGGGTACCCATCAGGCTATCGTCACTAAGGTCCAATCCTAAAGTCTCCATAATGTGTTTTACATCATCACGAATAATTTCAATTTTTTCATCCGCATTTAGCCTAAAAGCGTCTTTTCGAATTGGAGTATCAGCTGATGTTCCAATATGATTGTCTCCAATATAATCGAAGCTCTCAAGTTCCTTGGAATTAAAATTTATTTTCATGGGGTTTTAATTAATAAGTTAAACAGTCTTAATACAAAGATAGTTATTTTGATTATTTACTACTTTTCGATTTAGCATTATTATAACAATTTTTTAAAATTTTTACAAAAAAAACACTAATTTCACATCGAAGTTTTGTTTGAACTTAATTAAAACCAACAAACCAATCAGAAGCATAGGCCTACTTAATTAAACTTAGCTTTAATCTTCTGACCAATTTAACTTTTATGAAAACACGCTTTCTACTTGTTCTTTTTTGCGTTATACTTTTTTCTGTTTCTTATGCTCAAAATCCTTCGTATAAAAACCAAGGCCCACAACCCATAAGCTTTAAATCCAATACTAAAGCTTTGCTGAATAATGCTGAATTAGCAAAACTAAAGGAAGTTTACGGTGCTGATTTAAAGTCAGAGATTTTGGATCGTCCAGCCCGTGTTTTGACCATAAAAGAAATCCTTAGAAATCGGGTTATTGTTAGAGAAATTACTGATCCAAATAAACAAAAGCCATGCCCCAAGCTTTCAGAAATTCCTCTTTTTGATGCGTTTGTTTCAACTTTAAAAAGAGATGTTGTTTTCAACCCCAACTCTTTTAATCCCCTTAAATATGATTTTAAATATCATAAGCCTGGATTTCAGCTAATTCGTGTAGATAACACGAATTACTTCATAATAATTAAACCTCAACATTATAATAATTAATTATGAAAAAAAGTATTTTTCTTTTGGTAATGTTATTTGGGTTGAATGTTTCTGCTCAAGACGAGAAATGTGGTATGGATGCTTATATGCACGAAATGATGCAGGATCCTGATTTCGCAAAACAATGGGAAATAGATCAAGCCAAGTTTAGAAGAGCTGTCGCTGAAAGTATAAACACTAGACAAAGGCGTGGTGCTATGGACCCTATTGTTGTTCCCGTTGCAGTACACTTTCCTGGCGGGGTGGAGTCCGACCGCGCTTGTTTGGAAGCTTTGGCTCAAAATCAAGTTGATATTGTTAATCTAGATTTTACAGCAACCAATGGAGATGCTAATTTATGGGGTCCTGCCAGTGCGTTTTATCCAGGTGTTGTTCATGGTGCTGCAAACATTCAATTTTGCATTGCAACACAAGATCATCCAGCAGGGACAGATGATGATTTGGTTGAGGGAGGGCCAGCTGTTACTATTGGTTATGATTTTGGTGGTGGTAATGACGCAGATCCTGCTTGGGCAGGATATTTGAATTTTCTAGTCAAACCCATTGGTGGAAGTGTACTTGGTTATTCTCCTCTTGGCGGGAATCTTAATGCTGGATCTTCTATTGTTCTAAATACTTACGCTTTTGGATCGGGTGCAGGTTGTTCGGACTCTGGAATTGAACCTGGCGCAAGTTCAAATTTGGGTAGAACAACGACCCATGAACTTGGACATTTTTTTAATTTATACCACACCTTTCAAGGGGATTCTTGTGATGATGACGATGGTATTGCAGATACTCCTAATATTGACGGTAATACTTTTGGTTGCCCTGCTGATGGGTCAGTACCTGGATGCGACGTACAACCTGCTCTCACTATGAGTTATATGGATTATACTGACGATAATTGCATGTATATGTTTACTCAGGGGCAAGTTGATGTTATTGAAGATTGGCTCGTTATTCTTGAAAGTCAATTTAAACCAAATGTAACTCCCGTTTGTGTTGAAATCCCTGAGTACATTATAACTAATGATACAGTTACAGCCTGTAATGGGCTATTTTATGATTCTGGAGGCGCCGCTAATGGTAGTGACCCGGGAAATTATCAAAATAATGAAAATTTCACATACACTATTTGTCCTTTAACTTCTGATCAATCTGTACAATTGTCTTTTACTCAATTTGAAACCCAGAATAATGTCGATATTTTAACCATATACAATGCAGATAATGCTTTAGATCCTACCACTATTTTAGGAGAGTGGTCTGGAACAGATAGCCCTGGAACTGTAGTTCCAACTTTGACTAACACTTCAGGTTGTTTGACCGTTGTTTTCACAAGTAATAGTAGTGTTAATTTTCCCGGCTGGCGCGCTAATATTCAATGTATTGACCCGCCTGCAGAGTGTCAAACTATTGTTTCTCAACTAGACAGTGCACTTCCTCTACCCAACGCTGAGGATGTTATACAAGTCTGTGTAGGTGAAGACATCACATTGACAGGAAGTGGTCAATTTTCTGAGCCTGGAGGTGGACTAGGAGCAGCTTACCAGTGGGATTTAGGAGATGGTAGAAGCATCAGCGGACAAACGGCTACTTTTTCTTACGATCAGCCTGGCTTCTACATCGCCAATTTAAATATTTGGGATATAAATACATCGGTATTTCCTGAGGGTTGTAAAAACGACAACACAATTAACCAATACATTAATGTCAGCACTACCCCTTCATTTGGGAAGACTGACGATACGTTAGATCCAATTTGTTTTGGCGAGACATCAACTGTAACCGCTTTAGTCACACCAACACCATTTATTAATGATTGTACTCCACCAGAGAGCAACATAACATTTCTTCCAGATGGAGATGGGGATTTTTATACTACCTGTGTTACTGTGGATTGTTTTGAAGATGGGCAAACTTTGGAAGACATATCACAATTATTTGATATATGTTTGAATATAGAACACTCTTACCTTGGAGACCTTGACATAATTATCACAAGTCCAAATAATCAAGAATTGTATTTACACCGATATCCAGCAGGGTCGAGCACATATCTTGGGGAAGCACTTGATGACGGAACTCCTGACCCTGGGGTTGGATTTGATTATTGTTTTTCAATGTCAGCCACAACCACACTTGTAAATGGACCTACCGTTACTGCTGGGAACCCAGCCAATCAATCAATTGCCGCTGGAACCTATTTGCCTGATGATTCATTTAATGAACTTCTTGGAACACCTTTAAATGGAGATTGGTGTATTGTAATTGTCGACAATCTTCTTATAGATAACGGTTATATCTTTTCGTGGGATTTGAATTTTGATTACAGCAATGTTACCACTCAGGGCTCTTTTACTCCTGAAATTGTTTCAGGTTCTTGGATAGGAGATGAACCTACTATCGATGAGGTTAATGGTGATACCATCACTATTTCACCTGATGGCCAGGGAGAGTTTTGTTACACTTACTCAGTTCTGGATGATTTTGGATGTGAATATTCCGATGAAATTTGTATTAACGTATTACCAGAGCTTATTCATGCTGGTCCCAATGACATTTCCGTATGTGATCCTGTAACTTCTAATCCTGTTTTCAACTTGTTTCAAAACAGAGATGTTGTTTTAGCACCCAATCCCAGTCCCGATGATTTTGTTGTCACCTTTCATAATTCAGAACAAGATGCTGAAAATGATGCTAGTGAAATTGTGAATTTAAACACCTATCCTGGGAGTGACCAAGAAATAATTTACATACGTTTTGAATATTTAGATTCCAATTGTTTTGTAATCGAACCTTTCCAATTAAATGTATATGATGTGCCTGAAATCTTTCCAGTCTCCGATATATCCCTATGTGACGGAGATGTTATTGATGAAACAGCAAGCTTTGACTTAGAACAACAGAGTCTAGAAATCTTAGGAACTCAATCGCCTTCAGATTTTATACTAACTTACCATAGCAGTGCAGAAGATGCAGATTTAGCACTAAACAATTTAAGCAGTCCCTACAACAATACATCTAATCCCCAACCTATTTATGTTCGCATAGAAAGTTTAGTTGGAGGAGGCTGTTACGTTGCTAGTAGAGACCCTGTATTTAATTTAGTTGTTGACAATCAGACCTCGGCTGAACCGGCGGACGATTTGGTAGAATGCGATGCTACAAGTGACGGTTCCTTGGAAGCGACCTTTAACTTAGATTCCCAAACATCCGTCATTTTAGGGACAAGTGACCCTTTAGATTTCATAGTAACTTATCATGCTTCTCAAGCGGATGCTGAAAATGCTGATAATCCACTTTCAAATTCAATTACAGGCCCCTCTCAGACCATATATTTTAGGATTGTAGAAATTGGTGCTTCAAGTTGTTTTGGTATCGGTCAGTTTCAATTAAGAGTTGATCCAGTCCCCATTACTACCACCCTTAATCCTTTAAGGGTATGTGATGATGACGGTGATGGTTTTGCGGAATTTACGCTTACAGATA
>NZDM01000007.1 GCA_002690085.1 Flavobacteriaceae bacterium
GGAGAGTAAAAAATTCACAAATGAAGACGGTTCTTTTCATTTTAAAAAACATAAAATCTATTTATATAAAGAAGATTTTAATGAATTTAAAGCCATTCTTGAAGAAATGACAGATTTTATCATTAAAGAAAAAGGAGAGGAAATTATCAGTGATTATAACCCTGATGAAGCATTTTCAAACAATGAAAGTGAATAGACTGTAGATGTATTTATTAATGCTAAGAATAAAATTTTAGGCTATTGAACACTCGAGCCATTTGGAACTTTATGCGAGGGATTCAGTAAAACAACACCTCCTTTATCAACCGATCCCAAAACCAAACACTGGCTTTTAAAGTTTGCAATTTGCTTTTCTTCAAAATTAACATTGGCTATAATTTGTTTTCCAACCAAATCCTCTTTAGTGTAATATGATGTAATTTGCGCCGAAGATTTTTTGGTGCCTAGTGGGCCAAAGTCAATGGTCAGTTGATAGGCGGGCTTGTGAGCAGTAGGGAAATCTTTAACTTCAAGTACCGTTCCTACTCGTAAATCAATTTTTTGAAAATCTTCAAATAAAATTTCAGACATATTATACGTAACTTTACATTGTAAAGATATCATTAAAAAATAAAAAATCATGGCTAGAACACCCTCAAATATGTTACCCTTAGGCACCAAGGCTCCCACTTTTAACTTATTGGATACTACCAGTGACACTTATAAGAGCTTAGAAAACTTACAAGGCGCGCAAGGGACCGTTATCGCTTTTATATGCAACCATTGCCCTTTTGTAATTCACATCAATAAAGCACTCGTAGACACGGCGAACCTTTATCAAGAAAAAGGAATTAATTTTATTGCTATCTCAAGCAACGACATCGAAAAATACCCACAAGATGGTCCTGAAAAAATGAAATCACATGCCCAAGATACAGGCTATTGTTTCCCTTACTTATACGATGAAACACAAGAAATTGCCAAAGCATATGATGCAGCATGCACTCCCGATTTTTATTTATTTGATAACAATTTAGAACTAGTGTATCGCGGGCAAATGGATGCTTCAAGGCCAGGCAATGGACTTGAAAATGATGCGGGAGATTTAATACATGCCATGGACTGTCTGCTGAAAAAAACGCCAAACGAAGCGGCTCAAAAACCAAGTATTGGATGCAACATCAAATGGAAACCAACTAATCTTCCATCTTAACAATAAATAAATCTTGGTATTTTAAGATAAAAGCGGATTGGTTTATATAGCCTCCTCCTTCACTTTCCACATAATTAAATTTGTTTTCTAAATACTTAGTTTGGGTGTTGGTTAAATCGCTGTAAAAAGATTCAGAAGATGCCAATCTTAAAAGCAAATCTAAGGTCAGATCAAAACCACGTGTGGCGTAACGTGTTGGATAAGTTCCATACTTTTCGTTATATCGTCTTGCAAAAGAACTCAATTGCTCATTGTAATGGTATACAGATGAGAATTGAAAATTCAAATTAGATAAATCTGCATTAGATATGTTATTCCCAGTAAAAGCCTTATTGTGGTTAGTGGTCATCAATACGAGTTCGCGTTCAACCTCAATTTCAATATCTTCTTGATCATCACTTTTGGCTTCTTCTTTCTCTAAAGTAATACCATTCAGACCATTAAGCATGCTTGTTACATTGGATGCAAAACTCTCATTATTGGTTTCCAAAAATACCAAAGTTCTTCCGGGGAGCAGGGCCTTCTGAACGGATTCAAATTCAACATAATATTGTTCTTTCCCTGAATCATCCCGTTGAGAGCGCAAAACATTTGCAAATGGGAAAGCTTCACGAATTTTAGAAACGCGGCCCATGGATTTTGAATCTGAAATGATCAATATTTGATTTGGAATNCTGTCTTTNTTTGCATANGTCAATAACTTATCAGCCATCCAATCATCTGCAGGAATACTTTGGACAAGATTACTGNTGAGAGCATCAAATTTCACAAATGGAGANACCACTGCAGTATTGGATGCTTGTAAAGACTGNGCCACTTGCTTGCAATTGCCTGAGGTTATGGGNCCAATAACAAGGTCGTATTTTGACAAATCATTATTTANCAACAGNCNTTGGGTCTTTTGGAGGTTNGCTTCCGTATCAAAAACATCTAGATTGGTAGAAATACCAAGTTGTTTGACCGAGTCTAAAGCCATTTCAACACCGGCATAAAATTCTGTAGAAATGCGGATGTAACCATCTCGTTGAATCTGTTTTTTCGCCAAATGAATGGAATCAAAATCAATCGAATTGGATTTAAAGGGTAATAATAAGGCAATTTCTTTTAGACTAAAGTGCTGTAATTGAGCTGTCAAGTCCGTAATTTTTAAATCAACTCCTTGTAAATTTGACTTTGGAACTTTCAATACCATGCCGTTTTTCAGACCCGTTTCTTTTAAAATAGGATTTAATTGCTCCAAGCTGTCCCGATCGATGCCTAATTTTTTAAACAAGCGGTAATAGCCCTCTTTGGGTAGCACTTCATAAAAGTCAAAACGTGGGTCTGAAACTGTTTGTTCTTCATAAGTTTCAATATTGGGAACGTTTATAGATTGACCAATATTTAAAACAGCGCTCAAATTTGGATTCAAAGCCTCTAACTCCTGAACTGAGATTCCAAACTTATAGGCAATGCGCCATTTTCCTTCTTTTGGTAAGACTTTATAAACCCGCAGCGCCCTAGGGGGTACAACAACAGTTAGTGTTTTATATTTCGGAATGTAAATTTTGTCTTTGAACTTAAGTGTGGTTTCGTATAATTTCTGATTGTTTTTTTTGATTTCTTCAATAGACACATTGTATTTTTGGGAAATACTGTACAGACTCTCTTTTCTTTTGACACGATGAATTTTATAGGAAACAACTTCTTGAACCTCTTTGGTCTCTGAGCCCTTTTTTTGAATGGGGTTTGGAATGACCAAAACATTCCCCACCAAAAGTTGATTTTTTACTTCAGGATTGAGTTCAATAATGTCTTCTGGCAAAACACCGTAACGCTGAGCAATTGCTTCTAAAGTGTCTGTAGAATTAATGGTGTGTTCGCGCAAGACTTGGGCAGACACCAGATTGATAAAAAGAATTAAAATCCCGCTAAAAAAGAGTTTATTCATGTTGTTGTATGGGTTCAATAGGGGTTTAAAACTAATGCGCTTATATGAGATATCCAAATATTATTCCCATTCTATGGTTGCTGGCGGCTTGGAACTGATGTCATACACCACTCTGTTCACGCCTTTGACCTTATTGATGATCGCATTGGAAGTTTTTTGTAAAAACTCGTAAGGTAAGTTTACCCAGTCAGCAGTCATGCCATCGGTGCTTTCCACAGCTCTGAGAGCTACACATTTTTCGTAGGTACGTTCATCTCCCATCACACCAACACTGTTAACTGGCAGCAACATGGCACCTGCTTGCCATACTTTATCGTATAAATCCCATTCCCGCAAACCATTGATGAAAATCGCATCTACTTCTTGTAAAATACGGACTTTTTCAGCAGTAATATCTCCTAAAATACGAATGGCCAATCCAGGCCCTGGAAAGGGATGGCGGCCTAATAATTGTGCATCAATGCCCATAGAAGCACCCACACGGCGCACTTCGTCTTTAAACAAAGCTTTAAGAGGCTCTACAACCTTTAATTTCATAAAATCCGGTAAACCACCGACATTGTGATGGCTTTTTATGGTTGCACTGGGGCCGCCAGTAGCCGAAACACTTTCAATCACATCTGGATAGATGGTACCTTGCGCCAACCACTTCACATCTTTTATCAGCTGTGCTTCATCATCAAAAACTTCGATAAAAACACGCCCAATGGCCTTTCGCTTTTTTTCTGGATCGTCAATACCTGCCAAAGCATTTAAAAAACGATCGGAAGCATCCACGCCTTTGACATTAAGGCCCATGCCTTCATATTGTTTCAATACACTGTTAAATTCGTCCTTGCGCAACAACCCATTATTGACAAATATGCAATACAAATTTTTCCCAATGGCTTTATTTAATAAAATGGCGGCAACCGTAGAATCTACACCACCAGAAAGCCCTAAAACGACTTTATCATTGGTGAGTTGAGATTTTAAATTGGCTACTGTTTCTTCCACAAAGGAGTCTGGAGTCCAATCTTGTTTGAGTCCAGCAATGGACACCAAAAAGTTTTCAAGGATTTGCTTACCATCCGTAGAATGATACACCTCAGGGTGAAATTGAATTGCATAAGTAGACTCCCCCTCAATTTTATAAGCCGCATTTTCCACATCATGGGTACTGGCCAACAAGACCCCATTGGTAGGTAAAGTTTTAATGGTATCACTGTGGCTCATCCAAACTTGACTGCCCTTAGACACGCCTTTAAAAAACAAGTCTTGGTTGTCAATAAATGATAAATTGGCCCGTCCATACTCCCGAGTGTTTGAGGGCGCTACATTTCCACCTGAGAAATGGGCTAAATATTGGGCCCCATAACAAACGGCCAATAATGGTTTTTTAGTTCTGATTTTAGATAAATCGGGGTGCAGCGCATCATCGCCACGTACGGATTGTGGACTGCCCGAAAGCACAACAGCTTTATAACTATTAATTTGAGCTGGAATTTTATTGTAAGGATGGATTTCGCAGTATATATTCAACTCCCTCACACGACGTGCGATGAGCTGGGTGTATTGAGATCCAAAATCGAGAATTAATACCTTGTCATGTTGCATAATCAAAAGTACTGTTTATCTATAAATTCTAAATAAATTTTTTATAAAAATTTATAAAGAAAAAATATAGAAATTCTTTTGAAAAGGGTCGAACTCAGATTTTAATAATTCTATGAAATCATGACCCAAATGGGCATAATAACTTGAGAAATTGGAGTGACGCTCTTGTAATTTATTTTCAGGAAATAAAGCCGCTTTCAAACCCAGTACCTTTTCAATTTGAGCAGCATGCAGTCTTTTTTCGGCTTTAAAAAATCTTTTTTCTAAATTAGAAAGACCTTTAATTTGTTTTTTTTCTTGAGCAGCCACAGCACCTAAAAATGAAGCATCTGTTTGCTTTGCCATTTTATAAAGACTTTCAAATTGCTTTTTTAAATGGTTTTTTAGGGGACTAAAATCAAGGGGCTGTTGGCTGTGAAACTTTATCACTTTAGCGGTTAAGGCATCGTTTGGTAAAAATAAATCGGCAGTAGACAAGCCTAAATCTTCCAAATCTTTTGATTGTTCCTTCGTCATGACCAAAGCTGAATTTCGATGCATTAGAATTGGGAATTCAATTTTAGAGGCCTCAAAATAGGACTTTAATTGCAGCCAATAGGCCAATTCGCCCCCCCCACCAGTATAACTTAAATTGGGTAAAATGGTTTCTTGATACAACGGTCGCATCAATACATTGGGTGAAAAGCGTTCAGGGTGCTGTTCAATTTCTTTATAAATTGACTCTAAATCAAATGATAACTCAGTAGCTGAAACACGAAAATTACCGTTTTCTTGTACAATCCGTTCCCGCAAATCATCTAAAACATAAAAAAGGTTGACCTGACGGGGATTCGCTTGGATTTTAAAACTACGATCTATGGACTTTAGAGCAGTATTTGTTTTAGATACAGAATCAAATAAAAGAGACTTAGTGAACTCGTCTTTGAGTTGTGGTACAAATAGGCGCTTGAGTGCTGTATCATCACCGTCAACCACAAGAACCCCATCTTCACCAAACAATTGATGCACTAAGCTTCTAGTGGCATCTGCTAAGTTTTTCTGAGACATATAAGCCGCTTTAAATATCTTTTTCAGGTGATCAGACGCTGCACTATCGCCAGTATATTTGGAAAATTCATCAAAAATAAAATCCAAGCCTTTTGTAGACAAACGCCCTACTGGCCCTACGGAATCTAAAGCCCATTCGAGACGATTATCAGCCATATGAAAATGATTGATTTCTTTGAAATCGTGGTCTTCTGACGCCATCCAAAAAACAGGAATAAAGCTGTTGTCTGGGTATTTATCTTGAAGATTTTTTGCCAAATTAACAACGGATATAATTTTATACAAAAAGTACAGAGGTCCTCCCATTAAATTGAGTTGATGACCTGTGGTGACTGTAAAGGTTGTTGGGGCCTTTAAAGCGTCTATCTGAGATTTTGTCATTGGACTTAAATCAAGACTTTTGTATTGCGCTGTCAAACGATTGGATAAAATCTGACGTTGTTCAATTGATAATTGAGCAGCTTTGGCGGTCATTTGAGCTTCAAAATTTTGAAGCTTTGGGGCCCGCCCATAAAAAGATTTCAATACAGGATCGCCTTCAATAAACGACTGTAAAAGTTTAGAAAGCGTTTGGGTGTTTATATATGGAACTTTTGATGTAGCCATCCTCCTTTTTTTGTGGTTGGTAAAGATACTTTAATAAATCCAAATTTAATTAAAGCTGATCATTTTGATTGAACCGTGAGTGAATAGGCTTGAGCAGAAATAATTCTTTTGTGGCACTATTTTTTAAAAAAAGAATCTATGAATTCCATTTTATTAAAAACTTGGAGGTCCTCAATCCCCTCACCAACGCCAATGTACTTAACAGGGACTTGAAATTGATCACTGATACCAATCACTACCCCACCTTTGGCGGTACCGTCTAATTTGGTGACTGCCAAAGCATTTACTTCAGTAGCTGCTGTAAATTGTTTGGCTTGTTCAAATGCATTTTGACCAGTAGACCCATCTAATACCAATAAAATTTCGTGCGGCGCATTGGGCACTACTTTGTGCATCACACGCTTGATTTTTGTCAACTCATTCATTAGGTTGACTTTGTTGTGTAAACGGCCTGCGGTGTCAATAATAACAACATCAGCTTGGTTGCTGACAGCACTTTCTAGAGTATCAAATGCAACAGAGGCAGGATCACTGCCCATATTCTGTTTTACAATTGGAACCTCCACACGCTCAGCCCAAACTTGCAGTTGGTCAATGGCGGCCGCTCTAAAGGTATCAGCAGCACCCAAAACCACTTTATGACCTTGTTTTTTAAATTGGTGTGCCAACTTTCCAATGGTCGTTGTTTTTCCANCGCCATTGACCCCAACAACCATGATAACATAGGGCTTGTGGNTGGAGGCTAAANAAAATTCNGAATCGTTGCCTGAATTTATTTCGGAGAGTAAACCCGCAATTTCTTCTCTCAAAATAAGATTTAATTCCTCTATGCCTAAATATTTATCCTTGGCAACTCGCGCTTCAATGCGATCGATGATCTTGAGCGTTGTTTCAACACCTACATCGCTAGTAACCAATACTTCTTCAAGATTATCTAAAACACTATCGTCAACTTTAGATTTTCCGGCAACTGCTTTTCCTAGTTTTTCAAAAAAACTGGATTTAGATTTTTCCAACCCTTTGTCGAGGGTTGCCTTTTTTTCGGATGAAAATATCTTTTTAAAAAAACTCATGAGAACTATAGTTATGGAATAATTAGCTGTTTTGCAAGTTACTAAAAATAAAAAGCCGCTTTGGATAAAAGCAGCTTTTAAGTATAATGTTTATGGTATTTTACTTCTTGTTTAAGAAGTCATTGACTCTTTCTGGAGACATGATAGATTCCACAAAGATATAGGCCCCAGTTTTTGGAGACTTTACCATTTTAATGGCTTTTGTAAGGCGCTTAGAGCCTGTTTGTAATGTTGCAACTGATTTCTTTGCCATGATTCAAATTATTTAATTTCTTTGTGTACCGTCATACGCTTTAAAATGGGATTAAATTTTTTAATCTCCATGCGGTCTGGTGTATTCTTTTTATTTTTTGTTGTAATGTATCTCGAAGTTCCTGGTTGACCAGAAGCTTTGTGCTCTGTACATTCTAAAATCACTTGAATTCTGTTTCCTTTCTTTGCCATAATCGTTTAGACTTTAATGGATTATTTTAAAAACCCTTTTGATTTTGCTTCTTTGATGGCTGCAGATATACCAATTTTATTGATTGTTTTCAATGCAGCAGCAGATACTTTTAAAGTAACCCACTTGTCTTCTTCAGGGATATAGAAACGTTTTTTCAAAAGATTGGCGTTAAATTTACGCTTGGTTCTGTTCAAAGACTTAGAAACATTGTTCCCAACCATTGATTTCTTCCCAGTAAGTTCACATATTCTAGACATGATCTTTATTTTTTAAAGTTTTGTTGTTTCAAAACGAGGTGCGAAAATACGAAATCTTCGTAAGTTCACAAATTTTGTTTACTCAATTTTTAAAAATTTCTTTTTGAATCAAGGTGAGTGCCATATTTAAAGTTTTGATCATGATGCGGTGCCGCTGGTTTCCTAAAGTGTATTCTTGAGCATAAACTTGATTGGGCGTTGCAATCGCAATATAAACTGTTCCAATCTCCGCATCAGAATCGCCTTTTGAAGGACCTGCATTTCCAGTGGTGGCAATGGCATAATCTGAGTTGAACAATTTCTGAACGCCTGAAGCCATGGCTTTTGCGACTTCTAGACTCACCACAGAATGATTGTCAATGAGTGTCTTGTCAACGCCCAATACCGCTGTTTTAATTTGAGTATCATAAGCAACGACCCCACCTTTGAAATACTTGGAGGCTCCAGGGTGATTTGTAAATTGAGCGGCGATTTTTCCTCCTGTACAACTTTCTGCGACCGCAAGGGTTTTATCGATGTTAACCAACTGATTTCCAATTATTTGTTCTATGGAATTGTCTTCTTCAAAACCTACAAAAACATCAGATATTTGCGGAATGAGTGTTTGGATTTCTTCAGCCATTGATTTTTCAACCAATTCTTTGTCAAATCCTTTCGAAGACAATCGCAATCGCACGCGCCCAAGATTTGGCAAATAGGCCAATTTAATTGTACTAGGGAGATTGGTTTCCCAATCTGATATGCGATCGGCGATGATGCTCTCCCCTACGCCATAGGTCAAAAGCGTTTTATGTAAAATAAAAGGCAATTCAAAGGCCTCTGAAAGTCGTGGGAGTACTTCGTTTTGAAGCAGGGCTTTCATCTCAAACGGTACCCCTGGAAGTGCTATAAAAACAGTGCCCTCTTTTTCCATCCACATTCCTGGTGCAGTCCCTGATGCGTTCATGAGAACTGTAGCTTTAGAAGGTACTAAAGCTTGATCCAAATTAACCTGCAAAAGCGGTTGCTTGATGTATTTTTTCCAAATGTCTTTGATATGCGCCAGTACGGCAGAATCTGAAACAAGTTGGTCTTGAAAAAACTCAACAAATGTAGTTTTGGTTATGTCGTCTTTTGTGGGGCCTAACCCCCCTGTTAAAAGCACCAAATCAGAATTGGCCTGTGCCCTATTTAAAGCATCTAAAATATGTGATTTCTCATCTTGAACAGAAGTTATTTGATGGATGGAAATACCAATTTTATTTAAGGCTTTGGCAATGAAGGTTGAGTTGGTGTCTACAATTTGCCCAATTAATATTTCGTCTCCAATGGTAATAATTTCAGCCTTCATTTACTTGACTTTTATGGAGAAGAATTCATCGTTTTCTATGAATCCGGTTAAAATATCACCAGTAGCGACTGCACCAACACCCAATGGCGTTCCTGTAAAGATAACATCTCCAATTTTAAGGGTAAAAAATTGGGACACATGCGCAATGATGGCATCGATATTCCAAAGCATTTGTTTGGTATTTCCAGTCTGTACAATAGCATCGTTCTTTTTGAGATGAAATGCTATATTGTTTAAATCTTTAAATTTTGATTTTGAAACCCATTTGCCAATGACTGCTGAACCGTCAAAAGATTTGGCTTTTTCCCAAGGTAATCCCTTTTCCTTTAAATCTTCTTGTAAATCTCTAGCAGTAAAATCAATTCCTAAACCAATATGATCGTAATATTTGTGGGCAAATTCGGGAGCGATGTACTTCCCAACTCTGTTAATTTTTACAAGAATTTCAAGTTCGTATTGAACATTATCTGAAAAATCAGGAATAAAAAAGGGCTGTTTCTTTAAAAGTATGGAGGTGTCCGGTTTTAAAAAAACAATTGGGGCATCAGGGGTTTCGTTTTGAAGCTCTGCAATGTGATTACTGTAATTACGGCCAATACAAATCAGTTTCATTTAAAGTAATTTCTGATTAAAAGCCCGTAATTTAATGGCCGTTAAAACCTTTTTTGTGAACAGTGGGAAATCAGCATCTAACAACCAACCAAAATAACCAGGTTCTTTTTGTAAAACTTCTGTTACCTTTTTCCCTTTGTGTTTTCCAAATGAAAAACATTCGTCACCGTCTTCATCAAAACGTATAAAACCTGCAAAATCCGCAAACTTTTGTCGGGTACTAAATTGTGCCAAGAACTTGGTATCATTCTCAAGCGCATCGTATCGGTCTAATTGCGCTTTTAAAACTTCATAAGTGGCAATGGTATCAGCTTCAGCACTGTGGGCATTTTCTAAATTTTTATCACAATAAAACTTATATGCGGCCGTCAAAGTGCGCTGTTCCATTTTGTGAAAAATGGTCTGAACATCTACAGATTGTCTGTTTTTCATATCAAAATCAAGGCCAGCACGAAGCATTTCTTCAGCTAAAATTGGAATGTCAAAACGGTTGGAATTAAAGCCCCCTAAATCGGCATCTACAATCCAGGAATTGACCTCCTTGGCCAGCATTTTAAAGGTTGGGGCATCTGCAACTTTTTCATTTGAAATACCATGAATGGCTGCAGATTCCGCTGGAATGGGCATTTCTGGATTGACCAACCATGTTTTTTTTTCTTCTTTTCCGTTGGGGAAAACTTTTAAAATAGAAATTTCAACAATTCTATCAGAAGTAATGCTGACGCCGGTTGTTTCTAAGTCGAAGAAACAAATTGGTTTTTTTAAATTTAATTGCATCTGTTTATATTGGTCTGTTTTCGTCCCAAGATTCTAAAAGTTCCTTGACGGTTTTGATAAATTGACCGCCTAACGCCCCATTGACCACTCTGTGGTCGTAGGAATGCGATAAAAACATTTTTTGACGAATGCCTATAAAGTCACCCGCTTCTGTCTCAATTACTGATGGTACTTTTCGAATGTTCCCTAAGGCTAAAATTCCAACTTGTGGTTGGTTGATAATAGGAGTGCCCATAATGCTTCCAAACCCACCCACA
This sequence comes from Flavobacteriaceae bacterium, assembly GCA_002690085.1. Taxonomy (GTDB): domain Bacteria; phylum Bacteroidota; class Bacteroidia; order Flavobacteriales; family Flavobacteriaceae; genus UBA3537. The sequence goes on from NZDM01000007.1 coordinate 11,123, forward strand.
TTGGTCACAGTGTAAGTGCCGTCTTGAACGTCGTCTGGATTGAGTTGATTGTTTCTTGCACGGACTGCCAAATCATTGACACGTTTGGTCAATCCCATCAAATTCAGCTGGTCCGCTTGTTTGATAACGGGAACGATCAAATTGCCATCGGCCAATGCTGTTGCCATCCCAAGATTTATGGATTTGTGTTTTATAATGTGATCGCCGTCTACAGAAATATTCAGCATGGGATGTAGGGTCAGTGCTTTAGCGACTGCTTCCATAAAAATAGGCGTAAATGTGATTTTCATCCCATAACTTTCTTGAAATTTCGCCTTTATTTTATTGCGCCAATTCCAAACTTTAGTCACGTCCACTTCTATAAAAGACTGAACGTGTGCCGAAGTCTGAACAGAATTCATCATGTGTTTAGCCACGAGTTTGCCCATACGAGTCATCTCAATAATTTCATCTGAAGAACTGTTGGATTGAGCCGTTTCTGACTGCATTGAAGTGGCTTCGATATTTATAAAATTTGATGGTGTAGAAACAATTGGATTCGCGACTGCAGGCTTATTATCATTGGAGGTAGGCTGCGTATTTTGTCTGTTGTCCAAATAATCTAAAATATCCGTTTTGGTCACACGGCCATCTTTGCCACTTCCTGAAATTTGATCCAATTCGGCTTGAGAAATACCTTCTTTTTTAGCAATATTTTTCACCAAAGGTGAATAAAATCGATTGCTATTAGAGCTGACAGACGCCACAAAAGATTTTGCAGCAGATACCGTTGCTTCGAGTGCATCAATTTCGTCTGAGGATTGATTATTGCTAGGTTTAACAGCGCTTTTATCCTCTTTTTCAACGCTAACCTCCAAGGAAGGTTCGCGAACATCGGCATCAGTTTCAATGATGGCAAAGGTTTGACCCACTTCTACCACCGCATCGGCATCAAACATCTTTTCTATGAGAATACCACTCACCTCACTAGGGACATCACTGTCGACTTTATCTGTTGAAATTTCCACAACAGACTCATCAACTTCTATCCGGTCTCCAATGTCTTTTAACCATGTGTTAATCGTCGCTTCCGCAACGCTCTCTCCCATTTTGGGAAGTTTGAGCTCAAATTTTGCCATAGTTGGTGTTTATAATGGGAGTAATTCGCAATGCAAAACTAACTAAAATTACGGATATAATCAATTATTTATAGGGATGTTCAAGATAAAAATTCATTGAAAAGAACCACCTCTCCCCTTTGGTTAGAAACATCACTTCCCACACAATATTGGCTGTTTTTTGGCCATATCTTAAAAGAATTTCGAGGGAATGAAGTCGTCGAAATTTTACTTAAAATGGCTTTAAAAGTTTCAACATTCGCATCCAAAACCAAATCATAGGAAACGCCTGGTGTGAGCATTTCTAAAGATTTTATAATTCTCGCGTTTTTTAAATTAACCAATGCTTCATCAGAATGCGGATTTAGAAAGGCGATTTCTTTGCGATTCGCCAGAAGAATTGGAGGGCTTGACATGAAATAGGGTGCCATTTTTGTCGCTGTATTGACAGCCCATCGCATTAAAAAGTTAGATTCAAAATGCTTGCTATGGAATAGCTGCATGGCCTTGTAAAATCTTCTATAATAAATTTTGTTTTTTGGAGAACTTTCTCCTTTGAAATGCAGCAGAGTCGATGCCCCATAATAATAATTATTTCTGTTCATTTTTAATGCTCTATAGCAGAGATCAATGTCCTCTCCGTACATGAAAAAATCCTCATCAAAACCATTCAGGGCTGTAAAAAGTTCTCGTCGCATGAGCATAAAAGCACCCGTTAAAACAGCAACTTCAGCAATTGAATTTTGATCCACCGCAGTCGCATAATAAGATTTTCCATTTCCCAAAAGTTTACCTAGAGCCGAAGAAAGTTTAGGAATATTGCGCTTGCATTCTGGTAGAAATTTACCGGAACCATCCATAAAACGGCAACCTACAATCCCTAAATTGGTTTTGGTATCTGAAAACTTTAAGATTTTTTGAAAAGTATCTTCTGCAACAACCGTATCTGGATTTAAAATGCATAAATACTCACCTTTGGCCAAACCAGCAGCCAAATTATTGCCCTTTGAAAACCCAATGTTTTCATTGTTCTCAATAAGTTTAACTTCTGGAAATAACGATTTCACCATGGTACAACTGTCATCAGAGGAGTTGTTATCAATAACGATGATTTCGGAAGAAATACCTTTTAAAGAGGCTTGGACACTTTGCAAGCACAGCTCTAAAAAAAAGCGAACATTGTAATTGAGAATGACGACAGATATTTTCAAAATAACTAGGATTTAAAGGAAATCTCGAAAGGCACTCTGTTGGTAATGCTTCTTCCCAAAGTGACCTCATCTGCATATTCTAATTCATCTCCTACTGAAATACCACGGGCGATGGTAGACATTGTTATACCTGTATCTTGAATTTGCTTGTAAATATAAAAGTTGGTGGTATCGCCTTCCATGGTAGAACTCAATGCAAAAATGATTTCCTTAATAGTTCCTGATTCTACTTTTTTAACCAAACTTTGGATGTTTAAATCATTTGGGCCAATTCCATCCATGGGAGATATTTTACCACCCAAAACATGGTAAATGCCCTTAAAACTGGCCGTACTTTCAATGGCCAAAACATCGCGAATGTCTTCAACGACACAAATGGTACTTTGGTTTCTATTGGGGTTTGCGCAAATTTCACATATATCTTTGTCAGAAATATTATGACATGAATTGCAAAAATTAATTTGCTCACGCATTTCTGTTAAAGCGTTGGAAAGTTGATTTGTTTGGGCTTGTGGCTGTCGCATCAAATGCAATACAAGACGCAAAGCAGTGCGGCGGCCTATCCCTGGCAGCTGAGCAACTTCACTGACAGCATTTTGTAATAATTTCGAAGAGAATTCCATCGTTGGCTTCGTTGTTATAATTTTAAAAAATCTGTTTCCTTTTTAACAAATGAAAAATTCTAAAAAAACCCTAAGGAAACTGTCAGGTTGCCATAGAAAATTATACATTTGATGTAGGTCTTAAATGGAATTGTTAAGCCTTACAAATATAAATTTATTAAGTTGAAAGGACAACACATTCTACTGCTCACTTTAATTTATTTTGTTTTTCTAGTTATAATCGCAAGAATTACTGGAAAAAATGACAGCAATGCCGATTTTTTTAAGGCCGGTAAACAATCCCCATGGTATCTGGTCGCATTCGGGATGATTGGGGCCTCGCTTTCAGGGGTTACATTTATTTCCGTCCCAGGATGGGTAGAAGCCTCTGAATTTAGTTATTTCCAAGTCTGCTTGGGCTATATTGCCGGTTATGTGGTCGTGGCGTTTTTACTTTTGCCAATATACTATAGATTAAACTTGACTTCAATTTATGAATACTTACAACAACGTTTTGGAAAGGTAAGTCATAAAACTGGAGCCTTTTTCTTTTTTGTGTCTCGAGTGTTAGGCGCTGCCTTTAGAATGTATCTCATGGCCATTGTATTGCAACAATTCGTGTTTGAACAATGGGGCATCCCTTTTGAAATGACTGTGGTCTTATCCATTGTTTTGATTTGGGTATACACCAATAAAGGCGGCATAAAAACCATTGTATGGACAGATACCTTGCAAACCCTTTTTATGGTCTGTGCTGTTATACTTTCAATTTATATGATAACGGATGCATTGGACTGGAGTTTTGCTAAATTTTTAAATTCTGATGAATTAAAACAATATAGTACTGTTTTTCAAACAGAAAGTATTTTAGACAAAGATCATTTTTTAAAATCATTTTTTGGGGGCATGTTTATCACGATATGCATGACGGGGCTTGATCAGGACATGATGCAAAAAAATTTAACCTGTAAAACACTAAAAGATGCTCAGAAAAACATGCTGTGGTTCAGCCTCGTATTAACCCTTGTCACCTTTTTATTCTTATTATTGGGTGCACTGTTATTTATCTATGCCGAACGCTTTGGAGTAAAACTTCCATTGCTTGATGGCAATCCTAAAACAGATTTATTATTTCCTGAAATAGCACTCAAATCGGGCTTAGGTCTGGCATTGGGTTCTGTTTTTATACTGGGGTTAATTGCCGCCGCCTACAGCAGTGCAGACAGTGCATTGACTTCTCTTACAACCTCGTTTTGTGTCGATATTTTAGATTTGAAAGACCATTCTGAGTCTGAAAAAAAATACATCAGAAAAAAAACACATATTGGCATGAGTATTTTATTGATTTTGGTGATCATTGCTTTTAAGTATCTTTTAAATTCAAATGTTATTGACAGCTTACTTACAGTTGCAGGCTATACCTATGGGCCGCTTTTAGGCCTTTTTGCCTTTGGGATTTTCACCAACTACAAAGTTAAAGACCAGTGGGTTTGGTGTGTCGCTCTGGCATCCGTTGCATTGTCTTATACATTGGGAGAAACTCCTACTGAATTCCTTGGTGGATATGTAATTGGTTATGAACTTCTTCCGCTCAATGGATTGCTCACCTTTTTAGGATTGGTATTGATTCGTAGAAAGTAATACCAAGGTACAGGCGATTTCATAAGACACATTGGCTTCTCTTAAAAGTCTGTAGAAAATGGGGTTTTCAGTACCTGGATTAAAAATAACACGTTTTGGCTTCAATTGGATGATATAATCATAATAGGCCTCTTGGTGTTTTGGATTTAAATAAAGCGTGACGGTATGAATATTTTTATAAGGTTTTAAAGCCGTATCAATTTTAACAGCTGAAACAGATCCCTTTTTAAGACCAAAAGCCACCACTGGAATACCTGCATTGTTTAACATCAAAACCGCTTTATTGGAGTAACGATTAGGATTTAATGAGGTGCCTAAGACCAATGTTTTAAAGTCTTCTACCATTTGATAATAACACTCCCCCATGTAAACCCACTGCCAAACGCAGCCAATACAACAGTATCCCCAGACTTAATCTTCCCTTGTTCACAAGCTTCGCTCAATGCAATAGGTATGGAGGCAGCCGTGGTGTTTCCGTAATGTTGAATGTTATTAAAAACTTGATCGTCTGAGAGTTTAAACTTTTTTTGAATGTATTGAGAAATTCGCAGATTGGCTTGATGGGGTACCAACATATCAATGTCTGAAACTTGTAAATTATTGGCTTCCAATCCTTGATGAATCACTTCGCTAAAACGTCTGATGGCATTTTTAAAAACAAACTGTCCATTCATGTAGGGCCTGTAACTCATATCATCGGGATTGTTTTCAGCAATGATGTCTGTAACCCAGCGTTTTCCCATTCCAGGCGCTTCAGCTGCAAGCTCTAGGGCATACGCCCCTTCAGAATGTAAATGCGAGGATAAAATTCCTTTGTTTGAATCGTCTTCTCTACTGAGAATTGCCGCTCCTGCGCCATCTCCAAAAATAACCGAAATACTCCGGCCTCTATTAGAAATATCGATGCCTTGAGACTGCAACTCGCTTCCAATCACCAATATATTTTTGTACATCCCAGTTTTAATAAACTGATCCGCAACAGAGAGCCCGTAAACAAAACCGGAACATTGGTTTCGTACATCCAAGGCGCCAATGGTATCAATGCCGAGGGCTTCTTGGACTTGAACACCAGGACCTGGAAAATAATAGTCTGGACTAAGGGTTGCAAAGACAATAAAATCTATGTCATCTTTATCAATTTTTGCATTTTTAATAGCTTTTTCGGCGGCCTTTAAGCCCATACTAAAAGTACTGTTACCATCGCCTTTAACAGCCCAACGTCTTTCATGAATTCCAGTGCGCTCTTGAATCCACTGGTCATTTGTATCCATCAATTTGGACAAATCGTCATTGGTAACAATATTTTCGGGGACGTAGTGCCCCATACCGATAATTCTTGAATTGTACATAAATTAATTATTCGAATTGTTAGACAAATATAAACTTTATAAAGTGTCAGTTTGTCATATTTATCAAATTGGTACTCTTTTTGAACAAAATGTTTCAAATTAATCTATAAAAAAAAACAAAATTATGAGTAAAGGAACCATCAATGTTTCTGTAGAGAATATTTTTCCACTGATTAAAAAATTTCTTTACAGTGACCATGAAATCTTTTTACGAGAGCTGATAAGCAATGCCACAGACGCTACTTTAAAACTGAAACATTTATCCAATATAGGAGAAGCTAAAGTAGATTATGGCACGCCAAAAATTGAAGTAAAAATTGACAAAAAAGCCAAAAAATTACACCTCATTGACCAAGGGATTGGCATGACATCAGAGGAAGTTCAAAAATACATCAATGAAGTCGCTTTTTCAGGTGCTGAAGAATTTTTGGATAAATACAAAGATAAAGTCGAGGATGCTGGTATTATAGGGCATTTTGGACTTGGGTTTTATTCCGCCTTTATGGTAGCTGAAAAAGTTGAAATCATTACCAAATCTTACAAAGAGGCCGATGCAGCACATTGGATTTGTGATGGCAGCCCTGAATACAGTCTTGAAAAAAGTGATAAAAAAGAGCGCGGTACAGAAATTATTTTACACATCGCCGAGGATTCTACAGAGTTTTTAGAGGACAGTCGCATTACTGAATTATTGAACAAGTACAACAAGTTCATGCCGATTCCGATTAAATTTGGGACCAAGGAAATCAATGACCCTGATCACACTCCTGAAACTACAACCGATAAAGACGGAAAAGACACCACGGAGCCACAGCGCAAGATTACTGTTGATAACATCATCAACAATTCAAACCCTGCATGGACCAAAACACCATCGGAACTCAAAGACGAAGATTACAAAGGGTTTTACAGGGAATTGTATCCGATGCAATTTGAAGAACCCCTTTTTAATATTCATTTGAATGTTGATTATCCGTTTAATTTGACTGGGATTCTATATTTTCCAAAGTTATCTAACGATATGAATATCCAAAAGGATCGCATTCAATTGTATCAAAATCAGGTATTTGTAACAGATAATGTGGAAGGTATAGTGCCAGAATTTCTGACCATGCTCCGAGGTGTAATTGATTCTCCGGACATTCCTTTAAATGTATCGCGTTCCTATTTACAAGCAGATGGTGCGGTGAAAAAGATTTCATCATACATCACTAAAAAGGTAGCCGATAAACTGAAGTCATTATTTAAGGAGAACCGAGAAGATTTTGAGGCTAAATGGAACGACATTAAAATAGTGATTGAATATGGGATGCTTTCAGAAGAAAAATTCTTTGAAAAAGCAGAGGCATTTAACCTATTCCCAACTGTAGATGGCAATTATTATACCTATGACGAATTGTATAATAAGATCAAGGCCAAACAAACGGATAAGGATGATAAATTGGTAATTTTATACGCTTCGAACGCGGAAGAACAGCACAGTTATATTGAGGCTGCCAAAGCCAAGGGCTATGAGGTCTTATTGCTAGACTCACCAATTGTTTCTCACTTGATTCAAAAGTTGGAAGGCAGTAAAGAAAAAATTTCTTTCAGTCGAGTGGATGCCGATCATTTGGACAAACTCATTCCAAAAGAAGAAAACAACATTTCTAAATTAACTGAAGATGAAAAAACAACTTTAGACACCCAGTTAAAAGAGGTGATTCCAGCGGAAAAATTCACAGTACAATTAGAAGCCATGGACAGCAATGCTGCGCCATTCATGATTACCCAACCTGAATTCTTGCGTCGCATGAAAGAAATGCAGCAAACTGGCGGCGGTGGTGGTATGTTTGGAATGGGCAATATGCCTGAAATGTACAACTTGGTTGTCAATACCAATTCGGAATTGGTAAACCAAATTCTAAATACTAAAACAGCTAAAAAAAGAGAGCGATTGATCAATCAAAGTCTAGATTTAGCACAACTCTCACAAGGACTTCTCAAAGGAGAAGCACTTACAAACTTCATCAAACGAAGTTATGAGATCATTAAATAACAGAATTCTAAATTTTAAAAAAGGCGGTTCATTAAGAACCGCCTTTTTTATAAGTTTTATCTGAGTTAAAAAATGATTTTTTTTGTAATAATTGGAAACTTACTCTAAATTGGATTAAAATATATCAGATGCTTTTTGAATCAACAAAACCTGTAAACATTCCATTAAAAGACGGAAGTATTTTTTACGATCCTTGTTTTTTTGACAACAAAGAAGCCGACCACTACTTTGAAGTCTTAAGAAATGATATTAAGTGGCAACAAGACGATATTAAAATTTTTGGAAAAACATATGCACAACCCAGGCTCACCGCACTTTATGCAAATAACGACAAGCCTTACCGCTATTCAAACCTCACATTGCACCCAACAAAATTTTCAACTGAATTATTGGAAATAAAATCTAAGGTTGAAAAATGTGCACTTTTAGGTTTTACAAGCTGTTTGCTCAACTTATATCGGGATGGTCAAGACAGCAATGGTTGGCATGCCGACAATGAAAAAGAATTGGGTAAAGATCCAGTCATTGCGTCAGTTAGTTTTGGAGCTGATAGGCTTTTTCACATGAAGCACCGCCAAGATAAATCCCATAAATTAAAACTAAAATTAGCAAATGGAAGTTTGTTGATAATGCGGGGTAGCACCCAACACCACTGGCTGCACCAAATACCTAAAACTAAAAAAAAAATTGGGGAGCGCATCAACCTAACATTTCGAATAATAAAATAAAACTAGGTACTATTGATGAACATTTAATTGCTTTTTGAAACTTAGCTGTTGGTAGGACCCTTATAAAAAAGGAAAAAGCATCATTAGAATGATGCTTTAACCACTAACCAACCAAAATATATTACTAACAAAAATTAAATAATATATATTTTATTAAACAAGTACCGTGCCAGAAATTAATTTTTATTTTTTTGTTGATTAAAATGCATTTTTGATTTTAAGAAAGCCTACAAATTGATTATAAAACCATTACCCACTACTTTATATAGTAGAAAGTGTTTGTTACTGGCTGCTACTTTAATTATTATATTTACATAGCCTAAGCAAATTCACGGTCCAAAAAATTAAGATTTTATGTTCGATACTTCTCCACTTCTCACAAATGATTCCATTGTCTTTGGATTACTCATGATAGCCATTGCTTTCATTTTTTATACAGAATCAAAAACATCAGGTTTTTGGTTTAAGTTTTACAAAGTGGTTCCTGGTCTTTTTATGGCTTATATGCTGCCCGCTGTTTTTACGACTTTGGGCTGGATTGCGCCTGATTGGGAACGCATTACAGCTTCTGGGACTTTGGTGGCTGAAAGCAGTCAATTGTATTATGTCGCAAGCCGTTATTTATTACCAGCAGCCTTGGTGCTTATGACTTTAAGCATTGATCTTAATGCGGTATTTAACTTGGGTTGGAAAGCCCTTATAATGTTTTTCAACGGTACATTGGGCATTGTCATTGGAGGGCCGATCGCAATCTTACTCATTGCCACTGTTTCTCCAGAGACCGTTGGAGGTATTGGTCCTGATGCGGTTTGGAGAGGCTTATCAACACTGGCAGGAAGTTGGATTGGTGGCGGTGCCAATCAAACAGCAATGTTAGAAATTTACGGATACAACCCTAAGCTTTACGGAGGTATGGTGTTTGTAGATATTGTAGTAGCAAATATATGGATG
>NZDM01000008.1 GCA_002690085.1 Flavobacteriaceae bacterium
GTATAGGTTCCACCGTGCTTGGCTGTGACATCACGCAAAGCCCTTGTTGAACTCAAATTACTCACTGTATTTCCCTTAGTGTGACTCAAAACATAATCGGCACAAGCTACCAAAGTATATTCCTCTCCAAAAAGCTCCCCTTTTTCATCCATAAAAGCTAAACGGTCTACATCGGGGTCAACGGCAATTCCGAAATCAGCACCCGTACTCAAAACTTTTTCAGATAAATCTGTCAAATGTTGTTTTAAAGGTTCAGGATTGTGTGGAAAATGGCCATCAGGCCTGCAATGCAAATTAATGGGCGTTACACCTAAGCGTTCTAATAACATTGGTACAACGATACCGCCCGTAGAATTAACGCCGTCTACAACCACTTTAAATCGACTATTTCGTATGGCTTTAACATTTACGAAATATAAATCTAAAACCGCATCAATATGCAAATCAAAATAAGCGGCATTTACAGTCATCTTCCCAAGTGCATCAACTTCTGAAAAAGCAATATTTTCAGAAGTTGCTAAATCCAAAACGCGTTGGCTGTGTTTGGCGTTTAAAAACTCCCCATTTGCATCCAACAACTTTAGGGCATTCCACTGTTTTGGATTGTGACTGGCAGTTAAAATAATACCGCCGTCTGCATGTTCCATTGGCACTGCAATTTCAACAGTTGGCGTGGTAGATAAATTTAAATTGACCACATCAATTCCCATTCCAATAAGCGTGTTTATAACTAAATTTTGAATCATTTCTCCAGATATTCTTGCATCTCTTCCAATCACTACAGAGTAATTTTTTTTGTTGCGTTGCTCCTTAATCCACATCCCATAGGCCGCTGCAAATTTCACCACATCTATGGGAGTTAAATTGTCTCCTACACTGCCGCCAATAGTACCACGAATTCCAGATATTGATTTAATTAGGGTCATTTTAAAAATTTTGTGTAAATATAAGATTTCAATTCTACATTAATAAAATAGTATTCATAATTTAGATTGCCGATTTTAGAGTCGTTTTTAAGACTTTAATGAAACGCTATGAAAAATTCATTAAATATTTTAACTGATATAATTCCAAATATTTTTATAAGTTCCCATGGCCACATAAGTGGCATTAATGGGACGGTTCATTGGCGAAATCAATTTTGGATCTTCTTTTAAAATGTTTTTAGCCGATTCTCGCGCAATTCCTAAAAGTTCTTTATCTTGGATGATATTGGCAATTTTTAGTCTTAAAACACCACTTTGTTGGGTACCCATTAAATCGCCTGGTCCTCGAAGTTTTAAATCCACTTCTGCAATCTCAAAACCATCTCCAGATGTTACCATGGTCGCCATTCTAGTTTTGCTATCGTTGCCAAGTTTGGAGCCTGTCATCAAAATACAATAGCTTTGTTCCGCACCACGACCTACCCTACCACGCAATTGGTGTAATTGGGAGAGCCCAAAACGCTCGGCACTTTCAATAACCATAACAGAAGCATTAGGGACATTTACACCAACTTCAATAACAGTTGTCGCCACCATTATTTGTGTTTCTCCCTTAATAAAACGCTGCATTTCATAATCCTTATCCGCAGCCTTCATCTGTCCATGAACAATGGATATTTGATACGTTGGCATTGGAAATTCTCTAGAAATACTTTCATAACCATCCATTAAATCTTTAAAATCTAATTTTTGACTTTCATTTATTAGTGGATAGACAATGTAAATCTGTCTCCCTTTTTGTATTTCATCTTTTATAAACCGAAATACCTTGAGTCTGTTGCTATCATAGCGATGAACTGTTTTAATGGGTTTTCTTCCAGGTGGTAATTCATCAATGATTGAAATGTCCAAATCACCATAGACAGACATCGCCAAGGTTCTTGGAATGGGAGTTGCAGTCATGACCAAAATATGAGGTGGTGAGTTGTTTTTACGCCAAAGCTTACTGCGCTGTGCTACACCAAAGCGATGTTGTTCATCAATGATAGCCAATCCTAAATTTTTAAATTTCACCTTATCTTCCAAAACTGCATGGGTACCCACCAAAATATGCAAACTTCCGTCCTCAAGCTGGCTGTGAATTTGTTTTCTTTCAGCGGTCTTAGAAGATCCCGTTAGTAAGGACATCTGAATTCCAATGGCATCACAAAGTGTTTTAAGCCCTGTGTAATGTTGAATGGCTAAAATCTCTGTTGGGGCCATCATTGTCGCTTGAAAGCCATTGTCAATGGCAATTAACATCGCCATAAAAGCTACAATGGTTTTTCCGGAACCTACATCCCCTTGCAATAATCGGTTCATTTGTGCATTGCTGCCCATATCGCTACGAATTTCTTTGATGACGCGTTTTTGAGCCCGAGTCAAGTTAAATGGCAAATGGTTGCTGTAAAAAGTATTAAAATTGGCACCCACAGCTTCAAATACAAATCCTTTAATCTTCGCTTTATGCACTAAATTTTTATATATCAACTGCAATTGAATAAAAAATAATTCTTCAAATTTTAGCCGGAATTGCGCCTTAGCCAATAGATTTTGATTTTTGGGGAAATGAATGTTTAAAAGGGCTTCATTTTTAGAAATCATTTTATATTGATTCAGAAGTGGTTCTGAGAGCGATTCTTCAAATTTTCCATTAAACTGAAGAAATAATTGTTCCATCAACTTACATATGACACGATTGGAGATTCCACGATCCCGCAAGGTTTCGGTGGAGGGATATAGCGGCTGAATGGCGGTTCTTAATCCTTTATCAAATTCCGATTTTAACTCCATGTCTGGATGTGGCATGCTGAAATTGCCGTTGAACCAATTGACCTTACCAAATACAACATAGGTTGCGTTTATTTTTAAGTTTTCGCGAATCCATTTATGACCGCGAAACCAAACCAATTCCATCTGAGCTGTTTCATCTTTAAAAGTGGCCACCAGACGCTTGCCACGCTTCTGTTGGATTTCTTTAAAGCCTGTAATTTGACCAACAATTTGAACTTCAGAATTGTTGTGCTGTAAACTATTGATATTGTAAAATTGAGTCCGATCGATATAACGATTTGGAAACAAATGCAACAAATCTTGATAGGTGTGAATGCCCAATTCTGATCGCAGCAAAGACGCGCGGTTGGGCCCTACGCCTTTTAGATAATCGATGGATTTTTGGAGGACAGCATCGGCCATGAGATTATTTCAAAAATATTGAAACTTCTTCCTTTAGAAAAACCAATGCCATTTCTGGTGTAACTTTACAATTGGAAAGCGCTTTCAACAGCAATGGGCGCAACTCTTGGGCCGATTCAACAGTCTCATCATCACAGCCTGATATAATTTGAATACAACTGTTTTTTGCCGCTGAAATCATGCGCCAGCAAGGATCTGAAACATAAATTTGTTGCGATAAATTATGTGTATACTCTTGTTCAATAGTTGAAATCAGCAAGTCTTTATAGGCTTGTGTTTCATTTGCAATGGGATCCACACGCTTTAAAAGGTGGTGGGCTGCAATGCGCTCTAAGAATAAAGCCAGTCGTTCATAGGCTTGTAACCGCACCGGTATGACCTCTTTTTGTAAAGATTGGGTTAAAACGAAATTTCTGCGGTTATTTTCGTTGTCTGTATGTTCTCTAAAAAATAAAAATGCAATCGCACCTGTAACAAGTGCTGGAATGCAGTAAATGAGAAGTCCTAAAATTTCATCACCCATAACTTTTGTATTGAATTATTGCCTACTAAATTAATGATTTTAAAGCGAACTTACCACACTGATAAAAAGATCGTTTTAAAATTCTTTAATTACTGTAAGTACCTCCAATGTATAAAGAAGTAGATAGGCGATAAATCATTCTTATAATTGTTTATAATTATTCGTTAAACTGCATATAAAACCGAATTACATTACTTAATTTCACACATTCAAAAAAACACTTTATTTGAAGGCATATTTAGACCAGCTTAACGAGGCACAATTGGCACCCACTCTGCAAAAAGAGGGCGCCATGATTGTAATTGCAGGTGCAGGCTCAGGAAAGACCCGCGTTTTGACCTATAGAATTGCTTACCTCATCAGTCAAGACGTGGATCCTTTTAATATTTTAGCATTGACTTTTACCAACAAAGCAGCAAGGGAGATGAAATCACGAATTGCAGCAATTGTTGGGGAAAACGAAGCGAAAAACTTATGGATGGGCACCTTCCACTCTGTGTTTGCTAAAATACTGCGCTTTGAAGCGGATCGATTGGGCTATCCTTCAAACTTTACGATTTACGATACTCAAGATTCACAACGGCTCATTGCTTCTATAATCAAGGAAATGAATCTGGATAAAGACGTTTATAAATACAAACAAATTTACAGTCGTATTTCATCCTATAAAAATAGTCTCATTACCGTCAGAGCCTATTTTCAAAATCCTGAATTGATCGAGGCAGATACCATGGCCAAACGACCCAAACTTGGAGACATCTACAGTGCCTATGTCGACCGTTGTTTCAAAGCGGGCGCCATGGATTTTGACGATTTATTACTCAAGACAAATGAGCTTTTGACAAGATTCCCAGATGTATTGGCAAAATACCAGCAGCGATTTCGATATATATTAGTAGACGAGTACCAAGACACCAACCACTCACAATACCTCATTGTACGTGCCCTTGCCGACCGGTTTCAAAATATTTGTGTTGTTGGCGATGATGCACAAAGTATTTATGCGTTTCGAGGAGCCAACATCAATAATATTTTAAATTTTCAACGCGACTATGAGGATGTGAAGTTATACCGCTTAGAACAAAATTACCGCTCCACCAAAAACATTGTCAATGCCGCTAACTCCATCATAGACAAAAATCAAACCAAGTTAGATAAAGTAGTTTGGACCGCCAATGAAGAGGGCAATCGCGTTGTGGTTAATAGATCGTTAACAGATGGTGATGAGGGACGTTATGTTGCCAGTTCTATTTTTGAAAATAAAATGAATCAGCAGGCAAAAAATGGTGATTTTGCAGTGCTATACAGAACCAATGCGCAATCTAGAGCCATTGAAGATGCCCTGAGAAAACGCGGTATTGATTATAGAATTTATGGCGGGCTTTCATTTTACCAACGCAAGGAAATAAAAGACGTTCTCTCCTACCTTAGACTGATTGTGAATCCAGCCGATGAAGAAGCTTTAAAACGCATCATTAACTTTCCTGGACGTGGCATTGGACAAACAACTGTAGACAGGCTGATTGTTAGTGCCAATTCGGGAAACATTTCTATTTTTGAAGTTCTAAAAAATATTCACAACATTCAAATAAATCTTAATTCTGGCACCAAAACAAAATTGTCTAATTTCTGTACGATGATTGAAAGTTTTCAGGTCATGAACCAAACGGCCAATGCCTTTGACTTGACCGAGCATGTTTGCAGAGTCAGTGGGTTGATACATGAATACAAAAAGGATGGCACTCCTGAGGGCATTATCCGAATGGAAAATGTAGAGGAATTACTGAATGGGATTAAAGATTTTGTAGAGGGACAACAAGAACTTGCCGATTCTTCTGGGGCTTTGTCGGAGTTTTTGGAGGATGTGGCGCTCGCAACTGATTTAGATAACGAACGAGGAAATGACAGTGATAAGGTGGCTTTAATGACCATTCATTTGGCTAAAGGCTTGGAATTCCCCTATGTCTATGTTGTAGGACTAGAAGAAGATTTGTTTCCAAGTGCCATGAGTATGAATACGCGCGCCGAACTTGAAGAAGAAAGGCGATTGTTTTATGTAGCGGTCACCAGAGCTGAAAAACAAGTGTACTTGACCTATTCCCTATCGAGATACCGTTGGGGAAAACTCATCGATGCAGAACCCAGTCGCTTTATTGAAGAAATTGACGACCACTATTTAGAAAATACCACACCAAAAGAAGAAAAACGTTTCAATCCAATGCTCAGCGCCGATATTTTTGGGGATGTAGAACCCCATCAAATTCGCTACAAAAAACCTTCCTACACAAAATCGAAGCTAAAAAGACCACCTAAGGAAATACCGCATCCAAAACATCTTAAAAAGCTAACAGAATCTTCTAAAAATTCCAATCTATTTGATTCAAAACTTATAGTGGGCAATATTGTTAACCACCAGCGATTTGGCAATGGAGAGGTCCTTAAAATTGAAGGCAAAGGCGCAGATTCAAAAGCTGAAATTAAATTTAAAGCAGTAGGAGTCAAAAAGTTATTATTGCGTTTTGCGAAACTTGAAATCATATCTTGAGATGGCTGAATTGATAAAAATATACCGGCAAAATCCACATCCAAGAGCCATTGAGAAAGTGGTTAACTCACTTAAAAATGGTGGGTTGGTCATCTACCCTACCGATACGGTTTATGCCTTGGGTTGTGATGTTAAAAACCTTAAAGCTATGCAATATTTGGCTCAATTAAAAGGAGAAAAACTGGAACGTGCTAACCTGGCATTTATCTGCCATGATTTAAGTGATCTCAGTACATATACCGCACAATTAAGCAGTACAACATTCAAAATATTGAAAAAATATTTGCCAGGGCCTTATACCTTTATTTTACCTAGTAATAAAGCACTACCCAGACCTTTCAAAAAACGTAAAACTGTAGGGGTTCGCATTCCTAAACACGCCGTTGTTTTGGAAATTGTAAAACAACTTGGAAATCCCATCCTTACCACCTCTATTCACGATGAAGACGCCATCATTGAATACACAACGGATCCAGATGTTATTTTTGATGATTGGGGTTCTCGAGTAGATATTGTAATTGACAGTGGCTTTGGGGGCAACATTCCATCTACAGTCATTGATGCTTGCCAAGAGCCTCCAGTTGTAATCCGCAGCGGGGCTGGTGAATTTAATTAACGCCATGAAGGAATTTGAAAATTATATTGAAGTTAAAGGGGCTCGGGTTCATAATCTGAAGAATATCGACGTTAAAATTCCAAGAGACCAATTGGTGGTCATTACCGGGTTATCAGGGAGTGGAAAATCTTCACTTGCCTTTGATACCATTTATGCCGAAGGCCAACGGCGGTATATTGAAACTTTTTCNGCTTATGCNAGACAATTCCTTGGGNCATTAGAACGTCCAGATGTNGATAAAATTGATGGCCTCTCNCCTGTAATAGCAATCGAACAAAAGACCACTAGCAAATCGCCGCGTTCCACTGTGGGTACNATNACNGAAATTTACGACTTTTTACGGCTTTTATTTGCTAGGNGCGCCGATGCTTACAGTTATGAAACNAATGAAAAAATGATCAGCTATNATGATGATCANATCAAATCACTGATTCTAGAAGCTTTTAACAATCAAAAAATATCCATTTTGGCACCGGTCATTCGGTCTCGAAAAGGGCACTACCGTGAAATGTTTGAACAGATTGCAAAACAAGGATTTGTTAAGGTTCGCGTAGATGGTGAAGTAATTGATATTACGCATGGAATGCGGCTAGATCGCTATAAGATACATGACATTGAAGTAGTGATTGACCGTTTAAAAATTGACAGCAATACTTTAGATTCAAAACGTTTAGAAGACAGCATTAAAACAGCCATGAATCAAGGGGGTAGTGTGCTGATGATTTTGGCCGAGGGAAATGACAAACCTCGCTTTTTTAGTCGTAATTTAATGTGTCCAACTTCGGGACTCTCCTACGCAAATCCTGAACCCAATAATTTTTCTTTCAATTCTCCTAAAGGCGCATGCCCAGAGTGTAACGGTATAGGCAGTCTCTACAAAGTCAATGAGAATAAAATTATTCCAAATTCAAAATTGTCAATTAAAAATGGTGGGCTTGCCCCTCAAGGACCTCAGAAAAATTCTTGGATATTTAAGCAAATAGAACTGATTGCGCAACGCTATAAATTTAAACTTTCAGATCCCATTTCTAAAATTCCCAAAGCCGCTATGCAATTGATACTTTACGGTGGTAAAGACCGGTTTTCTGTTAAAAATAAAACATTGGGAGTCTCTCTTGAGTATAATATTGATTTTGATGGCATTGCTAATTTTATTGAATACCAGTACAAAACAACCGACTCTAGAAGTATCAAGCGATGGGCCAAAGAATACATGGATAAAGTAGACTGTCCAAAATGCATGGGTACACGCTTAAAAAAAGAAGCCCAATATTTTAAAATTAACGACAAAAATATAACTCAATTGGCTACGATGGATATTGGTGAGTTGGCATCTTGGTTCGAAGATTTACCCAATCATCTCAATAAAAAACAAAATGCCATTGCCAAAGAAATTATTAAAGAGATCAAGACCCGACTACAATTTCTTTTGAATGTTGGTTTAAATTATTTAAGTCTCAACAGAAGCTCAAAATCACTGTCTGGTGGCGAAGCCCAACGCATCCGTTTGGCCACTCAAATTGGCTCTGAACTTGTAGGTGTCCTTTATATTTTAGATGAACCCAGTATTGGGTTACACCAGAGGGACAATCAAAAGTTGATTGAATCGCTTAAAAGTTTGAGAGATTTAGGAAATTCTGTAATAGTTGTTGAACACGACAAAGATATGATTGAGCAGGCGAACCACATTATAGATATCGGTCCGCATGCAGGTAAAAATGGGGGTGTGATTATCAGCGAAGGCACCCCAAAAAAAATACAGAAAGCCAAAACACTAACGGCCGCTTATTTAAAAGGCGATTTAGCTATTAATATCCCTGAAAAGCGTCGCAATGGGAATGGTAAATTTTTAGAACTAAAAGGTTGTGAAGGTAATAATTTAAAAAATGTTACTATCAAAATCCCTTTGGGTACTATGGTTGGAATTACAGGTGTTTCTGGTAGCGGAAAATCGACGTTAATCAATGAAACACTTTATCCAATTTTAAATAATTATTATTTTAACGCTGTCAAAAAACCATTGCCCTATACGTCCATAAAAGGCTTAGAACATTTAGACAAAGTCATTGACATTAATCAAACACCAATTGGCCGAACACCTCGCAGCAATCCAGCGACCTATACAGGTGTTTTTAGTGAAGTTCGTAGTCTATTTGCAAAAATACCTGAAGCTATGATTCGAGGTTATAAACCCGGGCGTTTCAGTTTTAATGTTACTGGTGGCCGTTGTGAAACTTGTAAAGGGGGGGGCTTGCGCGTGATTGAAATGAATTTTCTTCCAGATGTTTATGTTTCTTGTGAAACCTGTACGGGTAAACGCTTCAACCGTGAAACGTTGGAAATTCGCTACAAGGGCAAATCAATCAGCGATGTTTTAAACATGACCATAAATGAAGCGGTTGGTTTTTTTGATCAGATACCAAAAATACACCGCAAGCTTAAGACCATTAAAGATGTTGGCTTGGGCTATATAACATTGGGGCAACAAAGCACCACGCTTTCTGGTGGCGAGGCACAGCGGATTAAACTGGCTTCAGAGCTTAGTAAACGCGATACTGGAAATACCATTTATATTTTAGATGAACCCACAACTGGGCTTCATTTTGAAGACATTCGTGTATTATTAGAAGTTTTGCAAAAACTAGTTGACAAAGGAAATTCAATTTTAATAATTGAACATAATATGGATGTCATTAAAGCAGTCGATTATATCATAGATATTGGTCCTGAAGGTGGACAAGGTGGTGGCACAATTATTGCTGAAGGTAAACCTGAAGTTTTTGTCAAAAACAAATCAAGTTACACAGCCAAATATTTAAAAAAAGAATTACTTTAGATTACAAAACAAATCAACATGCGATTACAACAAAACAAAAGTTGGAACGAAATAAAAACCAACGATTCTTGGGCCTTATTTAAAATCATGGGAGAATTCGTAAACGGATTCGAAAAAATGAGCAAAATTGGACCTTGTGTTTCTATTTTTGGATCTGCTAGAACCCCAAAAAATAATCTGTATTACAAATTGGCTGTAGACACAGCGGCAGCGATTGTAAAGTCTGGTTATGGAGTTATAACTGGAGGTGGCCCAGGGATTATGGAAGCGGCCAATAAAGGTGCCAGTGAAGCAGGTGGAACTTCTGTTGGGCTTAATATTGAACTGCCTTTTGAACAATCAGACAACCCTTATATCGATTCTGATAAAAGTTTAGACTTTGACTACTTTTTTGTTCGAAAAGTAATGTTTGTAAAATACTCACAAGGCTTTGTGGTTATGCCAGGCGGGTTTGGAACTTTAGACGAATTATTTGAAGCCATCACTCTAATTCAAACCAATAAAATCGAAAAATTTCCCATCATATTGGTTGGGACCTCCTACTGGGAAGGACTTATTGACTGGATCAAAAAAGTACTTTTGAACCAACATCAGGCAATCAGTGCAAAAGACATGGATTTAATTCAAATGGTTGACTCTCCTGAAGAGGTCACTGCTATTCTAGATGATTTCTATAAACAGTACCAACTCAGCCCTAATTTCTAAGCATTATTTATAATTTAAATAAAATAAAGCAAGTCAAAATTTTGACACTTTTATTGTTGTTTGGAAGTCATCAACTTGTGACATCACAACATCAAATAAAAGTCAATGCTAAGGTCGACCCTATCTCTAACGAAATTACTGTTGAACAACAGATAATTTATAGAAATAACGCTTCTACTTCAATTGAAGTTATCTATCTAAACGACTGGATTTCTAGCTATAGTACAAGTGATACGCCACTTGTGAAAAAGTTCTTAAACGAATTTAACACCCAGCTCTATATTGCAAAAGAAAAAGATAGAGGTCGAACGAAAATAGAATCAATAACTACTGCTGAAGGGGACCCTATCAAGTTCGAACGGCCTACAGACCAACAGGATTTTTTAAAAATAATATTAAACCAGCCTTTAGATCAAAATGAAGCAATTTCCATTCAACTTAAATATGTATTAAAAATACAAAATGCTCGTTTTACAGGTTATGGTATTAATAAAAATGGAAATTTTATTTTAAATTCATGGTATCTAACCCCTGGAGTGTTTGATGGCGTAGAATGGAAACTTTACAGTAATTTAAATTTTGACAACCCCTATGCAGCAAAATCAAATGTTGATTTAATTGTTCACACACCCCCAACCTATCGTGTTTACAGTAATCTGAATAGGTTGGAACTGACAAAATCAAATATAGGTTTTCAATACCATTTTAAGGGACAAGACGTTAAAAACCATAAAATTCACATTACTAATAAAGATTTCAAGCGTATTAAAGTCGGTTCCAATGAAATTGTGACCAACATCAGTCACAAAACGATAGATACAGAAAAAGAACGTGAAATTTTCTCTAGAGTTTATGCATTTTTAAAACAAAACCTACATACAATTACTGAGGATAAAATCCTACTTTCAAAAATTGATCTAAAAAAAAATGACCTTTATGGCCTGGCATTATTGCCAGATTTTTTGTCCCCTTTTCCAAAAGAATTTAAATATGAATTGGCAATTGCAAAAAATCTAATTAAAAAACATTTAGACCAACATTTAGCAGTCGATCCAAGAACGGACTACTGGCTTAAAAATGGATTTCAAATGTTGCTGTTTATAAACTATTTAGACACCTATTACCCAGATCAAAAACTGATTGGAAAACTGGCCAATATTTGGGGTATAAAAGGCTATAATTTTGCAAAATTAAATTACAATGAACAATTCCGTCTCACTTATTATCAAATGATGCGTTTGGGACGGGACCAGGCTTTATTAACCCCAAAAGACAAGTTGCTGAGTTTCAATGAGCGTTTTACCTCATATTACAAAGCTGCGATCGCGCTACTATACCTCAAGTCTTATATAAAAGCGGATAATGAAATGCTTTGGATTCAAGAATTCATAAAAATTCACAATGGCAATCTGACCTCAACTGCTGATTTTGAATTATATATCAAATCAAAAACATCTATAGATCTAGAGTGGTTCTTTGATAAATTTACAAAGGAATCGTTTACATCAGATTATAAAATTAAATCTGTTGAATCAGTTGGTGACTCCTTGAAGATGAGCATTAAGAATTTGAGAAAAGGTGCCTATCCTGTAACCCTTTCGTCTTTGGAGAATGGTCATTTAACGAAGTCGCAATGGATTGAAGGATTTGAAGGGGAGAAAACTATTGTATTGGCAGACTCCACTTCAAATCAATTGGTTTTGAACTACCAAAATGAAAGTCCTGAATTTAATCTTAATAACAATTGGAAATCTATTGGTTCCCATGTATTTAATAAGCCGTTGCAATTACGCTTCCTTAGAGATTACCAAAACCCAATCAACTACCAATTGAATATCATGCCACTTACAGAATTTCAAAATATTTATGATGGTGTTAAATTGGGTCTAAATTTTAACAACCGAGGGCTTCTAGCAAAGCCATTAATATTTGCATTTGCACCAACCTATGGTTTAAAGTCAAAAACCATTACAGGAAGTGCAAAAGTTATTTTCAATAAATACCATGAGGACTCCGCATTATTTAACACAATGCTTGGCTTGACCATGGAACGAGCAAGCTTTGATTATAGTGCTTTTATTACAAAAATTCAACCCTTTGCCCAATTTACATTTCGACCACAAGATAATTTACGCTCCAATTCATTAAACCGTTTACAATTGCGTTACATCAATATCCAAAAAGATGAATCTAGAAACCCTTTAGATGATAATACGATTCCACCCTACCAAATATTTAATGTTAGATACCTTAGCTTTGACAATAATATTGCGGATTTTAAAAAATGGTACGTCGGTTTGCAATTCTCTGAGAATTTTGGAAAAATTAACTTGAATTATGAAGTCCGAAAACGAACTCCCAAAGATAGACACTACAATTTAAGGTTGTTTGCTGGGGCTTTTTTATACAATACGCTTCCAGAAACTGAAACTAATTTTAACTATGCATTAGACCGTCCTGAAAACTATCTCTTTGAATACAATTACTTAGGCCAATCCGAAGACTCTGGAATATTAGCACAACAACTGGTAGTTGCTGAAGGTGGTTTTAAGTCCAAATTAAACCCCGCTTACGCTAACCAATGGATTACGACTTTAAATACAAGCGCTTCCATTTGGCGATATGTTCAAGCCTATGGTGATGTTGGTTTTATCAAAAACAAGGGCAATAAACCTTTTTTTGGTTACGATTCTGGAATAAGAATTGATTTAATTATTGATTATTTTGAATTGTACTTTCCAGTATATTCAAATCTTGGATGGGAAATAAGCCAAGCCGACTATTCAGAAAAAATACGTTTCGTTTTAACAACAGATATTTCAAAACTTACTGGTTTGTTTACCAGAAAGTGGTTTTGACTCTCAAAAAATGATAGTGCATTTGTAATTTTTTAGCACCTACGAACTAAGGTCGCCTAAAAAGGCGTTGTCCAAGCGGCTTTTAATACTTATCTTTGCAAAAAAAATTAACTCAAATGACCGCCAAAGGTAGTTTAGCTGAAAATATCACTTTTGAAGAATTCAAAGTTGAAATACTAAACGACTATAAAATTGCGGTTACCAGTCGTGAATGTAGTCTGCTTGGAAGGCGCGAAGTACTTACTGGTAAAGCAAAATTTGGAATTTTTGGTGGCGGTAAAGAACTTCCTCAAATTGCTTGGGCCAAGGCCTTTAAAAATGGCGACTTTAGATCTGGATATTACAGAGACCAGACGTTCATGATGGCCATTGGAGAGTTATCTATAGAACAATTTTTTGCAGGTCTATATGCCCACACCGACATCAATTTTGATCCTATGAGCGCAGGTCGGCAAATGGGAGGTCATTTTGTNACGCATTCTTTNGATGAAAANTTCNATTGGAAAGATTTAACAANACAAAAAAATTCAAGTTCAGANATCTCCCCTACAGCCGCTCAAATGCCCAGGCTTCTAGGCTTNGCGCAAGCCTCAAAAGTTTATAANAATATAAAAGGTTTTGATGCATCAAAATTTTCAAATGAAGGCAGCGAGGTTGCTTGGGGAACCATTGGAAACGCTAGTACAAGTGAAGGGGTTTTCTTTGAAACGATTAATGCTGCTGGAGTACTACAAGTACCAATGGTTATTAGTATATGGGACGACGATTATGGAATTTCGGTCCATGCAAAGCACCAAACAACTAAAGAAAATATTTCCAAAATTTTAGAAGGTTTTCAACGCGATGAAGAGAACGCCGGCTATGAAATTTTAAACGTAAAAGGTTGGGACTATCCTGCACTAGTAAACTGCTATGAAAAAGCAGGTCAAATTGCACGTCTTGAACACGTCCCGGTTTTGGTTCATGTTGAAGAACTAACCCAACCCCAAGGGCATTCAACATCTGGTTCACATGAACGCTATAAAAAAACAGAACGCCTCAAGTGGGAGAAAAAAAACGATTGTAATTTAAAGTTTAGACAGTGGATAATTTCCAATAATATTGCGTCTGAAGAAGAGCTTTTAGAAATAGAAAAAGACATAAAATTAAAGGTTAAGGCGGGCAAAACCAAAGCTTGGAATGATTTTATTAGTCCGATTAAAGTAGATGCAAATTATGTAATTTCTTTGATGCATGCTGCTGCAAAAGCATCTTCGCAAAAATCATTTATTGAAAAAGAAATTGCCAAATTGGAGGCTATAAAGGAACCTATAAAAAAAGACATTCTTGGGGTTTCTAGAGATGTTCTAAAGTACTTAATTCACGAAAATACGAGTGAAAAAACTCAATTAATCCATTGGATCAATGATTATACAAATTTAGGCCAATCAAAATTTAGCACGTTGTTGTATAGTGAGTCTGATCAAAGTGTTGAAAATATTAATTCGCTGCCTCCAACTTATTCAGAACCCTCAGAATTTGTTGATGGCCGCATAATTATTAGAGATAATTTTGATCAAATATTTTCAAAATATCCAGAGGTACTAATTTTTGGGCAGGATTCTGGTGCTATTGGAGATGTCAATCAAGGTTTAGAAGGGCTACAAGAAAAATATGGTAGCACTCGAATTGCAGATGCTGGTATTAGAGAAGCAACCATTATTGGACAAGGAATTGGTATGGCCATGCGTGGCCTTCGCCCCATCGCAGAAATTCAATATTTAGATTACTTACTGTACGCCTTACAAATTATTAGCGATGATTTAGCCACGTTGCATTATAGAACTTTAGGGAAACAAAAGGCGCCAATGATCATTCGTACACGCGGCCACAGGCTAGAAGGCATTTGGCACTCAGGTTCTCAGATGGGTGGAATTTTAAATCTAATAAGAGGGGTACACGTACTAGTTCCTAGAAATATGACAAAGGCTGCTGGATTTTACAACACTCTTTTAGAAAGTGACCAACCCGCTTTGGTAGTGGAATCCCTTAACGGTTATCGCTTAAAAGAAAAGAAACCCAATAACATAGGGGAATTTAAAACACCCATTGGCGTTATTGAAATCGTTAAAACGGGAAGAGATTTGACCTTGGTTTCATATGGTTCAACATTGCGTTTGGCAGAACAAGCTGCACGTGAACTCTTAGAAGTTGATATTGACGTAGAAGTAATTGATATTCAGTCCTTAATCCCATTTGATAGAAACCAAGATATTTTAAAAAGTATTCAAAAAACAAGCCGACTGCTCATCGTTGATGAGGATGTCC
This sequence comes from Flavobacteriaceae bacterium, assembly GCA_002690085.1. GTDB lineage: Bacteria > Bacteroidota > Bacteroidia > Flavobacteriales > Flavobacteriaceae > UBA3537. The sequence goes on from NZDM01000008.1 coordinate 15,552, forward strand.
CTGGAGGTGCTTCTGCCTACATTTTGACAGAGATTCTAAAACAAAGCGGGGCCTATGAGAATTTAGACAGTGCGCCTCAACTTCTCACTGCACAAGCACACCGACCTGCCTATGGTTCTGATGGCGATTACTTTAGTAAGCCTTCTAAAAATGATATTTTTGAAAAAGCATATGATATTTTGCACGAGTCTAATCCCATGGACTATCCCAAACTGAGATAATATACTTGGTCGACCTATGTTTGTATAGCGATTTGAATTATTGTAATATTACAACTACAATCTTAAAGATAATCCTATAAAAATGTCGGTATGAATCCAAATAAAACACAGAAGCCTACAAAATCAGAGTTTAAAGAACTTTCAGTCTATACCGCCCTTCTTCCAGTATTTGCATTGATTTTAATGTTGTTTTACAATGTGTTTTTTGTTTTTGGAGATGATGCATTGAGCGGAAGCAATCAATTTATATTGATATTGGGTGCTGCTATCGCTGCCATTGTTGGATTTATAAATAAAACCTCATATCAGAAAATGTTAGAAGAAGTTTCTCAAAATTTAAAATCAACCTCTGGAGCATTACTGATTTTACTTATGGTTGGGGCATTGTCAGGCACATGGCTTGTCAGTGGAATTATACCAACAATGATTTATTACGGACTTCAATTATTAAATCCTACTTTTTTCTTAGTAGCCTCGGTCCTTATTTGTGCCATTATTTCGATTGCAACTGGAAGCAGTTGGACGACCTCAGCGACTGTAGGCATTGCCCTCATAGGCATTGGAGACACCCTTGGGATCTCTTTAGGAATGACAGCAGGAGCAGTTTTATCAGGGGCTTATTTTGGAGATAAAATGTCTCCTTTAAGCGACACTACTAATTTGGCACCAGCAATGGTAGAAGCAGAATTGTTTGACCATATAAAATACATGGCCATTACAACTGTACCAACTTTTGTAATCACACTTTTTCTGTTTTTAATTATTGGGTTTAACATTGAGATCAATGGCACACCAGATATTTCTAATAAGTTAGAGGCGATTGATCAAGCTTTTAATATTTCACCATGGTTACTGCTTGTCCCAATTATGGTAGTTGTTTTGATTGTAAAGAAAACACCGCCCCTAGTAGCTTTGTTAACAGGAACTTTATTAGCAGCCCTTGCATCAATCTTAGCGCAACCTCAAATATTGATGTCAATTGCGGAGTCTGAGACCTTTAATTTTGAAACCGCCTACAAAGGAGTCATGCAATCCATCACTGTTGACACGGCTGTTGAAACCTCAAGTATTGAACTAAACGATTTATTTTCAGCAGGTGGAATGAAGGGTATGATGGATACAATTTGGCTGATCATTTGTGCCATGGTTTTTGGAGGTGTTATGGATGCAATCGGAGCTTTGTCTAAAATTAGTAAAGTACTTTTGGCTCTGGCCTCCTCGACCTTTGGTTTGTTTGCCAGCACTGTTGCCAGCTGCCTAGCGCTAAACGTTACGGCATCCGATCAATATTTGGCCCTGGTAGTGCCTGGGAAGATGTTTAAAAAAGCTTACCAAGATAAGGGGCTCGCACCCGAGAATTTAAGCCGAACACTAGAAGACTCTGGAACTGTAACTTCTGTATTGGTGCCCTGGAATACTTGCGGCGCCTATCAAAGTAGTGTTTTAGGCGTACATGTCGCAGACTATTTTATATATGCATTTTTTAACTGGATCAGTCCCTTTATGACTTTATTGGTTGCGGGATTATCGCTAAAGATTAAACAGTTAAAAATGGTCTAAGTTAATAACTTATTTATAACGATTATAAATAAATTATCGCTTTAAAACTAAATCAATTTTTACTTAAATTTATGCTCTTCTAATTCTTAAATCTTTACTGACAATGAGCGAAAGTAGATGTCCTTTCCATGGATCGACAACCACCCCTAACCTTGGAACTCAAAACAAAGATTGGTGGCCAAACCATTTAAACCTTGATATTTTACGTCAACATGACACAAAAAGCAATCCACTTTCCGAAGTTGATTATCGAAAAAGTGTAAAATCCTTAGACCTTGAATCAGTCAAAAAAGACCTAAAATTTGTGATGACTGACAGCAAAGATTGGTGGCCTGCTGATTATGGTCATTATGGTCCATTTTTTATTCGAATGACTTGGCATGCGGCGGGTACCTACAGAACTGGTGATGGACGCGGAGGTGCTGCCACTGGGGCCCAACGCTTTGCACCCCTGAATTCATGGCCAGATAACGGTAATTTGGATAAAGCCAGACGCTTGCTTTGGCCAGTGAAACAAAAATACGGTAATGCTTTAAGCTGGGCAGATCTTTTGGTTTTAGCCGGTAACGTGGCTATTGAAGACATGGGTGGACCAAACCACGGTACAGCACTAGGTAGACATGATATATGGCACTCCGAAAAAGACATTTACTGGGGTGCAGAAGATGAATGGTTGGGTGACAACCGTTACGGAGACACCAGACAAGACTTAGAGAACCCCTTGGCAGCTGTTCAAATGGGTCTTATTTATGTAAATCCACAAGGACCCAATGAAAACCCAGACCCTGCCCTATCTGCACAGGATGTACGGGAAACATTTAAACGCATGGCCATGAACGATAGCGAAACCGTTGCACTAACGGCTGGTGGTCATACATTTGGAAAAGCACATGGTGCTTCAAGTGAAGACTACAAAGGAACAGAACCCGAAGGAGCTGATATTGGTGAACAGGGCTTTGGCTGGACAAGTTCCTACAAAAGCGGAAAAGGCGTTGATGCAATTACAAGTGGTATTGAAGGCCCTTGGACGACAAATCCCATCCAATGGGATATGGATTATTTAAGATTACTATTCAAATACGAATGGGAATGTAAAAAAAGTCCTGCTGGTGCTTGGCAATGGCATCCCATAAATTGTGATGAGGAAGACATGGTCCCACAAGTTGATGGGAGTAACGAAAAAGTACTGCCCATGATGACCACAGCAGATATGTCAATGAAAGTAGACCCCGAATACAACAAAATTTGTAAATATTTCATAGAAAATCCAGATGCTTTTGGAGAAGCCTTTGCAAAAGCCTGGTTTAAATTGTTACACAGAGATATGGGCCCCAAATCAAACTACATAGCTGGCGACTATAAAGACGTGAATTATATTTGGCAAGATCCTATAGTTCCTACCCAGCAAATGTCTAGTGAAAAAGAAGCAGCTGTTAGGGCAGCGATTGCAAAAACCGACTTAACACATCTCGCACTAATTGAGACGGCCTGGGCTTCAGCATCTACCTTTAGACAGTCTGATAACCGCGGCGGTGCTAACGGTGCTAGAATTCGTTTGGAACCCCAAATAAATTGGGCTGTAAATAAACCCAACCAACTACAAAGTATTCTTGCTGTTTTGGAATCAATCGCAAAAGATTTAGAGGTAAGTGTTGCCGATACCATTGTTATTGGAGGTGCCGTTGGAATCGAAATGGCATCAGGAGTCACAGTAAAAGTAACCACTGGACGCGGAGATGCAACACAAGAAAACACAGATAAAGAGTCCTTTAATTTATTAAAACCCAAAGCATGTGGATTTCGAAATTACACAGAAAAGGAATTCTCCATTTCAACGGAAGAAATTATGTTAGATAAAGCACAGCTCTTAGGGCTAAATCCTGTAGAGTTAACGGTTTTGGTTGGCGGGCTTCGTTCGATGGGAGTTTCCCATTCTGGAGAAGGAATATGGACTGAAGGCAAACTGGATAACAGTTGGTTTAAAACCCTGCTGTCTATGGATGTTAAATGGGAAAAAACATCTTATAATGGCTATGTGGCCAAAGACCGCTTGACCAATGAGAAAATACGCACAGCATCACGTACAGATTTAGTGTTTGGCTCTAATTCCGAATTAAGAGCCATAGTTGAAGTTTATGCAAGCGATGATAACAAAGATAAATTTGTACAAGATTTTATTGCAGCTTGGAACAAAGTTATCAATGCAGACCGATTTGATCTGCTATGATGTAAAAGTCATTATTCATTTTTTTAGACTCAGTAAATTACTGGGTCTTTTTGTTTAAAACAATTTTATAATCAGAATTCAATAAAGTTTATTAATTTGTATTTTTGTTTGAACCATAAAAAAGTGCATGTTTAAATCAAAAGGTATTAAAAAAAGTGCAAAGTTCACTCTAAACAATTCGCAACGCCTTGTATTTGGTAGCTTCTTAGCATTGTTGGGGGTTGTTTTGTTTTTTTCGATAGTATCCTATTTTTTCACCGGTGAGAGCGATCAAAGCACCCTTGTTGATTTTGGGAACAGAACAGTGCCAACAAAAAACTGGATCAGTAAATTAGGGGCATGGCTCAGCCATTTACTTGTTTATAAAGGATTTGGAGTAGCCTCAGTATTATTTGCAGGCCTTTTGGGCTTATCTGGTTTTAGTGTCTTAGCAAATACCCCTAAACAACGGCTTTACCGCCACTGGGTATGGGGTACATTTATAATCATATGGCTTTCAATTGGATTTGGATTTATTTTTAAATCTTATCCAAATTTGGGTGGAACTATAGGTTATGAGCTAAATTTATTTTTTCAGGATTATATTGGAAAAATTGGTACTGCTGCAATTTTGTTATTGGGTGTCATTGCATATTTAGGAATTAGACTCAAAGTGAGTCCCCAACAAATTGGGCAACTTTTTAAATCAATTTTTATAACTACTAAAAAAGTTGCTAAAGTTATTGAACAAACAGGTAAACAAGCAACTGTTGAAATTAATAATGAATCTGAGTCTATTGAAAATGAAGATAACACTTCTGCTTTTGAGGTTCCTTTAGACAATTTAGAACCCACAATACAAAACCATTCCAATATAAAGAAAAACGAGGTTTATAATGAAAGTTCAAATGGTAATAAAGAAATTCAGGATTTGAAAATGGAAGTTACTGTTGTGGAAGAGGAAGCATCAGAAACAGATAACCTAGCAGCGAAATTAGTAGATGATTTTGGTGAAGTTGACCCCACTTTAGAATTGTCAAAATTCGTCTTTCCGCACTTAGACTTACTAAAAAAATACGACAGTGAAGGCATTACAATTGACGAGGAAGAATTAGAAGATAATAAAAATAAAATTGTTGAAACGCTCAACAATTATAAAATTGGCATTAGTAGTATTAAAGCGACGGTTGGACCAACGGTTACACTCTATGAAATTATTCCCGATGCAGGCATTCGTATTTCTAAGATTAAAAATTTAGAGGACGATATTGCACTATCACTCTCAGCACTTGGAATTCGCATCATTGCTCCAATACCAGGCCGCGGAACTATAGGGATTGAAGTTCCAAATAAAAATGCGACCGTAGTTTCAATGAATTCAGTTATTGCCTCCAAGAAATTTCAAACAACTGAGATGGAATTGCCCGTCGCGATTGGAAAAACCATAAGTAATGAAACCTTTGTTATTGATCTCTCAAGAATGCCTCACTTGCTCATGGCTGGGGCTACAGGTCAGGGAAAATCAGTTGGATTAAATGCAGTTTTAACATCTTTGCTTTATAAAAAACATCCCGCGGAAGTTAAATTTGTTTTGGTTGATCCAAAAAAAGTAGAACTGACACTTTTTAATAAAATTGAACGGCACTACTTAGCGAAACTTCCCGACTCTGAAGATGCAATCATTACAGACAATACAAAGGTCATTAACACTTTGAACTCGCTTTGTATTGAAATGGACAACCGCTATGATTTGCTTAAATCTGCTTTTTGTAGAAACATAAAGGAATATAATACAAAATTTAAAGCTCGTAAATTAAACCCCAATGAGGGGCATAAGTTTTTGCCTTATATTGTTTTGGTTGTGGATGAGTTTGCAGATCTCATCATGACGGCAGGCAAAGAAGTTGAAACACCAATTGCACGCCTGGCGCAATTGGCAAGAGCAATTGGAATTCATTTAATTATTGCCACCCAGCGTCCTTCCGTTAATGTCATTACAGGAATCATCAAAGCAAACTTCCCTGCACGTATTGCTTTTAGGGTAACTTCAAAAATAGATTCAAGAACAATATTGGACAGTTCAGGTGCCGATCAATTGATTGGCCGTGGAGATATGCTCTATACCCAAGGGAATGATTTGGTGAGAATTCAGTGTGCTTTTGTTGACACGCCTGAAATAGAGCGACTCACGGAATTTATTGGGTCACAGAAAGCCTACCAAAGTGCCTATATACTTCCAGAATACATCAGTGAAGAGTCTGGCACAAGTCTTGATATTGATATCAGTGATCGCGACAAGCTTTTTAGGGAAGCTGCAGAGGTCATTGTGACAGCCCAACAAGGTTCCGCATCCTTATTGCAACGAAAATTGAAATTAGGATACAACCGAGCAGGCCGCATCATTGATCAATTGGAAGCTGCAGGTATCGTAGGGCCTTTTGAAGGTAGCAAGGCGCGGCAGGTATTAATGACAGACCTAACGGCTTTAAATCAATTTTTGGACAATGAATCTCCCATACAAAATTAAATCAACACTAACACTCTTATTTGCTTTTGGAATGCTTCAAGGACAAACTCATGATCCTGAAGCCAAAGCGCTATTAAAAGCAGTTAACGCTAAAGTTGAAAGCTACAATAACATACAAATTGATTTTAAATATGTACTTGAAAACGATTCGGAAAATATCCGCCAGGAAACACATGGTAAAATCACTTTATCAGGTGATAAATACGCTTTAGATATTTTGGGGGTTCAACGCCTTTTTGACGGTGAAACCCTCTACACTATAAGTACAGAGGATGAGGAAGTTATGATTTCAAAAGGCAACTCTGAAGACGACAATACCATTTCGCCAAGTGCACTTCTAACATTTTATGAAAGCGGATATAATTACAAATTGGACATTTCACAGCTTAAGTTTGGAAGAAAAATTCAGTATATAAAATTAACACCTATTGACTCAGAAGCTGAAATAAAATATGCACTTCTAGGAGTAGATACCAAAACAAAGCACATTTATAATCTTATAGAAATCGGAGAGAATGATACAAAAACAACATTGACGATTCTGGCTTTTAAAACAAACATACCACTCCCCAAATCGTTCTTTAAGTTTAAAGCTTCTGATTATGATGATTATTACATCAATAATTTAGATTAAGCGCTGCCATTTGAAACTATTAGATCGCTACATATTATTTACCTATCTAAAATCTTTTTTTAGTGTTTTTCTAATACTGATGTTTATATTTTTACTGCAATCAGTTTGGGTTTATATTTCTGAATTGGCCGGAAAAGACCTTGAAATTGATGTGATATTAAAATTCTTGCTGTATGTTTCACCCCGACTGATTGTTCTAGTTTTACCACTTACTGTGTTGCTCGTGTCCATAATGGTATTTGGAAATTTTTCTGAAAACTATGAATTTGCAGCCATGAAATCAACAGGAATTTCATTGGGTCGTGCCATGAAAAGCTTGAGTATTTTTATTGTTTTTTTAGGAATCGTAAGTTTTTTCTTTGCTAACAATGTGATTCCATTAGCGGAAGTTAACTTTTTCAACCTACGCCGTAACATTGCTAAAGTTAAACCAGCCATGGCAATCGCAGAAGGTCAATTTAACCAGCTACAAGACATTAATATTAAAGTAGCCAAAAAATATGGGGATAATGGTCAATTTCTTGAAGATGTCATCATACATCAAAAAAAAGGTAATACTTATGGAAATTTCACTGTTATAAAATCAAAAACTGGTGAATTCTTTAGCAGTGAAGATTCCGATGTTTTACAGCTTATTCTATATGATGGAAATTATTATGATGAATTGCAACCAGCCAATTACCAAAAAAGAACCAAAAACAGGCCGCAAGTAAAAAGCACATTTGAGCGCTATGTTATCAATATTGATGTTTCTAAATTCAATAATATTGACTTCAGCAGGAAAGACGATGCCTCACGTTACAATATGCTAGACGTATTAGAATTAAATACAACCATTGATTCGCTTTATAAACTACAACAAAAATTTGATGCCAAGTTTTCAAAAACAATGCTCATAAAGTCAAAACAAAATCGTTTATCAAAGAACAATCTAATGACAGTTCTGCTGGACAGTGTGGTATTGGATCAGGACATTTTATCACTTTTGCCAGATCAAAAGTCTGTAAATGTTTTGGATTATGCCCTTAACTCTGTCAAAAATATCAATAATGATTTCAAGGTTAAATCAAAATCCAAATTATTGTCCACCATAAATATCAACAAACACATTGTAGCATTACACGATAAATTTGCCTTGGGACTAATGTGTATAGTATTGTTTTTTGTTGGAGCTCCTCTTGGAGCGCTCATTCGAAAAGGCGGAATTGGATTGCCAATGGTTATTGCAATTTTAATCTTTTTGACTTATCATTTCATCAGTATTTTTGCTAAAAACAGCTCTGAAGACAATAGTTTAGATCCCGTTGTCGCAACATGGCTTGGAGGAATAATAATGCTGCCATTTAGCATTTATTTAACCAGTAGAGCAACAAAAGACAGGGCTCTTATGGATCTAGACGCGATTTTAATTCCCTTGAAAAAGAAACTTGTAAAATCACGGCTATGTCAATTTGAAACGGCTGTAGATTCGAATGTAGCGCCCTTTAAAGATATCACAGGTTTTGAAAGTTCAAAATTGATTGACCTTGTCAAAAACTACCGTCATTATGGCTTATCGATAGAACATAAAAATAAAGCCCTCATAGAACTAAAAACTAGAGGTGTAGATGAAATGGCATTGAAAATTTCTGGAAATCTAACCAATGAAGCTTACGAGTCTGGAATCCGGTTTTTAGAAGATTATCATGAGAATGCAACGGTTGGTGCTTTATCCCACAGTATCTTTTTGATCTTTGGAATCCTTGGATTGGTGCTTAATAATAATAAATTCCCCACAATGGGGTCAATTTTAATAGTTGTTGCAGCGCTTGCATTCATTCTGTTTTTAGTTGTTTTGCCAAAAATTTTTAAAAATCAATCTGAGTTTTATGACCTTTTGAAAAAGCGATTTATGACAAATAATGCAGTCTTTGTGATTTTAGCATTCCCACTATTCTTTCTTTACCGCCTTTATTTTAATAAAAAAATGAAAGAAGATTTAAATAAAATATCTTAAGTTCTAGTTGAGTTCTCCTATCTTTGAAAAAAATTAAATATGGCTTCAAAAAATTTATCCTCATCCCTTCGCAAACTAAATACGATTGAAGAAGCAATTGCCGATATAAAAGCAGGCAAAATTGTGGTCGTTGTTGATGATGAAGCTCGAGAAAATGAGGGCGATTTTATTGCAGCTGCTGAAGCGGTAACGCCTGAGATGATTAATTTTATGGCGACTCATGGTAGGGGTCTGATATGTGCCCCATTAACAGAATCGCGTTGTAACGAATTGGATTTGTACATGATGGTGCAAAACAACACAGTCTTACACCATACACAATTTACAGTTTCAGTAGATTTAATTAGACAGGATTGTACCACTGGAATTTCTGCCGCAGACCGTGCCAAAACCATCATGTCTTTTGTAGATCCTAAAACCAAACCTCATGATCTTGGACGTCCAGGGCATGTCTTCCCTTTAAAGGCCAAAAATGGTGGTGTTTTAAGAAGAACAGGGCACACAGAGGCAGCCGTAGACCTAGCAAGACTTGCAGGTTTTAAGCCGGCTGGTATTTTGGTTGAAATTTTAAATGAAGATGGGACCATGGCGCGCTTACCACAGTTGCTTGAAGTCGCCAATAAATTTAATTTAAAAATCATTGCTATTGAAGATTTGGTCGCCTACCGAATGCAATACGACTCTTTAATTGCTAAAAAAAGTGATTTTGAAATGGAAACGCGTTTCGGAACTTTTAGATTAAGGGCCTATCAACAAACTACAAATGATGCCATTCATATGGCCTTGACTAAAGGGGAATGGAATGAATCGGAAACAGTACCCACACGAATCAATTCAACTTCTGTAAACAACGACATTCTGGGCGCGCTTACAGACAATGCAGATAAAAAATTGGATGAAATATTTAAAGTGATTGAGAAAGAAGGAAAAGGGGCTGTTGTTTTTATAAATCAACATAGCAGTCCAGAAAAAACACTCAAACGCTTGACAACTTTAGAAGCCATTCAAAGCCCTGGGGAAGTCGTGAAAGCGCCTTCTATTGAAATGGATGCCAAAGATTTTGGAATTGGGGCACAAATCTTACACGATCTAAACATTCACAAACTTAATTTGATCTCTAACAGTAAACAGAAAAAACGCGTCGGAATGATTGGCTATGGATTGGAAATTGTAGATTATATTACCTATTAGCGTAAACTGACTGAATGCAATCAACCATTGCTTTGGCGCGTTGCTCAACTTCTGCTTTGGACCAAGAAAGTTTAACAAGACAAGAGAGATTCCTGCCAATGTAGTAGTCCGATTTCGTAAAGTTTTTTTCTTTTAATGCATCCAATCCAGTCTGGATTTCTGAAGACAATGGGTACAAGGATTTTTTCATTTTGAGGTGGTCCCATTTGCGGATGTAATGCCAGTTGTTATCATAATAATGAAAACAGACATCCAAACCATTAGCCTTAAACATTTTGCTCACTTCTCTAGCCGTTTCTAAATCTTCCAGAAAAAAGTTTAAAAACGCACAACTCTCCTCTCCGCCTTCTGGGACGCTTCTAAAAGTAACCCCGTCCAAGGGTTCTAACGCATCTCTAATTATTTTGTAATGCTTTTTTTGCAGTGCTATAAATTCATCAATGCGACGAAATTGTGCTAGACCTACGGCGGCATTCAATTCAGAAATTCTAAAATTATATCCTAAAAAAGGATGAGTCTCCGCCCCGCGATCGTTTCCAATATGGTCATGGCCGTGGTCGCTAAAATGATCAAGATGTTTTGCATATTGGGTGTTGTTGGTAACAACAGCGCCGCCTTCGCCAGAAGTGACTGTTTTTACGAAGTCAAAAGAAAAACAGCCCAAATCTCCAATCGTACCCAGTGCCTGGCCCTTGTAAGTTCCTCCTATGGCTTGACATGCATCTTCAATTAGCAACAAATCATGATTTTTGCAAATCGTCTTCAAAGCATCTAAATTAGCCATACTGCCACACATATGCACAGGCATGATGGCCTTGGTTTTGGGACTAATGGATGTTTTCACAGCATCAATATCTAAGGTTAAGGTATCATCGATATCCACAACTACTGGGGTAGCTCCCAACATTAAAATGGCTTCGAAACTGGCTACAAAAGTAAAACAAGGCATAATGACTTCATCTCCTGCTCCCACTCCAGAAGCTGCAAGTGCCATACTGACCGCGGCTGTTCCACTGCTTAAAAGTTGCGCATGTTGTACCGCAAAGCGTTTTTCAATCTCAGTTTCCAAGTCTTTGGCTTTCCATTGGCCTTTTCTTAGTCCATCGAAACCATAACGCATTAGAACACCTGAGTCTAAAACATCTTTTACTTCTTTACGTTCGGCATCGCCAAATAATTCAAATCCAGGCATTGTTAATTAATTTCAATCACTGATTCTGAAACTTTCTTGCGCACTTTTTTTAGTTCTGAAAGAATATCGTCATCTGCTCTATAGCCCATAGGCATTATGAGCACTGATCTCAACCCTTTTGCATTTAAATCAAAGTAGGTGTCATATGCTTCCGGGTCAAAGCCCTCCATAGGACAGGCGTCAATGCGAAGATCTGCACAAACGGCCAAAAGATTTCCCATTGTTAAATAGGCTTGCTTGGCAGCCCAAAAATAAATATCATCAGAAGATTTCTTTTCAAAACTATTAATGATGTGGGTTCTAAAAGATGCTAAAATTTTATCCTCGGTCTTTCGAATGCTTTTAATTCGTTCAAAATAATCGACTACATAGGATGCATCCAAAGTAGTTTTAACACAAAAAATAGCAAGATGAGAAGCCTGTTCAACTTGCTTTTGGTTCATAGACAAGGGGACCAATTCTTTTTGGATGGTTTTATTGCGAACCAAAATTAAGGAAACAGGCTGTAAGCCATACGAAGTCGCGCAAAGGTTAAAACCGGCTTTTATCTTTTCGATATCTTCCACAGGGATGACTTTAGAGATATCAAATTTTTTGGTAGCATAGCGCCACTTAAGGGCTTCTAAAAGGCTCATTAAAAAATATTTTTACAAAAATAAGGAATTAATTGTTTGGTCTTAATCCATTACAAAAATCATAACATGATTTTTAACAACTTTTTCAGAAACACCAACATATTTCACAGAGGCTATGATTCATAAAAAATAAAAACCCACAAAAAATGTGGGTTTTCTTTTGCGGAGAAAGAGGGATTCGAACCCCCGGAGGTGTGACCCTCAACAGTTTTCAAGACTGCCGCATTCGACCACTCTGCCATTTCTCCTTATGCGGTTGCAAATATAAGTGTGTTTTCTTTTCTTTTCAAATAGTTTATTGGTTTATTTTTTTAAGTTACAACAGCATCACAATTATAACACTTGAAAATCAATAAACAATCCTACACAATTATTTGTAAATTTGAAAGACTAAAATATTTATATATCGCAGTATGAAATGGACCCCAGCCCTTAAAGATTTTGAGCACTATTTAAAAATTGAGCGGGGTTTATCTCAAAATACGGTCAACAGCTACCGTTTAGACGTCCAAAAACTCATGCAATATTTGGACGTCCATAAGATGCCGCTAAGCCCTTTAATAATTAAGGCCGATGCCATTCAACAATTTCTTTACGAATTGGCCAAAAATTCCAATGCAAGAACCCAATCCCGTGTGATTTCGGGACTCCGCAGTTTTTTTGATTATTTGGTTTTTGAAAATTACCGCAATTCAAACCCAATGGAACAAATTGAAGCCCCTAAAATAGGCCGTAAACTACCTGATACCCTGTCGCTCAAAGAAATAGATAAGATGGTGGCTACCATAGATTTGAGCAAGCCTTTGGGTGAGCGCAACCGGGCCATCATAGAAACGCTTTACAGTTGTGGGCTGCGGGTCAGTGAATTGACACATTTAAAAATATCGGATCTCTTTTTTGAAGAGGGCTTTATCAAAGTGACAGGTAAGGGAGACAAACAGCGTTTTGTCCCCATTGGCTCCAACACTCAAAAACTCATAAAAAACTACAGAAAACAAGGTCGCAGACTGCTTGACATCACCCCAGAACACGGCGATACCTTGTTTTTAAACCAGCGGGGTAAACAGCTAACCCGCGCCATGATCTTTACCATTGTTAAAACTACAGCCAAGAAAGCAGGGATTCAAAAATCTATTTCTCCCCACACCTTTCGGCACTCTTTTGCCACCCATCTTTTGGAAAATGGTGCAGACTTAAGAGCCATTCAAATGATGTTGGGCCACGAAAGCATCACTACTACCGAAATATACATGCATTTAGACAAAAGCCACCTCAAGCAGGTGATGACCAAATTCCATCCAAGGAGAAACTAAATTTCACAATTTGACATAAAAAAGCCTGCAAAGATCTGGTTTTGTATAAACTCCTAATGAACAGGATTTAGGGCTGAAAAGCTGGTCAAGGATCTGCGACTGGGCAGCATGCTTTTACAACTTAAACGCACCCCTTTTATAGATATCGCGTTGAGTTTATCAAAAAATGATCAATACAGGCAGTTATAAATGTAGCCTTTTAAAGAACGTCGTCGTTTAAGTGGGCTTCCAAGCGTTTGTCTAAATCTTCAAGACGTTGATGTAAAGCTTCGTTTAAACTAGTTTTATTAAGCGTGGTCTGCTCAGACTGTGCTGCAAATTGCAAGGCACACATGGCCAGTACATCTTGCTTGTCTTTAACAGAGTAGCTCTGCTCAAATTTTTTAAGGGTTTGGTCAATTTTCTGTGCGGCCAACCGCAAGCCTTCCTCTTGACTTGGTGCAATTGTCAACGGATACACTCTGTTGGCAATAGATAATTTTATTTTTAGTTGTTCACTCATATGTTTCAATCGGATAAACTGGCAAGACAATCATTTATGTCCCGTATCAAAGCATTTATTTTAAGCTTTGAAGCGCGTTTGTCGTCGTTACTGCCCAACATGGAACTCGCAATCCTTAAGGCTTCTAAATCTGCTTCTTTTTTATCTAGAGCTGCGCGCTGCGCTTCAGCCTTTTCTTTTTGTGCCGCGCTTTCCAATTTTAAACGCTGATTTTCAGCTTTTAATGCATCTAAATGCGCTAAAACTTTTACAATTTTAAGTTCTAAGGATTCTACAATGGATTCAATGTTGCGCATTTACAATCTTAATAGCGTTTGTTACAAATTTAACATTCCCTCTCTAAAACTACAATTGTTTTTAGTATATTTTTTAAATCACAGAACTCAAAATTCTCTTTGCTATTTGTTTTCATTTATCTACTTTTACAAGACAGCCCGTCCTATGTCA
>NZDM01000009.1 GCA_002690085.1 Flavobacteriaceae bacterium
TTTTGTATTAATTAAATGCTAAAATGCTATTTTTCAATTTTACTAAATTAACATTAAGAAGGCTAATTACAGCATATCTTCATTTGATAGTGGTATATTTACAAAAATTATTTTAATGTCTTTTAACAGTGAAATCCAGCGCCGACGCACTTTTGGTATTGTATCACATCCAGATGCTGGTAAAACTACCCTCACCGAAAAACTACTATTATTTGGAGGTGCCATACAAGAAGCTGGGGCTGTTAAAAGCAACAAGATTAAAAAAGGGGCTACTAGCGACTTTATGGAAATTGAACGACAACGTGGGATTTCTGTAGCTACATCTGTTTTGGCCTTTGAATACAATGGAATCAAAATTAATATTTTAGACACTCCAGGTCACAAAGATTTTGCCGAAGACACCTTTAGAACACTCACGGCTGTAGACAGTGTCATTGTAGTCATTGATGTGGCTAAAGGGGTAGAAGAGCAAACCGAAAAACTAGTGAAGGTATGCAGCATGCGGAACATCCCAATTATTGTATTTATCAATAAATTAGACCGTGAAGGAAAAGATGCTTTTGATCTTTTAGACGAAGTTGAACAAAAATTAGGACTAAAAGTCACCCCTTTAAGTTTTCCAATTGGAATGGGTTATGATTTTAAAGGAATTTACAATTTATGGGAGAAAAATATCAATCTATTTGCTGGAGACAGTAAAAAGAACATTAGCGATACGGTTGAAATTTCAAATTTAAATGATTCAAAACTAAATGGGCTCATTGGAGATTCTGCTGCAGAAACACTGAGAGATGAAATTGAATTGGTACAGGGTATTTATCCAAAATTCAATATAGAAAACTACCAAGAAGGGAATTTACAACCTGTATTTTTTGGATCCGCCCTTAATAATTTTGGTGTCAAAGAATTGTTAGATTGTTTTATAAAAATTGCACCCATGCCACGGCCTAAGGCCAGTGAAGAGCGTTTGGTAAACCCTAAAGAAGATAAATTCTCCGGTTTTGTCTTTAAAATTCATGCCAATATGGATCCCAAACACCGCGATCGCTTGGCCTTTATCAAAATTGTTTCAGGAACTTTCAAGCGCAATACGCCCTATTTACATGTACGTCACAACAAAAAATTAAAATTTTCAAGTCCCAATGCTTTTTTTGCTGAAAAAAAGGCAATAGTAGACATTTCATATCCTGGCGATATTGTGGGGCTTCACGATACAGGGAATTTTAAAATTGGTGACACGCTCACCGAGGGTGAAATCTTAAATTTCAAAGGCATTCCAAGTTTCTCACCAGAACATTTTAGATACATTAACAATGCAGATCCCATGAAGTCCAAACAACTCTTCAAAGGGATTGATCAATTGATGGACGAAGGTGTTGCACAGTTATTTACCTTGGACCTGAACGGTCGTAAAGTTATTGGAACCGTAGGCGCTCTACAATATGAAGTCATTCAGTACCGCTTAGAGCATGAATATGGTGCTAAATGTAGCTATGAAAATTTAAATGTCCATAAAGCAGCTTGGGTAGAACCTAAAGATCCTAAGAGTGAAGAATTTAGTGAATTTAAACGGGTTAAGCAACGCTTTTTGGCAAAGGATAAACAAGGGCAATTGGTGTTTTTAGCAGATTCAAAATTCTCATTGCAAATAACCGAACAAAAATACCCATCTATTAAATTTCATTTGACCTCAGAATTTTAAATAAAAAAAACCGCTTTAATAAATGGGGGATTTTTTTTATTTATGCCTGACCGGTAGGCCCAAAATTAAGTGGCATGGGCGGCTGTTCGTAATCTTTGATCTCACCATGTGCCTGCTCAAAACGTTTGACATTGTCGTTTAAGGCTTTGGTAAGACGTTTAGCATGCTGTGGCGTCAAAATAATTCGCGACTTTACTTTGCTTTTTGGCACCCCTGGCATGATGTTTACAAAATCGACTACAAACTCAGAAACAGAATGGTTGATAATCGCTAGATTAGAATAAGTGCCTTCGGCGACAGATGCATCGAGCTCGATATTAATTTGACCTTTTTGTCCCTTCTTTGTTTCACTCATCACCTATAAATTGTAGGATTGTTTTTCTTGTTTGGCTTTCATCAAACTTTCCAATTCTTCAACAGATCCAACAATCATATTGTCATACTTGCGAAGGCCTGTACCAGCAGGAATTCTATGCCCAACAATCACATTTTCTTTAAGACCTTCTAAAGAGTCTACCTTTCCATTTACAGCAGCTTCATTTAATACTTTGGTTGTCTCTTGGAAAGAGGCCGCAGAAATAAAGGACTTGGTTTGTAAGGAGGCACGTGTAATTCCTTGCAGAATTGGAGTAGCCGTTGCTGGCCGCGCATCGCGTGCCGATACAAGGGTCTTGTCCTCGCGTGTTAAAATGGAATTTTCATCTCTTAACTCACGGGCTGTAACAATCTGACCCGCTTTAAGCGTGGCAGAATCTCCTGCATCCTCAATGACTTTTTTACCAAAAATATCATCATTTTCATCAATGAAATCGGATTTGTGAACCAATTGATTTTCTAAGAAAATAGTGTCACCAGAATCTTCAATTCTAACTTTTCGCATCATTTGACGAACCACCACTTCAAAGTGTTTGTCATTAATTTTCACCCCTTGCAGACGGTAAACCTCTTGAACTTCGTTCACCAAGTATTGTTGTACTGCAGATGGGCCTTTAATGTTGAGTATGTCATTTGGCGTAACAGATCCGTCAGACAATGGCATCCCAGCTTTTACAAAGTCATTTTCCTGTACCAAAATTTGATTGGACAACTTGACCAAGTATTTCTTGATAGCACCTGTCTTTGATTCGATGATAATTTCTCTGTTACCTCGCTTGATTTTGCCAAAGGAAACCACCCCATCAATCTCACTAACCACTGCTGGGTTAGAAGGATTACGTGCTTCAAAAAGTTCTGTTACACGTGGCAAACCACCTGTAATATCTCCGGCTTTGGAAGACTTACGTGGTATTTTTACTAAAATCTTACCAATAGCAATTTTATCGTTGTCTTCAATCATTAAATGCGCGCCGACTGGTAGATTATAAGAACGAATGACACCACCTTTTCCATCTTCAATATGTAGAGTAGGAATCAATTTTTTATTTCTAGACTCAGAAATAACTTTCTCTTGAAATCCAGTTTGCTCATCAATTTCAACTTGATAAGTTACACCTTGTTCTATGTTTTCATAACGTACTTTTCCTGAAAATTCAGAAATAATAACACCATTGTATGGATCCCATTGACAAACGACGGTTCCTTTTTTAATCTTTTGTCCATTTTTAACAAAAATAGAAGACCCGTAAGGAATGTTATTTGTGCTCAATACAATACCTGTTTTCTTATCTACCAATTTAATTTCAGATGTTCTTGAAATCACAATATTAATGTCATTCCCTTCATTGTCTTTACCTTTTACAGTTTTTAAATCTTCGATTTCAGCTATACCGTCAAATTTGACAGTCAAACTGTTTTCTTCAGAAATATTCCCAGCAATTCCTCCAACGTGGAAGGTTCTCAAGGTCAACTGTGTTCCAGGCTCCCCAATAGATTGGGCAGCAACCACACCAACAGCTTCTCCAATTTGTACCATTTTTCCAGTCGCTAAATTACGACCATAACATAGGGCACAAATTCCGGTCTTGGCTTCACATGTAAGTGGAGACCTGACATCAATAGATTCAATCGCTGAAAGCTCAATTTTCCTTGCAACGGCTTCATCAATATGAGAACCAGCTGCAGCCAAAAGCGTTTCTGAAATTGGGTCATAAACATCATTCAGTGATGTACGACCAACAATTCTTTCCTCTAATGTCTCAACAACTTCTTCGTTTTTCTTCAAAGGTTCTACCTTGATACCACGTAGGGTACCACAATCGTGTGAATTGACAATCACATCTTGAGAAACATCTACCAATCGACGTGTTAGATAACCCGCATCGGCAGTTTTCAAAGCCGTATCTGCCAATCCTTTACGAGCACCGTGTGTGGAGATAAAGTATTCTAAAATCGATAGCCCCTCTTTAAAGTTAGAAAGGATTGGATTCTCAATAATTTCTCCGCCACCAGCATTGGATTTTTTAGGCTTGGCCATCAAACCACGCATACCAGTTAACTGTCGAATTTGTTCCTTAGAACCACGAGCTCCAGAATCAAGCATCATGTATACAGAGTTAAATCCTTGTTGGTCTTCGCGAATGCGCTTCATAGAAAGTTCTGTCAACTCAGCGTTTGTTGAGGTCCAAATATCGATGACCTGATTGTAACGTTCATTGTTGGTAATCAATCCCATATTATAATTAGCCATAATACCATCGACTTGCTCGTTTGCAGCATCAATCATGGTGTGCTTCTCTTTTGGGATGATAATATCTCCCAAACTGAAAGACAAGCCCCCTTTGAAGGCAAAATTATATCCTAAAGACTTGATTTCGTCCAAGAAAACAGCCGTTTCTGGTACAGATGTTACCTTAAGAATTCCGTGAATGATATCTCGAAGTGATTTTTTAGTCAATACCTCATTGATATAACCGGCAGCTGCAGGTACTTTTTCATTAAAAAGCACACGTCCTACAGTCGTTTCAATCAACTGAGTTTCCAATACACCTTCGGCATTTAAATCTTCAGTTCTTACACGTATTTCTGCATTTAAATCCACACATTTTTCATTGTACGCAATGATGACTTCTTCAGGTGAATAAAAGGTTAAACCTTCCCCTAAAATTTTGACTGCTTTCGTAGACTTTCGCAACTTGGTCATATAATACAAACCGAGCACCATGTCTTGTGAAGGTACTGTAACAGGTGAACCGTTTGCAGGGTTTAAGATGTTATGAGAGGCAAGCATCAAAAGCTGCGCTTCCAAAATAGCTTCAGGACCCAGTGGCAAGTGAACTGCCATTTGATCTCCATCAAAATCAGCATTAAAAGCCGTACACACTAGTGGGTGTAATTGAATCGCTTTTCCTTCTATCAACTTAGGCTGAAATGCTTGAATTCCCAAACGGTGTAAAGTAGGCGCACGGTTAAGGAGAACAGGATGTCCTTTCAAAACATTTTCTAAAATATCCCAAACTACAGGCTCTTTTTTATCAATAATTTTCTTAGCAGATTTAACGGTTTTTACAATCCCTCTTTCAATTAATTTCCGAACAATAAAAGGTTTGTACAATTCAGCTGCCATATTTTTAGGCAATCCACATTCAAATAATTTTAACTCAGGTCCAACAACAATAACAGAACGCGCTGAATAATCTACACGTTTTCCAAGTAAGTTTTGACGGAAACGACCTTGCTTTCCTTTGAGAGAATCTGAAAGTGATTTCAAAGGTCGGTTGGAATCCGTTTTTACCGCTGATGACTTTCGTGTATTATCGAAAAGAGAGTCTACTGATTCTTGTAGCATGCGCTTTTCGTTTCTTAGAATGACTTCTGGCGCTTTGATTTCAACTAAACGTTTCAATCGGTTATTTCTAATGATAACTCGGCGGTATAAATCATTCAAATCAGAAGTGGCAAAACGGCCACCATCTAATGGTACCAAAGGACGTAACTCTGGNGGAATNACTGGAATGGCTTTCATGATCATCCATTCTGGTCTGTTTTCACGATTTTGATTTCCATCCTTNAGGGCTTCTACAACTTGTAAGCGTTTCAAGGCTTCTGTTTTACGTTGCTTNGATGTTTCTGTATTGGCNTTGTGACGCAATTCAAANGACAATTCTTCAAGATCAATNCGNGANAACANCTCAATCAANCANTCTGCACCCATCTTNGCNATGAATTTNTTTNGATCAGAATCATCTAAATATTGGTTTTCNTGTGGAATACTCTCNGCAATATTAAGATATTCTTCTTCTGTCAAGAAATCCATTTTNTTAACCGGNTCTCCTTCTGCATTNATGGCTATTCCTGGTTGAATGACCACATAACGNTCATAATANATAATCATGTCCAATTTCTTNGACGGTAGACCTAATAGNTAGCCTATTTTATTNGGNANAGATCTNAAATACCAAATGTGAGCAACAGGTACNACCAAGTTGATGTGNCCTACTCGCTCACGNCGTACCTTTTTCTCTGTAACTTCAACACCACATCGGTCACAAATAATNCCTTTGTAACGAATTCGCTTGTACTTTCCACANGCACATTCNTAGTCTTTAACAGGACCAAAAATTCGTTCACAAAACAGACCGTCACGTTCTGGTTTATGGGTTCTGTAATTGATAGTTTCAGGCTTTAAAACCTCACCTCTGGAATCTGATAAAATAGATTCTGGCGAAGCCAATCCTATAGAAATTTTATTAAACTTTTTTTGCGTTGTATTATCTTGCTTTCTAGCCATTGTGTATGGTATATGATAATGAAATTATTCTTCTAATCTAATGTCTAATCCTAATCCTTTCAGTTCGTGCATGAGTACATTGAACGATTCTGGTAATCCTGGTTCTGGCATGGGTTCCCCTTTTACGATTGCTTCGTAAGTTTTTGCCCTTCCAATAACATCATCAGATTTAACAGTTAAGATCTCTCTAAGTGTGCTTGAAGCGCCGTAAGCCTCCAAAGCCCAAACTTCCATTTCTCCAAAACGCTGACCACCAAACTGAGCTTTACCACCAAGAGGTTGTTGCGTAATGAGAGAATAAGGTCCAATAGACCGCGCGTGCATTTTATCGTCTACCATGTGACCTAATTTCAACATGTAGATAATTCCAACGGTTGCTGGCTGATCAAATCGATCGCCTGTACCACCATCATAAAGATAGGTATGCCCAAATCTTGGAATGCCTGCTTCATCTGTAAATTCATTGATTTGATCCAAGGTAGCACCATCAAAAATTGGAGTCGCAAAGGTGCGGCCTAAATCTTTTCCAGCCCATCCGAGTACCGTTTCATAAATCTGACCGATATTCATTCGGGAAGGTACCCCAAGTGGATTCAAAACAATATCAACAGGGGTTCCATCTTCAAGGAAAGGCATGTCTTCTTGACGAACAATTCGCGCTACAATACCTTTGTTACCGTGACGACCTGCCATTTTATCCCCTACTTTAAGTTTACGCTTTTTAGCAATGTAAACTTTCGCTAGTTTGATAATTCCTGCTGGGAGTTCATCTCCAACGGAGATTGTAAACTTCTCACGTCTTAAAGAACCTTGAAGGTCATTTTCTTTGATTTTGTAGTTGTGAATTAATTCCTTTACTAGCTTATTGAGCTTGGCATCTGTCGTCCACTTTCCGCCAACAAGGTGGGCGTAATCGTCCACCGCATTGAGCATTTTTAAAGTGTACTTTTTACCTTTAGGGAATACTTCTTCACCAAGATCATTAAAGATCCCTTGAGCTGTTTTTCCACCTACAATTGAAAAGAGTTTTTGAACCAAAACAGTTTTCAAGTCATCGAATTTAACATCGAATGCATCTTCTAAAGCAGCAATATCCTCTTTGTCTTGAGTACGTTTGCGCTTGTCTTTGATTGCTCTTGAAAAAAGTTTCTTCTCAATAACGACACCGTTAAGGGAAGGTGATGCTTTTAAAGAAGCGTCTTTGACATCTCCAGCCTTATCTCCAAAGATAGCTCGGAGAAGTTTTTCTTCGGGTGTTGGATCACTTTCGCCCTTTGGCGTGATTTTTCCAATGAGAATATCTCCTGGCTTAATTTCCGCACCAATGCGAATCATTCCATTTTCATCCAAATCAGCAGTTGCTTCTTCAGAAACATTTGGGATGTCATTGGTAAGCTCTTCATTACCTAATTTAGTATCTCTTACTTCCAAAGAATATTCATCAATGTGAATGGAAGTAAAGATGTCATCACGAACCACTTTTTCAGAAATTACAATCGCATCCTCAAAGTTATATCCCTTCCATGGCATAAAGGCTACTTTCATGTTACGCCCAAGGGCCAACTCTCCATTTTGAGTAGCGTAACCCTCACAAAGAACTTGTCCTTTGGTAACCTTGTCACCCTTATTAACGATGGTTTTAAGGTTGACAGAAGTACCTTGGTTGGTCTTTCTAAATTTTGTCAATGGATAGGTTGCAGTATTAGATTCAAAACTAACCAATTCTTCATCCTTAGTTCGGTTATACTTTATAACAATTTTGTCGGCATCCACATATTCAACAACACCATCGCCTTCGGCATTGACCAAAACTCTGGAATCTGAAGCAACCTGACGTTCCAATCCAGTTCCAACAATTGGAGCCTCTGGACGTAATAAAGGAACGGCTTGACGCATCATGTTCGAGCCCATCAAGGCACGATTGGCGTCATCGTGCTCCAAAAATGGAATCAAGGACGCTGAGATAGATGAAATTTGATTGGGTGCTACATCTGTATAATGCACTTGAGATGGATCAACAACTGGAAAATCACCTTCTTGGCGTGCAATGACTTTATCCATTGCAATCTTTCCTTTGGTATCAACAGGAATACTGGCTTGAGCGATGAGCTTATCCTCTTCTTCCTCTGCAGTTAAATAGATTGGATCTCCTTTGATATCAACCACTGAATCTTCCACTTTTCTGTAAGGCGTTTCAATAAAGCCCATAGAATTCACTTTGGCATAAACTGAAAGTGAAGAGATAAGCCCAATATTGGGTCCTTCAGGAGTTTCAATTGGACACAAACGGCCATAGTGGGTATAATGGACGTCACGGACCTCAAATCCTGCACGTTCTCTAGAAAGCCCCCCAGGTCCAAGGGCGGATAGTCTACGCTTATGCGTGATTTCAGCCAATGGGTTGGTTTGGTCCATAAACTGTGACAATTGATTGGTTCCAAAGAAGGAATTGATCACAGAGGATAATGTTTTAGCATTGATCAAATCAATGGGCGTAAAGACTTCATAGTCACGAACATTCATTCGTTCGCGAATGGTACGGGCCATACGGGCTAATCCAACACCAAATTGAGAAGATAATTGCTCTCCAACGGTGCGAACGCGTCTATTAGAAAGGTGATCAATATCATCAATTTCAGCCTTAGAGTTAATCAACTCAATTAAGTACTTAATGATGGTAATGATATCTTCCTTGGTCAAGACCTGCTTGTCCATCCCGATGTCAAGATTTAACTTTTTATTCATTCTGTAACGACCAACTTCACCTAGGTTGTAACGTTGGTCACTGAAAAATAATTTGTCAATGATCCCACGAGCAGTTTCTTCATCTGGCGGTTCGGCATTACGAAGTTGTCGATAGATGTGTTCAACAGCTTCTTTTTCAGAGTTTGTAGGATCTTTTTGAAGGGTATTGTGTATAATGGCATAGTCCCCTTGTTGTGACGATTCTTTGTGAAGCAAGATTGTTTTCGCTCCAGACTCAAAAATTTCAAGGGTATTTTCTTTGTCAATTATGGTGTCCCTATCCAAAACGATTTCATTTCTTTCTATAGAAACAACCTCACCTGTATCTTCATCTACAAAGTCTTCATGCCAGGTGTTCAATACACGAGCAGCTAATTTGCGCCCAAGTACTTTTTTGAGACCAGACTTGGAAACTTTCACCTCTTCAGCAAGATCAAAAATCTCTAAAATATCTTTATCACGCTCAAAACCAATGGCTCTGAAAAGGGTAGTTACGGGTAATTT
>NZDM01000010.1 GCA_002690085.1 Flavobacteriaceae bacterium
GGAGCAGATGGTGTTGCTGGAGCTAAGGGAGACAAGGGAGACAAGGGAGACCAAGGTGACCAAGGTTTACAAGGTATTCAAGGTCTTCAAGGTCCTCAGGGTCTTAAGGGAGATGGTGGTGCTTCTGGACCTACTGGTCCAACTGGTCCACAGGGTATTAAGGGAGACAAGGGAGACAAGGGAGATAGAGGTGAAGCTTTCAAGGTTGATGCATTTAATGTAACTTTAAGTGATGCTAAAGTAGACGACATTGTAGCTAACTCTGGTGCAAGTTCAACTGATTTCCACGTTTTCGTTGTAGGAAATGATACTCGTAGTAATGCTAGAAAAACATCAATGGGAATGACATCTGATCTTACAAGACACGTTGTTGCTTTTGATGGATCTAGTTTTGCATCATATGGTCAATTCACAGGTCAACAAGGTCAAACTGGTCCAACAGGTCCAACAGGTCCAACTGGTCCAACAGGACCACTAGGACCTAAGGGTGATCGTGGTATAGAGGGTCCACAAGGTATTCAAGGTTTACAAGGAGACACTGGTGCTCAAGGTGCTCAAGGTATTCAAGGTCTTAAGGGAGACCAAGGTAATACTGGTGCAACTGGTCCTCAGGGTCTTAAGGGAGACCAAGGAGATCAATGTGCTCAAGGTCCTCAGGGTCTTAAGGGAGACAAAGGTAATACTGGTGCTACTGGGGCTAAGGGAGACAAAGGAGACCAAGGTAACACTGGTCCAACTGGTCCTCAAGGTCTAACCGGTCCAACTGGTGCAATTGGTCCAAAAGGTAACACTGGATCACAAGGTCCTCAAGGTTTATCTGCTTACCAAGTTGCTGGTAACAACGGTTTCTCTGGAAATGAATCTTCATGGTTAGCTTCATTAATTGGTGCTCAAGGTCCACAAGGTATCCAAGGTGTCAAAGGTAATACTGGTTCTCAAGGTATTCAAGGTCCTAAGGGAGACAAAGGTAATACTGGTTCTCAAGGTATTCAAGGTCCTAAGGGAGATGCTGGTGCTGCTGGAGCAAAGGGAGACAAGGGTGACACTGGATCTACTGGTGCTCAAGGTCCTAGTGGACCTAGTGGTCCTACTGGTCCTCAAGGTCTTAAGGGTAACACTGGATCTCAAGGTCCTAAGGGTGACACTGGAGACGTTGGTCCAAGAGGTTTGACAGGAGCTAAGGGAGATACCGGTGATATTGGTCCAGAAGGTCCACAAGGTATTCAAGGTCTTAAGGGAGATACGGGTAATACTGGTCCAAAAGGTAATACAGGTTCTCAAGGTCCATCAGGTCCAACAGGTCCAACTGGTCCTCAAGGACTTAAGGGTAACACTGGATCAACTGGTGCTCAAGGTGCTACGGGTCCTCAAGGTTTATCAGCTTTCCAAGTTGCTGGTGTAAACGGTTTCTCTGGAAGTGAATCACAATGGTTAGCTTCATTAATTGGTGCTCAAGGTCCACAAGGTATTCAGGGTCTTAAGGGTAACACTGGAGCTGCTGGAGCCAAGGGAGATAAGGGTGACACTGGTGCGACTGGTCCTCAAGGAGCCAAAGGTAATACTGGATCTCAAGGTCCAAGTGGTCCAAGTGGTCCAACTGGTCCTCAAGGAGCCAAGGGTAATACCGGTTCAATAGGTCCAGCAGGTCCTAAGGGAGATAAGGGTAATACTGGTTCTCAAGGTCCTAAGGGAGATAAGGGTAATACTGGTTCTCAAGGTCCTAGTGGTCCAAGTGGTCCAACTGGTCCAAAAGGTAGCACTGGATCACAAGGTCCAGCAGGTCCTAAGGGAGACACAGGATCAACTGGTCCTCAAGGTCCTAAGGGTAACACTGGTTCAACAGGTCCAGCAGGTCCTAAGGGAGACACTGGTTCAACTGGTCCTACTGGTGCAAGAGGTTTACAAGGTATCCAAGGTATTCAGGGTCCTACAGGTCCACAAGGTCCAGCTGGTGAAACCGTATTTGTTCCACTAGGTGGATCAGGTGGTGGTGGTACCATTGATGATGGATTCCCAAGTGGAGGTGGAAGTGGTGGTTGTTTCTTACAAGGAACAATGATCACAATGAGTGATGGAAGCTTAAAACCAATTGAACAAATTTCAGTTGGAGATAAAGTAAAATCATGGAAAAAGAGTGATATGATTGATGAATCTGTTTCAGGATGGTACAATTGGGAAACTGATAAAGTTGATGACGGTAGTCATCAGGAATCTACTGTAATGATAGCTAAGGCAAATACCTACATGCATTATCTTACACTTAAATTATCAAATGGAAAAGATATGAAAGTAACTTGGGAACATCCTCTCTTAGTCAAACAAGAAAACAAGTGGAAATTCAGACAAGTTAGAGATATTAAAGTAAATGATAAATTGAAAGCAGAAGATAATTCTGAGGTTAATATTGATAGCTATGAACATACATGGGCACCAATTGTTACATTTAACTTGGATGTTGAAGAAACTGATACTTACTATGCAGAGGGTATATTGGCACACAATGTTGATCATACCAAACAAGAAGAACAATTACAAGCTCACGCTAATAACAATGGAATTACTATTCCTGAAGGTCAATCTGCATCATTCTTCTTCGGTGGTGGATTTGGCAGTAATAATAACCTTGACACAAAAATGAGATTTTAAATAAACAAAATTAATTTTTTAGCTTAATATTTTATCTATTAATATCATATAATGGCAACTTACAAATTATATGATATTGGAACTGTAAGTGATTCAACTTACATGTACAAAGGTGTATACAGAGTTGGTACACAGCTCTCATCTGTCGCAAGTTACGAATTAATGATTTTTAGATTTAATTTATCAGACGGATCTATTGACCCCAATTATGGTCAACAACAACAAGGTGCGTTTCGTGCTCACCTTCAAATAAAACCTAATACTTTTCCGGTAAACTTGGAGAAATTGTGTCCAGGTTTAATGTTTGACGCTGACAACAAATTAACTTTTGCTGGTATAGCTTGGATGTCAGGATTATCTAGACATGGTTTTTTTATTGCAAAATTAGATAATACAGGTAATTTATCCAATTATGGATCAGGAAATTATGGTGTTTCAGTAGGTGGTTTTGATACTAATATTTATTCATGCACTAAAGAATTACTTGTTGATAAATCTAACAACTGTATATTCGGTGTTTCAACAAGAGAACATTCAACTGATATTGCAAGTCCTTCTTATATTTCAAGACGTGATAATGTTGGAAATACGGATAATAACTTTGGAAATAATGGTAAAGTTGAAATTACCGATTCAAATTTCACACCACAAATTACATCATTAACTTTTGATAATTACGGTAATTATTATGTTGGTTACAATTCATTGAAACAGGATGGTAGTGTTTTTGGTAACTCTTATATTAAATCCTACAATTATTCAGGCAGTGAAAACACATACTTTTCTACAAACGGAAAGGTATTAGTTGATGCTGGTGCTAACTTTGCTGCTGAAGCACCCCAAGATTTAGGTTCNATNNTNAGAGATCAATATTTANATNATGTAAAAGTATTTTTNACNATGAACNGTGTAAACAACGCTACATCATTGACAGATCCNGTTGGAGGACAGTCAATTAGATTTAATGGAAATACAAAAATTTCTACAGATAATAAAAAATTTGGTGCTAGTAGTTTAAGATTAGATGGAACCAATGGAACTAATTTATCTATAGGAACTAACGATATCCCTAATGATATTCCTCTAGCCAATAAAGATTTCTGTATTGAAGCTATGATATATTTAGATGCAGTAGATGATGAAAGACGTATTTTAAGTTTAGGAGGAAATACTAGCACTACAGGATTGTTAATAGAATCATTGAATAGTGGTGACAACTTAAATTCTTTAAGAGTTATGATGGGTAATCAAACTAGCAATAATAATGAAGTAAATCTTGTAGCAAAAAATTGTTTAGTAGAAAAAACATGGCAACACATTGCCTATGCAAGAAAAGATAACAATGTTTACTTATATGTAGACGGTGAATTACGAGCAGCAGGACATTATAATAAAAATGTCAACTTAGGTAGTGCTTCTGGAACAGGATTGAAACTAGGTTCTGACCAAAATGGTGAAAATGGAATGATTGGTAATATTGATGATTTCAGAGTCACTATTGGAAATAGTAGATATTTTAATACCTTCAAGGTTCCTGAACATCAAATCTCTAATGTAGGCAAAAGTAGTGATGTCAAATTGCTTTTGCATTTTGAAGGAGATAATAACTCAAAAACTATTGTTGACCGTGGCGTTAGTAAGATCTCTACATGCACATGTTTAGGAAATGCTGAAATATCTAGCGATAAACATAGATTTGGTGGTTCATCTCTTAAACTTGATGGTGTAAACAGTGTGGTAGAAGTACCTGATAGTAAAATTAACTGGCCTAATTCATTTTACAATAGTCCTTTTACTATTGAGGGATATTTTTACTTTAATGATGTAAGCAAAACCCAGGTAATGATAAAGAAAAATAACTCTATTACTATGCAATATGATAACCTAAGTGGTCTTAAATTCTTATCCGTTACTTTAACAGATACTAATAATGCTACTACTAGATTCAAACAGCTACCTTGGGAACCTGTTGCTAATAGATGGTATCACATCGCTTTTGTTAAAAATGGTGTTAATGTAGGTCTATATGTAGACGGACAAAGACTAGTTAATGCTAGTTATTTGAACACTCTTCAAGATGGTGGTGCTTCTTCTCCTTGGGATATTGGTGGAAACCGTGCTGGTAGTGCCGATTATTTTGACGGATACATTGATGAAGTAAGAATTGTAGCTAGTGCTGTTTATAGTGATACATTCACTCCTGCTCATCATCAGTTCTTCCCTACACAAGAACACGTCATTACTAGTAATGATAACTATGCTAATCAAGTAGAATTACTACTTCATTTTGAAGAAGCGAATGGTTCTAATTTAGTAGATTCTAGCGATAATAACATAGCAGTTACATTGCAAAATGGAACATTAAATAGTGATAATGCTCGTTTTGGTAGCAAATCTCTACATGTTCCTGCTAGTGGTAAAGGGGCTAATATAGCTGGACTAACATCTAATGCTAGTGATATTGGTAGTGGTAATATTGATTATACTATTGAGATGTATATTAAACTTAATCAAATAAAAAATAATGCTGTTTTATTTACAACTGATCATGCTACAGATCAACATTTGAGTATTACATTAAAAAATAATGGTGCTGGTGCACAAACCATTGAAGCTCTTCTTCAACATGGAAGTGGAGTAGGATCTCATATTCATACAATCGGTGCAGCAGATATTAGTAGTCTAAATAATGATGGTAACTGGCATCATTTAGCATTAGTAAGAAAAAGTCAGAAGGTCAAATTATACATTGATGGTGTTAATATATCTAACACTCTTCAGAATGTTGGAACAACAATCAATGGACCTTTTATACTTGGAAAAGATCTAGATGGATATATTGATGAACTTAGAATTACTGATGGTGTAGCCAGATATTCTGGTAATTTCACACCTCAAACTAGTGCTTTTGGTAGTGAACCAGTACCAATTCCAGAACCACAATATAAAACAGCAGATTACAGTAAATCAGAACTGTTATTACGTTTTGATGATCTTTCAACTAATCCTAATACTAATCCTGTTGACAGTTCTACTAATAATAGAACAGTTACATCAGTAGATACAACTGGTAGTGGAGGTAGAAATAGCAATATTAGTAAATTTGGTGGACAAAGTTGGCATTTTAATGCTGGTACAAACGATCGCAAATACTTAGAAGTCACATCTACAGCTTTTCAATTTGGTACTGATGAATTTTGTGTTGAATTTTGGTATTATCCTACAGCAATGGTTGGTCCAAAATACCAAAAATTAATTTGTAATTCTCATTTAAATCCAGCTGACTATGATAATAGCGGTGTTTTAATTGGTTTAGATGCAAGCAACAGACTTTTTGCCTGTTCATGTAATAAATATAATGGTTCTTCTCCAATTGATTTATCAATTATTGGACCTAATATGTCACCATATCTTAATAAATGGAATCATATAGCTTTATGTAGAGATAACTCTGTAGGTGGCGACAAAATGACTCTATA
>NZDM01000011.1 GCA_002690085.1 Flavobacteriaceae bacterium
GATACATTTTTCTCCAACTGCCCCATTTGAACCCCACCATAGGCAACAACGGCTTTTTCAGCAGCATCTAAATCTTCGTTAGAACGGTCCAATCCTTGGTAAAAAATAGAAGCGATTGGGCCTTTTGTGTTTCTACAAACTTCTTTTGCTGACTCCACGCCACCTGAAGACAAAGCCTCTTCAACATCTTCAATTAATTTATTTGAGTTGGTAGTAGAAAGATTTAAAAATATAATTCTTTCAATCGCAATGGCTAAGCCTAAAATCAGACAAAGCAAAACAATTCCCATGAAACCTGGGCCGCCTTCAATAAAACGCTTTTTTAACTCTTGGTGAAACCCTAAGGACTCTACTTCAGAGGCTGCGGCATCGTCCTGTACTGGACTTACAACTGTAGCTATTGAGGGATTCAAGTTCGTGAATGTACTTGCATAGACACTCCCGAATGCCATTGTCATTGCAACGACTAGAATTGGAAATAATTTTTTCATTTTTATAATCTTAAATTTATATAATGTTTTGTTTGTAAATTTTACTTTGTAACTTATAGGTTGTTAAAGATATAAAAAAAAACATATTAGAAAAATATATTTATCCCAACAATTGTGATTAGTTTTTAATTTATAACCTAAGACTTTTATAGTCATAGTGATAGCTACAAAATTAACAGAGACTTAGTCTTATTATTTATAGATATGATTTAAACTCAAAGTTAAGACTTAAATTAAAAGTTTATAATTTAAGGCTTGATTTAAATAGGTAAATAGTTCGGAATAAAATCTATTACTTAAATACTTTAATCATAAAGTAAATACCCAAAAAGCTTAAACCTGCAATAAGTAAATATTGAGCATATTGCCAAGACATAAATTTAAATAAAATAGCAAATGAAGTCATCGAAAGTCCTAAATATTTAAGCTTGTTTAACAAATTAATGTAAGTTTATTTATCAAAATATATATTTGCAGAGAGGAAGGGATTCGAACCCTCGATACGCTTTTGGCGTATACACACTTTCCAGGCGTGCGCCTTCGACCACTCGGCCACCTCTCTATTTTATTTTTTTAAAGATGTCAAATAAAGAAAAAAATGTTTAATTCTGAAAGTAAAAATCTCTTAATTTTCAGTTAATTCACCTCTTAATGAAGTTTCAAACGCCAATTTAAAATCGAGGTCTTTTAATGTACCTAGTAGATACATCATCTTGGTAATCGCGGCCTCAGTGGTCATGTCCTTGGCGGAAATAACCCCAATATCTTGTAATGATTGGCTGGTTTCATATTGCCCCATCTGAACCATGCCTCCTGAACATTGCGTGGCATTAACAATATAAATGCCTCGAGAAATTGCTTTTTTAAGAAGTGATAAAAACCAAGCAGCTGAAGGGGCATTTCCTGCACCATAGGTTTCCAAAACAACCCCTTTGAGGTTAGGAGTTTCCAATATAGAGTTCAAAGTGGAAGCTTGCAGGCCAGGAAATAATTTGATAAGAGCAATATCTTTACACATATTAGTGTGAATATTTAATCCTTTGCTGGACGGACCTTTAAAAAGCACTTCATGGCGTATGTTTAACTTAACACCAGACGTGACAAGGGGCGGGAAATTCTTAGATGCAAAAGCTTTAAAATGATCTGAATTGATTTTGGTGGTGCGGTTACCTCTGAACAATTTGTATTCAAAATATAAGCCTACTTCTTTAATGACAGGCTTATTTTTATCTTGTAAACTGGCCAGCTGAATGGCGGTAATGAGGTTTTCTTTGGCATCTGTACGCAAATCTCCAATGGGAAGCTGAGAGCCAGTAAAAATCACCGGCTTGTTTAGATTTTCCAACATAAAACTCAAGGCAGAAGCAGAATAACTCATGGTATCACTGCCATGCAGTACCACAAAACCTTGGTGGCTGTGGAAGTGTCTTTCTATAATATCTGCCAAATACACCCAATGCGCTGGGGTGGTGTTTGAGGAATCAATAGGGTCATCAAAAGAAACTGTTTCAATTTCACATTGTAAAAGTTTCAGTTCAGGGATGTTTTTAAGCAGGCTATCAAAATCAAAAGGTTGAAGTGTTTCTTTATCTGCTGCTTTGACCATACCTATGGTCCCGCCTGTATAAATCAATAGTATTTTTGGGTGCATTTTGTTAGGTTTTAAAAATATCCAAAGCGTTATTGGTTGTAATCTCAGCGATGTCTAGTTTATCCATTCCGTAAATACCAGCAACCTTGTCAAGTACATTTAACAAATAGGCACTTTCGTTTCGCTTTCCACGATGAGGCACTGGAGATAAATAGGGTGCATCAGTTTCCAAAACAATATGTGACAAATCAATTTTAGATAAGAATTGATCAATTTTTCCATTTTTAAAGGTTACAACACCTCCAATACCAAGTTTCATATTACATGAAATAACACGATAGGCTTGCGCTAAAGTTCCTGTGAAACAATGAAAAATCCCGAATAAGTCATCTGACTTTTCAGCTTCTAAAATTTCAAAAACTTCATCAAACGCATCACGGCAATGAATAACAATAGGCAATTTGTACTTCTTGGCCAATTGAATTTGAAGACAAAAGGCTTCTTGTTGTTGCTCTAAGCTAGTATTATCCCAATACAAATCGATTCCAATTTCTCCAATGGCAACAAATTTTCGCTGCTCAAGATTTTCTTTCACATGGGCTAATTCGACTTTGAAGTCGTGTTTTACACGGGTGGGATGCAACCCCGTCATTAAAAAAACGTGGTTGGGGTATTTCCGCTCCAACGCATACATACTTTCTGTATAACTCGAGTCTATGGCCGGTAGATAAAATCTAGAAATTCCAGCTTTCAAAGCTCTTTCAATCATTTGATCACGATCCATGTCAAAAGCTTCGCTATAAAGATGTGTATGGGTGTCTGTTAAAATCACAGTACAAAAATACTATTTTGAATGCTATCTTTGTCAAAAATAATAAGCCTTGAAAAAAAGTACTTCATTAAAAGAGTTTTTAAATCAAAAGGATTTTTACAAAATTAAATTGCATCTGATTTCTAGTAATCACTATAAAATTGTCGCTAAAATAAACAACACAAAAGGTTGGTTTGTTTTAGATACTGGTGCCTCCACAACTTTTGTAGCGCAAACTGCGATTGAAAAATTTAGGCTTGATATTGAACCTCAAAAAATAAAGGCGCATGGTGCTGGACCAGACGAAATTGAAACAAATATTTCTAAAAACAACAAACTAAGTATCGGCCAATGGGTGTTTGAAACATGCAACATCGCTTGTATAGATTTAAACCCCATTAATAGAGCTTTTAAATCGGCTGATTTAGCGGAAGTAGATGGCATCATTGGAGCCGATGTGTTAAAAAAGGGAAATGCAGTAATTGATTACGACAAAAACTATCTATATTTAAAATAAAACATCCCTTAATTAGCGGGATGTTTTAAATCAAAAGTTTTTTTAAATATTAATCTTGAACTTGGAAAGTAATAGGTAAGGAATAAGGTACAATTACCGGCTTACCTCTTTGCCGTCCAGGTTTCATCTTGGGCAACATATTAATCACGCGGGCCGCTTCTTTTTCCAATCTAGGGTGTGGTGCTCTTGAACGCACACCTACTACATTTCCGTTTTTGTCAATTTTAAAGATCACACTGATGCGTTGTCTTCCAGATAAACCTAAATCTCCAGCCAAATCGGTATTGAACTTGCGTTGAACAAATTTGGCAATTTTATCCGACATGCATTTTCTTTTTTCGGCATTAGAGCCGCGCTCACAGCCTGGATATTCCGGTACGTTTTCAATGACTGCAAATGGCACTTCAACATCTTCAACAAACTCTTCGACTTCAATTTCTTCGACCTCTATCTCTTCGTCTTGATCCGTTTCCGTTGATTCAATGACAGTTTCTTCAACTTCTTCTTCGTCTTCAACGACTTCAATGACTTCTGGAGCCGCTGGAGGAGGAGGTGGTGGAGGTGGTGGGATCACTTGCTCAATGATAGGGATTTCTTCTTCCAATTCATTGTCAAGGTTTAACTTGCCAATATCGATATCCGATTTGTCATAGGTTTTCCAGTTTAGCGTAGAATATGTTAAAAATAACATCAATGCCAAACCTACAGCGAAATAGATAGATCCATTTCTACTGACGTCTGCTTTTGGATTTTTCTTTGATTCCATTGGGTTTGTTTCTGCGGGGGTTAAATTAAATAAAATTTATAGAACTACATAAATGTTTCTAGTTTTTTAACAATGAGCGGTTTATTTAAGGAAATCAATTTGGCCATAATCAAAATTCCTGCAACATTTGCTATAATATCAAAAATATCAAACGCCCTGTAAGATGTAAGATTTGCTTGTAAAAATTCAATTACCGTGCCAAAGACAATAGAAACCAAAATGCTATATTTTAAAGTATTTCTTATTTTATAGCTTTCAAACATTAAAAACAATACAAAGCACAACAGCGCATAGGCTGTAAAATGTGTAATTTTATCTTGTAATTCTATGCTTAGCTTTGGAACGTCTGTTAAATTTGAAAGGCTCCCAATAATAAGCAGTAACATATAACAGACTCCGGCTGCTGTTAATGTTAGTTTTTTAACCACCAATTAAAGTCTTATATTCTGAAGCATCTAAAAGGCTTTCAATTTCCGATAAATCTTCACACCTGACTTTAACCATCCAACCGGACCCATAAGGATCTTCATTGACTTGCTCTGGAGCATCTTCAAGCGCCTCGTTGAATTCAATAATTTCTCCAGACACTGGCAGGAACAAATCCGAAACTGTTTTAACCGCTTCAACCGTTCCAAAAATGGCTTCTGCTTCAAGGGTTTCGTCTAATGTGTCGACTTCTACATAAACAATATCACCCAATTCACTTTGAGCAAAATCTGTAATGCCAATGGTGACGATTTCGCCATCAATACGAATCCATTCGTGGTCTTTTGTGTATTTTAATTCTTCTGGTATATTCATTTTTTTGTTTGTATTTAAAATTAGTTTCCAAAATTGTAACGCAAGGTAAATCCAGAGCGGATGGTTGTTTGCGGAAAAGCGGTCGATATAGCATATTCAGAAAAAGCATAATCAAAGTAAAAAATCGCGGTCAAATTATTACTAAAAGCATAGTCTGCAGCATACTTTATACTCCAAATGGTTTGCCCTGCACTGATTTGATTGTTATCTAAATCCAAATAGCGGATAATGGTTTTGTTGTTTCTGACAGAAATATCTGCTTTCATGTTCAAGTCACTTTTTACAATTTTTCGAGGCCCTGCAAGTTTGGATCGTATTCTTAAATCTTTGATGCGATAACCAATACCAAATATGTACTCATAGCCTTGAATCTCAGTCAATAAATTGTTATCAAAACTCATGGACAAGCTTCTGTCTTTTTTTATTTCGCCAGAAAATTTAATCGAATTTTTCATTTCAAAATCCAACTTAACAAGTGGGCTAAACTGTTCTACTAAGTTGACATTACTAAACAACGTTTGGGCTTTATAATTTCCTGACTGGTCCAGAACATTGGGATCTTGAGATGCATAATCTAAGGAAGGGTCGGCAGCTTCATAGTCCAAGTTCGTCCTAAATTGATTGATGGTATAGGAAGCCCTGTAGCTATGGGTTATTGAAAAACGTCTAAAATTCTTTTTAAACCATTTATTTCTCATTAATCCCGTGTATTTTAAAGTCCAATTGGGAATCGGTATGTCTCTGAAGGCGCTAAGGCTGACTTCATTTGCTCCTTTACCAGTATAAGCAGACAAAAATGCTGGAAGTAGAACGGCCTGACTGTTTTTCCCAAATCCTAATGGGTATCCATCAGTATCATTGGCGTAAGCTGAAGGTCCATAAAAATTATCTGCCAATCGTTTTGCAATTACCAAACGGTTACTTTTAAAATCTTCAAATGCAGCCGAATTTATTTCATCGCTTTTACTAAACGCAGTACGGATGAGTGAGGTGGAAATGTTAAAATTACCAAAAGTGTTTTGGATGAGCGAATTATAAATGTTACTTAATCCATCACTATTAGTGTCAATGGTGTTAAAATTTTCGGCAAAGTTCGTAGCATATGTTTTACCACCAGTAAAATCAATTTTTAAATCTTGGATGGGCTCTGTATTGATGGCATAATCCAAGCTTTCATTGTGTGTCTCAGTGTATTGCTGATTGAACTGATCAAAAGTTGTAAGCCAGCCATTTTGAGCAGCGATATAACGGACATCTCTTTGGCTTCCTAGCGTGTATCCCAAAGTTGGTTGTATCGTGCCTATAGCGCCAGGTGTAGGTAAATATCCTGGCAAAAAAGAACTGTTGTTTTCAGCATAATTTAGTTGCATCCTATTGATACTTGTAAGTAAACCAATTCCTAAATCTTTTAATTTAAATTTCTTTTTTGAATTTCGTTTTGGAGTTTCATTATTGCTTGTATTAAATCCGGAACGGGAAGATGGTCCTCTTGAAGATCGCTTTGAGCTCGATTTTTTTACACCCATGTAGCGGTACAGTTTTCGCATGTCAAAAGAACTGTTAAAGTTGTGCTGGTTGGCATTGGAAATAGAGTTCCCTAAATTATAGGTTTGGCCGTCAACATTGAGTTGCCCTAAAAGATCGGAGCCTTTGTTCCATTGAAAATCCCCTGTGTAAGAATAGTTAGCAGTGATAAAATCAAAAGTAGGAATCTTATTCAGCGGCAATGCATAGTTGATTCCTANCTGTTGGGTGTGGCGGTTNGGGTCTCCGAAATCGAAAAAGNGATCCCATATGTCTAAGTCTGGNTCTTGATCGCCATTCAAATCATCGTTNATGAAATAATTTCGTACAATATGGTTATTTGATGANGTGAAATTCAGACTCAAGGCCTTACTCAACTGGNAATTGATGGTGTACTGAAGGTCAAANGTGTAATTTCTACGAATCAATTCATCAANCACAAGGTTGTTAGCNCCNAAATCGGCATCTCTAAATTTTTGACTGTTNAATTGTCTGTTNATATCTGAATTGATTGTCAAACTTGTGGGNAATAAATTCAAATTAAANTCTTTTAAAATTTTCCAATATNNGCCCTGTNAAAAGAGAATCGTTTTTCTTGAAAGGTTCAAAATTTANTGGTTGGAAACTNTGACTGTAGTTGGCNCCGACACGNACATTTTGNTCCAAAGCGTTTTTAATCTCAAAATCNCGGTGTTNNNCTTCGTTGTAAGAATAATTAAANGTNAAATTTTCAACGTCATAGAGTCTTGGTTTGGNATCTCNAGTTCGTTGCTTTTTTACGCCAATNANGTTAATGCTTTGTCGTTTGGTGTAATCTTCNGATTGTGACAGAATGCGCGCTCTGTCCTCACTGTTNTNAGCAGCATCCAATCGACTTTGTAATTTTAAATCCTTGTATTGTTGGTCATATTCTGGNGTAATCAATGTCTCACTNTGACCATAATTAAAAGGGATTTGCAAGCCCCATTTTTTTGGTAATAATTGTCCCATGTTCATATTGGCAACCACATCGTATTGTTTTAAGTCCTCACGGCTACGCTCATTGGGACCTTGATCTAGATTTCCAAATCCGGTAGTACTGCGTTTTATGTTGGCATTCACATTCATGAAATCAGCAATGTTTGAATCCATGCTCATGATGGTGGCCCAGCCTCCCTCGTTGTCCATATCCGCAATGCGAAGTTCATTAAACCAAACCTCTGCGCACAAATCGTTAGACCCAATGTTTTTAACACCAATCATCAAGGATCGAATGTCTCCAAAATTCGGATTTCCCTTTATGGCAATACGCTGTTCAAATGGGGTTTCGGTTTGGGATGAATTAACTCCCAAGGAAAAGGGCGAAAAGCCATCCACAGGCGTTTCTTGTAGCTCCCCATCAATAACATTATAAAAAGTAGGATCTTCGTTACTTAAAGTCCCCTCACCGATACCTAAAGACTTTATTTTCTCAAGCAATTCTAAAGGGATATTAAGCTCATTTAGTTCTGGCCAGACTTCGGACTCAGAAGCCCCTACAGCACCAGAAGATTTTCTTAATGGGAGCTCCAATTGATAATAGTTTTGTGTAAAATCATTTCCCATTCGAACAAAAGCAACCAAATCTCCTTGTTGAAAGCTGTTGGACTCTCCGTCCTCCGCATGGATAAACATTTTGACCTTTTTGTACTGGCGCATGTCAACATTGATGTTCTTAAAAACAGCCCTTGAATCGCTTCTTTCCAAATCACATACATCGACAACTAGGGACTGTTCATTTTGACGGACAATGGTATTGTTATTGTTCAATTGCTCGCGCTGAACACTGGGGGGGGACACATAGCTGCCATCATTCTCTTGGATGCCAACGATCCCAACGCTAAAAACGGTGGGTTCTAATAAAGTAGCAGCATCGGACTCTTCATCCAAAGACTGTTGAAAACGCCTCCAATCACTTCTGACAAGATCAAAAGTCCCAAATCTAAAAACAATCGTTTCTGTAAAATCTTTCAAATACAGCCTCGTAAATCGAATGGATCTAAAATCAGAAATCCCACCAACGGCGTTAGTATAAGCTGTAAGAGGAATCCTAAATTGATACCAATTGATATTTCCTGATGAAGATCCATTAGGCAGGGTGATGTTTGCAACTGTTTTACGATCTACAATGAGAGGATTATTGGTATTGTTAAGTGCGGCTGTATTAATATCAATTTCATATTCGTAATAGCTATCAATGGTGTTCATGGTATTGTCTCTGTTGATATCTTCTACATCAGGCTGGGTTGTTGAGCCGCGGTTGGTTTCTGTAAAGACATCTGGAGAGTTCCCTTCCAGACCGTTGTAATATTTATACCGCTCAAAAATATCCCCAGTTGTGTTCAAAAAATATGCATAATTGTCATTGGCTGGATCGGATAAATTTGAAAAAGCAGAAAATCTAGGATCTGCACTGGCTTCTTCACTATCATCATAACCATCCAAACCAACATCTTGATTGTCACGTTCTTGACCTTGAGAAGAAAAAGCGTAAATTAAAGATTGATTTTGAGGGTTTACAGTACCCCATGCAGTTTGTGGTAATAAACTAATATCCCCATCTTCAGGCAGGCCATTTTCATACTGTTTTGTACCGTCTTTAATGACATCCTCAGAAATATTTCCAAGGTTTAATACAAGTTTACCTCCAGGATTCGATGGATTGTCTAGAAAAGGATCCATCAACCAAAATTCTATATATTCCACATTGGCCTGTTCAAAGTCCGTGGAGGTCAATTGCCTCGAGATACCTGCCCAACTGTTTTGAGGATTTTCTAAGACACCGTCTTCAGCACCAGATTGGTAGTTATATGGTCCACGTTCATTTGGCCTGTAAACCAAGTCTAGAGAGTTTATGACGGAATATTGCCCAGTGACCAAATCAACCTCAGGGAATAGTTCATCAATAAAAATTCGTCTTGTATATAAATTAGAAACATCGTTGTCCGTAATTTCACCAGGGCGTTGAGAGCTGTAAAAAATAGGATCCACAGTATACCAATTTAATAAGGCGCGGTCAAAACCATTTTGATATCCATTATCATCCTCACCCCCTTGGGTATAAACACGG
The DNA here is from genome assembly GCA_002690085.1 of Flavobacteriaceae bacterium. Lineage (GTDB taxonomy): Bacteria > Bacteroidota > Bacteroidia > Flavobacteriales > Flavobacteriaceae > UBA3537. Next base: position 9,590 of record NZDM01000011.1, read on the forward strand.
CCCAAGGCTTTGGGGCGGCTCGACAAAAACCAAGACTGGGGACTCAGCAAGCTGATTCCATTTTGAGTACCTTCAAAGTCATCAATATAAGATGTTACTTCACTGTTAAACTCCGTTCCCTTTGGAGCCCCAGGCTTCAAGTAAGCAAACTCCCCACGAACCGACAAATTAGAGGTCACATCCGTGTCTATATTAGGCAATTTATTAGCCATTCGGGTAAGAAATGGCACTTCGGTGGAATAATTTCCGTTCAAGCCAAAGATGGTGTTATTGATAGGCTCAGTACCATAATTTGCTTTTTGTGTGATCGGTCTTTCGTTTAAATTAAGTAGCGTCCCCCCCAATACAAAATTTTCATTGAATTGATGCTCAATATTAAAGCCTGTAAAGCGTTTTGTTTGCTGTCCAAAAACCGCATTATTTTCAACAGAAACTTGAATAGGTGTATTGGAGCTCTGCAAGGAAGGGTCTAAAATCTGAACCGTTCCGATTTGATAATTGACTGTATAGTCAACCCCTTCAACTANAACNCGGCCCCCTGCAGTAACTTTTACAGAGCCCCTNGGGACGTTNTAAGCACCAATGGGAATNCCGGAGCCTCCTGTAGATTTATAACGGCCNCGAATTTGAAATTTATTTTTTTCACTGTCTTGAAGTGCNGCTGTCTTAGTNCTGCTNTACAANGATCTGTATACNTATTTAGATTGGTTCGCATTGTAATTCCCTGGGNTNGATTCATCGGATTCATAGGATTCAGATGNATCCAAACGNAANGTTTCAAATAAATAACTTCCAAAGGGTTCAGCTTTTGTGAAAATAATCTTTCCGTTTTCAGGAATCACCGTGATTTGAGGAACGAAGTCAAAAAAGCCATCACCTTTATTTTGTGGGTCGTTGTTGTAGTTTAAACGGTCAAAATTAAAGAGTCGAATTAATGGAATCTCATTAATGGGATCTGCATTGCCAAGGGGTACTGGAAAAGGAGTTCCACTCACAGGGGTTATATAGTTTAAAGAAGCGGTTTCATTGTAAAAAATATTCAATTTAAAATCTTCTTGCGAGAGTTGATAAGCACCTGTACTGTAAATATTTTTCATCATCAAGTCCCAAATAGGCTGATCGACACTTGTTACTGGACTTTTCAACATTTTTAATACCAAACTTTGGTTGTTTACAATTTGATTACCGTTATTGACATTGGTATTGACATCGGTTGCATTGACACCATCATTGGCAAACTCGCCGACTTGATAAACCTGACCACCAACCGTAAATTGATAGGCCACTGCCAAAACCTCATCATTTTGAAGCCGCTGATTTAGAGAAATATACCCCAATTGAGTGTTGACGGTATACTCACTGTTCTGATTTAATTTTCTGGCATTTTCTAATTTACCATAATCAAAGCCTTCATTGACACCGTTGACTAAAAAACCAGACTGTGCGGTGGCGATGTCTCTAATTGCCTCCGTGAGTTGAGAGCCTGAACCTCCAATGTTGGTGGGGTTAAAAGCATTGTTTGGATTGTCGGGATAAGCACCTGGTCCAACGTTTACAAAACCTGCAGGCGGGGCCGTCAATCCTATTCTTGAAGATTCTCCAAGATCTTGTACAGCAATGATGTTTCGAATGTTTTGCGTCTGATTGGTGCGATTGGTAACCCAAACCTCAATCCTGGTAATCTGAACCTGAGAATTTATAAAGGGATAATTTTCAAGCGCTTTATCGTAGTTTTCTCTAAAATAATGACCCAAGTAAAAGTGTCTGTTTTCGTCGTAATCTAAGCCAAATAAATCAAATTCTTGAAGGGTGCCTCCTCCTTGCGCTACAATGTTACGCGTTTCAGAACGCTGTTCAGAAAAAACGCCTGTGATACGAGTTTTCCCAAATTGTAGTTCGGTCTTAACTCCAAATAAGGACTGTGCCCCACTAATTAGGGAACTGTTTAGCGGCATGCTAATATTTCCAATTTCTAATTTCTGGAGTATATTATCCTCACCACCATCAACTGTGGGGTCAAAATCTAGTTTAAAAATATTCTGAAAATCAAAGGTTGATTGGGTGTCATAATTTAAATTTGCTTGAAGCCGAGTCCCAATTTTACCCATAAGGCTTAAACTAATACGCTGGTCAAAATCGAAAGTAAAATTACTTTGATTTCTCGGAGAAAAGGAAGGGTTTTCTTGCTTTGTATACATCACACCGAGATCCATTTCAACGGAGCCTTGGGGCACAATGGAAATAACATTACTTCCAAAAATTGATTCAAAGAATTTATTGTTCACATAAAGATCTGGAATTAAATTTTTTCTAGCAGCTTCGTCGCCGTCTTTTAATCCTTTGTAGGCATCAATTTTTTCTTTGTAATAAAGTTTTAAGTTTTCAGTTTGTATAAGTTCTTGGAATTCCTGTGGGCTTAGAATAACAGGGTAATTGATGTTATATTCCCCGATTTTGGAAGTGTAATAGTAACGGTCCGTTATAGGGTCGTAAGTGTATTGACTGACAATACTGCTGGGGTTTGGAATCTCCAAGTTTCTAAAAGAAAAAGTGGTAGAGGTAGAGTCTCTAACCACTGCTGGCTGTTGTCCCCAAACAAAGTATGTACAAGTCAGCAAAACTGCCACAAGAAAAGGGCGTTTCAAAACTATTTTAGAGTTGATGATTTTCAATACTTAAAGATTTTTTAAAGCCTCTTTTATGAGAAACTCCACAGAAGCATCTGGACTGTCGCTCAATATTTTCACAACGATGCGTTCACTTTGCTTTTTTGCAAACCCTAATACTTCCAATGCAGATAACGCTTCATCTTTATTTGTATTGTTTGAAACTGAAAGAGTTTCATCAATATCATAAATTTTTAAAATTTTATCCTTAAGATCAATGATCACACGCTGCGCTGTTTTAAGTCCAATACCCTTGACCGATTGAATTAAAGCAACATCTTCAGACGCAATGCCTTCTCGAACTTGTTTCGGCGTTAAGGAAGACAACATCGTTCTTGCGGTATTCGTTCCAATGCCACTGACGGATATTAAAAGTCTAAAAATTTCACGCTCCATTACTGTTGCAAAGCCATAAAGCTGATGCGAATCTTCCTTGACCTGTAAATGTGTCAAGAGCTTAATTGACTCATTATCTGTCAACTGAGAAAATGTATGTAAGGAAATATGAATAAAATACCCAACACCGTTGCAGTCAATGACCACCCCTGTGGGCGACTTTTCAACCAATCTACCTCTAATTTGAGTAATCATCTTTTGAATATTAGAACCTCAAATGTACTAAAATTATCATACATTATAAGATGGAAATCGGAGGGCCTATTTTTTATTGCTTCTGCTTTTGTTGCGCATCGATTACAGCAACAGCAGTCATGTTTACAATTTCATCCACGCTGGCCCCAAATTGGATGATATGAACCGGTTTTTTAAGCCCCATCATAATGGGTCCAATAGACTCAGCGTTGTTGAGCTCTTTCAACAATTTGTAGGTAATGTTAGCCGACTCTAAGTTTGGAAAAATTAAGGCATTCACTTTTTTGTTGGCAAGCCTTGAAAATGGAAAATTAGCCTTTAGGAGATTACTGTTAAGAGCGAAATCTGTTTGCAGCTCCCCATCTACGGCCAAATCGGGATGGCGGCGGTGTAAATAAGCAACCGCCTCTCTAACCTTAGTGGCTGTTTGATCTTTAGAAGATCCAAAGTTTGAATAAGACAGCATGGCCATAACTGGTTTAATACCAAACATTTTCATAACACCAGAAGTCATTTGTGTGATTTTAATCAAATCATGTGCCGAAGGGTTGGTGTTGATGGCCGTATCACTTAAAAACATCGGACCGCGCTGAGTTATCATCACATTGGTTGTCGCAATTCTTGTAGAACCAGGTGCCAATCCTATTAAATTTAAAATCGGCTTCACAATGGAAGGGTAGCTCCTAGAATAGCCTGTTATTAAAGCATCGGCATCCCCTTCATTAACCATCATGGCGGCGTAGTAATTACGCTCACGCATGAGTTTTTGGGCAGAAAAGAGCGTTTGACCACTTCGTTTTTGCTGTTTCCAAAACACTTCCCCGTATTTGTCTTTCTGTTCTTTGTTAGCTGCGTCTTTAGGGTCTATAATAGGCACGTCAGCGTCAAATTCTAGTTCTTCCTTGAGATTCTCAATTTGTCTTTTATTCCCCAATAAAATAGGATGCGCAATGCCCTCTTCGTATACAATTTGTGCCGCTTTTAGGACATCCAACTGATCAGCTTCAGCAAACACCACCCGCATAGGTTTTGTTTTGGCACGATCAAACAACAAACGTACAATTTTATTATCTACATTCATGCGGTCTAACAATCTTCCTTCGTATTTATCCCAATCTAAAATAGGTGACTGGGCTACACCGCTATCCATAGCTGCCTTAGCAACCGCTGGAGGAATTTTTGCAATTAAGCGGGGATCAAAAGGCTTGGGAATGATATAATCACTGCCAAAAGCCAAGCGCATTTCTCCATAGGCAATGTTAACTTGTTCTGGAACAGGTTCCTTGGCTAAATCCGCAAGAGCAATAACGGCCGCCTTTTTCATGGCTTCGTTAATGGTTGTAGCGCGCACATCCAAAGCGCCCCTAAATATAAAAGGAAAACCCAATACATTGTTAACTTGGTTTGGTGTATCGCTTCGCCCAGTCGCCATGATAATATCATCTCGTGTTTTTACAGCTAAATTGTAATTGATTTCTGGATCTGGATTGGCCATGGCAAAGACAATAGGTTTATCGGCCATGGTTTTCAGCATTTTTGGTGTAACCAAATCTGCTATAGAAAGACCTATAAAAACATCGGCCCCAACCATTGCATCTTCCAAAGAATTTACGTCTTTAGAAGTGGCAAATTCAGCCTTTTGAGTGCTTAAATTTTCTCGATCTTGACGAATTACACCTTTACTGTCTAACATCACAATATTTTCGCGTTTGGCGCCAAATGACCTGTAAAGTCTTGTGCAAGAAATGGCAGCAGCTCCAGCCCCACTGACCACAATTTGCACATTATCAATTTTCTTTTGCGCTAAGTCAAGCGCATTGAGAAGCGCAGCAGCAGAAATAATGGCCGTCCCATGTTGATCATCGTGCATCACTGGGATATTTAATTCTGCTTTGAGCCGTTTTTCAATTTCAAAAGCTTCAGGGGCCTTGATATCTTCTAAATTAATGCCTCCAAATGTGGGGGCTATATTTTTAACCGTTGCGATAAATTCATCAACATTTTCAGTGTCAACCTCAATATCAAATACGTCAATATCTGCAAAAATTTTAAATAAAAGTCCTTTACCTTCCATAACAGGCTTTGAAGCCTCAGGACCAATATTCCCCAATCCTAAAACCGCTGTTCCATTGGAAATAACAGCCACCAAATTCCCTTTGGAGGTATATTTATAGGCTTCTGATGGATTTTTTTGAATTTCCAGACAAGGCGCCGCTACGCCTGGTGAATAAGCCAAAGACAAATCTCGCTGAGTAGCATATTTTTTAGTGGGTACGACTTGTATTTTTCCTGGATTTGGCTTGGCATGGTAAGCAAGAGCCTCAAGTTCGTGTCTAGTGCGTTTTGACATAATAAATTTTAATTATTAAAGATACAAAGTTAGGGTTATATTTGACATGCGTGATTGGGATTATTCTTTTAAAAATTTAATATTTCGTTTCAAACCAGTATATTTGGTTCTCTTTACAGCAGATTTTTTAAACACCTTATTAAAGGTTTCTTGAGTGATTTCCTCCCAATCGTTTTTTGTCATTGAAAGCAATTCTGGCTTTGGATTGAACAGCGGTTCGCTGTGTTGTTTTGAGAAACGGTTCCAAGGACATACGTCTTGACATACATCACAGCCAAACGCCCAATGGTCGAGTTTTCCTTTCATTTCGTTTGGAATATTATCTTTTAGCTCAATGGTAAAATATGAAATGCATTTACTGCCGTCTACTTGAAAAGGCTCTGTAATGGCTTCTGTGGGGCAGGCATCAATGCAAGCTGTACAGCTACCACAGTGGTCTGTTACAGCATGATCTACTTCTAAGTCTAAATCGACAATGAGTTCGGAAATAAAATAAAAAGATCCCACTTTATGTGTGATTAAATTACTGTTTTTACCAATCCACCCCAAGCCAGATTTTTTAGCCCACGCCTTTTCCATAATTGGTGCAGAATCAACAAATGCACGGCCGTGTACATCTCCAATTTCCTCTTTTATAAATTCTAAAAGTTGATTCAATTTATCTTTGATGACATAATGGTAATCTAACCCAAATGCATATTTGCTGATTTTTGGAGCATTGGGGTCTTGCTGAAGTTTATCGGTGTAATAATTATAGGTCAATGAAATGACGCTTTTGGAACCTTCAACCAACAAGGTTGGATCCAAGCGCTTGTCAAAATGGTTCTCCATATAGTGCATTTTGCCGTGCGCATTATGATGGAGCCAAGACTCCAAGCGCGCGGCCTCTTCCTCCAAAAATTCAGCTTTACTAATGCCACAAGATAAGAACCCAAGGCGCTTGGCTTCGGTTTTAATGCTTTGTGCATACACCGCCTTTTTTGACATTTCTAAAACAATCCTGTTTGATAGTCTCCTTTTTGGCGACCAAGGTGTTTGTAGGCTAAAGTTGTGACTTCACGGCCTCTGGGCGTGCGCATGATAAATCCTTGTTGGATAAGAAAGGGCTCATAAACCTCTTCTATCGTTTCTGGGCTTTCACTCACCGCAGTGGCAATGGTAGTAATCCCTACAGGACCCCCTTTAAATTTATCGATAATTGTGGTCAATATTTTATTGTCCATTTCATCCAATCCGTGTGCGTCTACATTTAAAGCTTTCAATGCAAATTTGGCAATTTCAATATCAATATTTCCATTGCCTTTTATTTGAGCAAAATCTCGCACACGCCTCAATAACGCATTTGCAATTCTTGGGGTTCCGCGACTGCGGCCTGCAATTTCAATGGCCGCCTCAAAGCTAATAGGGACCTTTATAATTTGAGCGCTGCGCTGAAGAATTGTTGAGAGCAATTCCGTTGAGTAATACTCCAAACGGCTGCTAATTCCAAAACGGGCGCGCATGGGTGCGGTGAGCAAACCGGAACGCGTGGTCGCTCCTACAAGCGTGAAAGGGTTCAGGTTAATTTGGACCGTACGAGCATTAGGACCCGATTCAATCATAATATCAATCTTATAATCTTCCATGGCTGAATATAAATACTCTTCAACAATAGGACTTAAGCGGTGAATTTCGTCAATGAATAAAACATCTCGTTCTTCTAAATTGGTTAACAAACCGGCAAGGTCACCAGGTTTGTCAAGAACAGGACCAGAAGTCACTTTAATGCCAACGTTGAGTTCATTTGCTAAAATATGGGCCAAGGTTGTCTTACCAAGACCTGGAGGTCCATGAAAAAGAGTGTGATCTAGGGCTTCTTCACGTTCTACAGCCGCTTTTACAAATATTTGTAAATTTTCAAGCACCTGTACTTGCCCAGAAAAATCATCAAAGGTTAAGGGTCTTAATGCCTTTTCTAAGTCTTGCTCTTCTAAAGATAAATTTTCGTCTGTTGGGTCAAGATGCTGATTCATAACAACAAATATAAAGAAAAAGCCTTATGCTAATGCGTAAGGCTTTTTAAAGATATAATGAAATAACGAACAGTTAGTGTTGTAGTTCTTCCTCCCCTTGTTTAAGAGGAATATTTTGAGGCACAAAATCATCATCGTATCCGGGCTTGCTGTAATCATATGCCCAACGGTGAACATGCGGAATTTTTCCTGGCCAATTCCCATGCATATGCTCAATAGGGGCTGTCCATTCAAGCGTGTTAGAACGCCATGGATTTTGCTCGGTTTTCTTTCCATAAAACATGCTGTGAACAAAATTATATAAGAAAACCAATTGAACCAAACCTCCCACTAAGGCAAAAACAGTAATGAGAACTTGCACGTCTTGAGTGTCGTCAAAAAGTGGGAAATTACTGTTGGTATAATAACGTCTTGGAAGTCCCGCCATACCGATAAAATGCATAGGGAAAAATACGCCATAGGCACAAACTGCTGTCACCCAAAAGTGGACGTATCCTAAATTTTTATTTAACATCCGACCAAACATTTTTGGAAACCAATGGTAAACACCAGCAAATAGTCCATAAAGTGCTGAAATACCCATCACTAAGTGAAAGTGGGCTACAACAAAATAAGTATCATGTACATTGATGTCTAAGGCACTATCCCCAAGTATAATTCCAGTCAGTCCTCCAGTGATAAATGTAGAGACCAATCCAATGGAAAATAACATAGCCGGGTTCATTTGAAGGTTTCCTTTCCATAAGGTTGTAATGTAGTTAAAGGCTTTAACCGCTGATGGAATCGCAATAAGAAGGGTGGTAAATGTAAAGACAGATCCTAAAAATGGATTCATTCCAGATATAAACATATGGTGTCCCCAAACAATCGTTGATAAAAAGGCAATGGCAATGATAGAAGCTACCATGGCACGGTAACCAAAAATAGGCTTGCGTGCATTGGTTGCAATGACTTCGGATGTAATCCCCAAGGCTGGTAACAATACAATATAAACTTCAGGGTGGCCTAAAAACCAAAATAAGTGCTCAAATAAAACCGGAGAACCGCCTTGGTAATGAAGAACTTCTCCCTGAATAAAAATATCCGATAGAAAAAATGAGGTTCCGAAACTTCTGTCCATAATGAGAAGCAATGCCGCAGATAACAAAACTGGGAATGAAATAACCCCAATCACTGCAGTAATGAAAAAGGCCCAAATCGTCAATGGCAACCTTGTCATAGACATCCCTTTGGTTCTTAAGTTTATTACAGTAACAACATAATTTAAAGAGCCTAGTAATGACGAAGCAATAAAAATAGCCATAGAAACGAGCCAGAGTGTCATCCCTGCGCCAGAACCACCTTGTGCCATAGGCAGGGCACTCAAGGGAGGATAAATGGTCCATCCTGCAGCGGCAGGTCCTGCCTCAACAAAGAAAGAACATACCATAAGGACACTCGATAAAAAGAAGAGCCAAAATGAAATCATATTTAGAAACCCAGAGGCCATATCTCTTGCGCCAATTTGTAAGGGAATCAAAAGGTTACTAAAAGTTCCACTCAAACCAGCTGTTAAAACAAAAAACACCATAATGGTACCGTGGATGGTAACCAGTGCCAAATATATGTCGGCATCCATGACACCGCCATCAGCCCATTTCCCAAGCAATGCTTTAAAAATGATATTGGGTTCTTCAGGCCATGCAATTTGCATGCGCATGAGTAAGGACATTAAGATACCGATAATCCCCATGATGAGGCCGGTAATCAAATATTGTTTTGCAATCATCTTATGATCTTGACTAAAGATGTATTTTGTGACAAAAGTCTCTTTGTGATGATGACCGTGATCGTCTTCGTGTGTATGGGTTTCGGCGTGTGTTGACATAGTCTTTATCTATTACAAAATTAGCAATTAGTTTTGAACCAATGAATTTTTAAATAACCGCTGTTCTTTTAACCAATCATTATAATTGTCTTCGGTTTCAACAATAATTTTCATCTGCATATTGTAATGTGACTTACCACATATTTTATTGCAGAGCAGTAGGTAATCAAATTCGTAACGGTCTAAAGGTTCCTCGCCTTTGGCTTGTAGCTTTATACTTTTCTCATTTCGAATTTTATTGATGTTGCTAACCTTGTCATAGATTTCGGGGTTAAGGCGCATATCTTCTGTTGTGATTGTAGGTGTAAAGGCAAATTGCGTAATCATACCAGGAACACAATTCATTTGGGCTCTAAAATGTGGCATGTAGGCAGAATGCAGTACGTCTTGCGAGCGCATTTTAAATAGGATGGGCCTTCCAACAGGAAGGTGAAGCTCTGTTGTAATAATATCGTCTTGTGCGTTAGGATCAGATTCATCCAAGCCTAAAATATTGGCATTGTCCAAATTAATCAATCGGACATTGGCTTCACCAAGGACATTGTCCTGACCCGCATAACGTGCTTTCCAGTTAAATTGTTGTGCGTATAGTTCAATAACCAATGGATCTTCTTCTTCATCAATGATCATTATATCATTCCAGGTAAACAAGCCATACATGATAAGTCCAGCCAAAACAATTACTGGAATGATCGTCCAAATAAATTCTAATTTATCGTTGTCTGCATAAAAGAGCGCTTTCTTCCCTTTTTCACCCTTGTATTTATAAGCAAAATAATGCAGTAGAAATTGGGTTATGGTTTGTACTACGAAAATAACCGCCATGGAGATAATCATCAAGCGGTCAATCTCAGGACCATGTTCGGATGCTGAATTAGAAACCAGAGGCAAGTCGCCCCACAATGCAAAGGAAATGATTGTAATGAGATAAATAAAGCCTAAAAATCCAAGCATTAAATAGCCGTTAATTGAATTGTCTTTATCATTGGCAACCTGTGAGGCATCACGATTGGTTTGGGTCAAATCAAATATTTTGACCATTTGCCAAATTGCAATGGTGATTCCTAATAAAATTAATATCGTTAATAAAGCAGTCATTCTTCTTTACTTTCTTTTTTGAATTTAATTAATAATGAAACTGTTCACTTTCCTTAATAAACGGATTTCCTTTTGGTAGCAACGGCGCTTTTGAAAGCGCATAAAATACAATTAAAAGGAAAAGTCCTAAAAACAATGCAACGGCACTGAGCTCGGGGAGCCCAATAAACCAGCGATCTCCTACTGTCGCCGGCATAATCATGTTGAATACATCTATATAATGCCCAAATAATATCACAATTCCTGCCATGACAATAAACCACGGTACGCGTTTGTAATCGCTGTTCATTAATACCAAAAATGGGAATATAAAGTTGAGGATTAGCATACCAAAAAATGGCAGGTTATAATCTTCAATCCGTGTCACAAAATAAGTGACCTCTTCTGGGATGTTGGCATACCATATAAGCATGAATTGAGAAAACCACAAATAGGTCCAGAATACACTGATCCCAAACATAAATTTGGCCAAATCATGTAAATGGCTGTCGTTGACAAAGTCCATAAGTCCCTTACCCTTTAGATAAATTGTAATTAATGCAATGACCGTAATTCCACTTACAAACATACTGGCAAATACATACCATCCAAAAAGCGTACTAAACCAATGCGGGTCAACACTCATAATCCAGTCCCAAGACATCATGGATTCGGTGTATATATAAAAAACGAGGAAGGCCGCAGATATTTGAAAATTTTTCTTGAAATTACTGTTGTCGTTTACATCTGCTAGATCTTGTGCCAAAGAAAATTTTCTAGAAAAATATCGGTATAAACTCCAGCCTGCAATGAAAATAAGACCTCGAATTGCAAACCATGTTTTGTTAAGCCATCCAGACTTGCCTTGAATTAATTTGTCGTGTGCAACGACCTCTGGATCCATCCAAATAAAAATGTGATCGTCCGCCCAAAGTCCGATTGCAAGAACAATAAGCGCCCCTGGCAAAAGATAATAAGTAATGGCTTCCATGACCCTAAACAATACTGGAGACCATCCAGCCTGAGCTGCATATTGTATGCCGTAAAATGCTAAGACACCCAATGAAATCATCATAAAAAAGAAAGCCGCTACGTAGAGTGCCGCATAAGGACGGTTGTGCATTTGGTGTAAAACGTGTTCTGCATGCTGATCATCATGATGGTTCGCTTCTTTAGGGTGGTTTTCACCATCATGAGTTGATGTGTTATGGTGATCCTCATGATGATGGCCAGCGTCTTCAGGGTGACCCGCTTTGTGCACAGAATGTATCATCGCTGCATGTGCCTTGCCGTCATCATGTGCAGTATCATGCGATGCATGATCTGCTTTGTTGTGTGAATCTTCGCTATGGTAAGCCGCAGCTCCATGGTGTGCGTGTTCATCAGCAAGCATAGCTTTAACATCCTCTAAGCTTAGATGGTGTAAAGCTGTATAGCTAGAGACCCAACCTGTAGCCCCCACAATAATGAGGGTAATCGCTGTTATTATTAATCTTTTCGAAAGCTTGTACATCTCTTATTTGCGTTTTACTTTTCTTATTTTAATAGTTCTGCTCGAAGCGCTTCTACGTAAGCCGTAACTTGCCAGCGTTCCTCTTCATTTAAAAAATTGGCATAAGAACCCATTGAGTTCTTACCGTAATAAATAACGTGGTAAATACTTCCCGCTGTGATGGCACGGTCTGCATAACTAGGAACCCCTAATATTTTTTCTCGCTTGACGAGTTTTCCCATACCCGCTCCTTTGTTTCCATGACATATGGCACAATAAATTTCATACAATTCTTTGCCATTTTTAGAATTAACTTCGAGGGCACTTAAAGGCGATTTTAAAGTTTTTAGCGCAGCATCATAACCTTCATTAGTGTCTTCAAAAGCGTAGAGCGAATGGCCGCGTGCAATGGTGTTTTCTGGAGGAAGAAGTGCCTCTTGGCTGTTAGGGAAAACATCGTATTCGCCATAGGCTTCATAGCCAACTGGAGCATACATGTTTGGAAAAAACTGATAATTAGGACGTCTCTTGTCTTGACAAGACCAAAGGCTTGCAACAACCAAAACTAAAACGAATCTATTAATTATATTTCTCATGGCGCTAGTGGGCATCTTTTTCTACAACATGTAACTCAACTGCACCAGTTTTGGCAAGCAGAGCTTTGAGTTGTTTTTCGTTATCTTGAATGGGAATTTCCATTAAAAAATGGTCATCCGTTGTTCTAGGGTCTGGATTTTCAGCATTTTTAAAAGGCCACATTCTACTTCTCAAATAAAATGTAATGACCATGAGGTGGGCGGCGAAAAAAACAGTAAGCTCAAACATAATGGGGACAAATGCTGGCATATTTTCTATGTAACTAAAGCTTGGTTTTCCACCAATATTTTGTGGCCAGTCTTCAATCATGATGAAATTCATCATAGCCGTAGCGACGATCAACCCTACACAACCATATAAAAAGGCTGCAATGGCAATACGAGTGGGCTCAAGTCCCATAGCTTTGTCTAAACCATGGACTGGAAACGGTGTATAAATCTCCTCGATATAATGCTTTTCCGCCTTGACCGCTTTTACAGCGGACATGAGTACGTCATCATCAGTATATAAGGCATGAATAACTTTCGTTGTTCCCATACTTATTCGTTTTTCTTTTTAACTTTTCCAATAGATTTTGACTTTATAGAGGTGCGTTCATCACTTCCCGTGCCTGACAAACTTTCTCCAGCTTCTCTAATGTTTTTGTAGCGCTCTCCAGACGATTTTAAAATTGTCTTGACCTCCGCCTGAGCAATGACTGGAAAAGTTCTTGAGTACAGCAAAAATAACACAAAGAAAAATCCAATCGTCCCAATGAAAATACCAATGTCTACAAATGTCGGTGAAAACATCGTCCATGAGGATGGCAAGTAATCTCTGTGAAGCGAGGTAACAATAATTACAAACCGCTCAAACCACATCCCAATATTCACAACAATTGAAATGAAGAAGGAAAACATGATGCTTGTTCTTAATTTTTTAAACCACATAAACTGAGGCGAGAACACATTGCAAGTCATCATTGACCAATAGGCCCAGGCATAAGGCCCTGTAGCTCTATTTAAGAATGCATATTGTTCGTATTCAACACCAGAGTACCAGGCAATGAAAAGCTCCGTGATATAAGCAACACCCACAATAGATCCCGTAATCATGATAACGATGTTCATCAATTCGATGTGCTGTACCGTAATGTAATCCTCCAAATTACAAACTTTACGCATGATGATAAGCAAGGTATTTACCATCGCAAAACCTGAAAAGATAGCCCCTGCTACAAAATAAGGTGGGAAAATAGTGGTGTGCCACCCTGGTATGACTGAAGTTGCAAAGTCAAAAGACACAATAGTGTGTACAGACAATACCAAAGGGGTTGCCAACCCTGCTAATACAAGAGAAACTTCTTCAAATCGTTGCCAATCTTTAGCCCTTCCGGACCATCCAAAGCTTAAGAGCGAATAAATTTTCTTTTGGAATGGGCGCACAGCTCTATCGCGAATCATTGCAAAATCAGGAAGAAGTCCCGTCCACCAAAACACCAAAGACACGGATAGATAAGTGGAAATTGCAAACACATCCCATAGTAATGGAGAATTAAAGTTAACCCAAAGAGACCCAAATTGATTTGGTATTGGTAGTACCCAATACGCTAACCAAGGGCGGCCCATGTGAATGATTGGAAACAAACCAGCCTGTATAACAGAAAAAATAGTCATGGCTTCTGCTGATCTGTTGATCGCCATACGCCATTTCTGCCTAAACAGTAAAAGTACCGCTGAAATCAATGTCCCCGCGTGACCAATACCTACCCACCAAACAAAGTTAGTAATGTCCCAAGCCCAACCAACAGTTTTGTTGAGACCCCAAGTCCCAATCCCTGTTGAAATGGTGTAAACCATACAACCAAGACCCCAGGCAAAAGCGGTCAGGGCAATTGAAAAAACAATCCACCAAAGCTTGTTGGCCTTGCCTTCAACAGGCGCGACCACATCCAAAGTCACGTCGTGATAGGATTTTTCACCTGTAACGAGTGGTCTTCTGATCGGTGCTTCGTAATGAGAGCCCATAGTTTTAAATTAGTTATACTTCGTTTTTATTTCTTACTTTAACTTGATAAACCACATTTGGTTTTGTGCCAACATGTTCTAAAAGGTAGTAGGCTCTATCGTCCTCTACCAATTTAGAAATTGGACTTTCCTTTTCGTTAATGTCCCCAAATCGCATTGCACCACTGCTACAAGCTGCAGAACATGCACAAGCATCGTTAAACTCTCCAGCAACAACAGGCCGCCCTTCTCTCTTCGCCTTGAGTATGACCGCTTGGGTCGTTTGAATACAAAAAGAACATTTTTCCATGACACCACGAGACCTTACCGTTACATCCGGGTTGATGACCATGCGACCAAGATCATTATTCATATGGTAGTCAAACTCATCATTTCCGTTGTAAAGGAACCAATTGAATCGACGGACTTTGTAAGGACAGTTATTAGCACAATAACGGGTTCCAACACAGCGGTTATAGGCCATGTGATTTTGCCCTTGTCTCCCGTGAGAACTCGCCGCCACTGGACAAACAGTTTCGCAAGGCGCATGATTACAATGCTGACACATAATCGGCTGAAATGCAACTTGAGGATTTTCGGATGGAAACTCCATTTCTCCAAAAGTGCTCAAGGAACTGCCCAAGCCACTAATGTCATTTTTAGTGGTATTGTCTCCTGCAAAGGTTTCATCTGAGGAGTAATAACGGTCAATACGAAGCCAATGCATGTCACGACTTCTTCTAATTTCTTCTTTTCCAACAACTGGAACATTGTTTTCAGCATGACAAGCAATGACACAAGCGCCACAACCGGTACAGGAGTTCAAATCTATGGACAGGTTAAAGTGATGTCCAATAGAGCGGTCAAACTCATCCCATAAATCGACATCTGGAGAACTAACAGGCGTTTCCTGGTGATTTAGGGATACAACCGGAGTTGGGTTCCAATGTTCAGAATCTCTAGTATTGAAAACCTTCAAAGTAGTTTCCTTTATAATGTCTCCTCTACCCATGAGAGTGTTGTGCAATTGAACGCAGGCAAATTCGTGTTTTCCTCCAGCAGCAGCAATGGCTACTGCCTGGGTGGCATTAAAGTCTTTGTAAAGGGGATAGGCATTGACCCCTGTTTGCATTTCTGCTTTGAGTCCATTGGTCCTTCCGTAACCGAAGGAAAGGCCTACCGTTCCGCGGGCTTGACCAGGTTGGATAATGACAGGTGCTTTGACCGTGACACCATCGACCGTGACATTTGCATAAGTGCCATTAAGGCCGCCTGTTGCATCGTGACTGCTTTGATTGAAGAAGTTGCTTGGATCTAAGTAAAGGCCTAAATTTTTGGCATCATATTCCGATACTGTTAAATAATTATCCCATGTCGTACGTGTCAATGGGTCTGGAAATTCTTGTAGCCAAGGATTATTGGCTTGTTGACCGTCGCCCATTCCTGTTTTTGGATACAAAGTGAGCTCAAAATCAGAAGATTTTACAGAAGACAAGGTCGAGATAGCGGCGGCCAGACTGAAAGGTGTCTTAGTAATTTTTGAAGTGGCAGTGTCTAAGGTGGCTAAAGGAGTGCCTGAGTAAACACCGTCGTGAAGTGCTTGGTTCCAAACACCTTCTTCTTTTAGAATAGTTTCAGTCCAAAATGACTTTATATAGTCGTGATAATTTAACGCAGAACCGTTGAATACTAACAAAGCCTCTTGAAATTGTTGGGTGTCAAAAAGCGGGCGAATGGTAGGCTGCATTAGTGCATAGAAACCAGACTTTGTTTCCAAGTCTCCCCATGATTCAAGGTAATGCGGAACAGCCCCTACATATTGAGTTTCGGCAGCAGTTTCATCATTTTTCATTGTAAATGCTACAGATACTGCAGTTTTTTTAAGTCCTTCCACAAATGCAGAAGTATTTGGGAGTGTATACACTGGGTTAACTCCTGCCATGATCACGGCTCCAACATTGCCAGCATTCATGTCCTTTACCAACGCTGAAACAGCTTTGTCATTACCTTGTCGTGTTAAAATAATTGTTTCCGGATCGAAAGCCTTACTCTTTATGAATTCGTTGATAGCAATGACTAGGCCTTGTGCTTTTTCGTCTTGAACACCAGTCAACACAACAGCATTGGCCCCTGCTTTGGAAATTTCCTTGGCCGCTGAATCAACGGCTGCTTCAATTGTAGGAGGTAAAGTTACGCTTACAGAGGAACCCGTTAATTTCCCATAAAGTCTTACCAAAGCTAATTTTTGCTGAGAAGGTTTTAAAGGCACCCGCTTGTCGGCATTGGCCCCAGAAAGTGACATATTGGATTCAAACTGAATGTGTCGAGACATAGTTCCGTTTTTTGGAACACGTCCTTTAGCGTAAGCAGAATCAAAGCCACCCCCCTGCCAATCGCCAAGAAAATCTGCACCAATAGATACAATAGTTTTGGCCTTTGAGAAGTCGTAATTTGCAAGTCCTCTTCTACCGTACTTTGCCTCATAAGCATCGGCCGCAAAAGATTCAGAAATAGCATCATATACTACATGAGAAACATTTCTGTATTTAGCTTTAAACTCAGAAATTAATTTTGATGTGCTAGGGCTGGCATAGGTTTGAGTCAATAAAACAATCGCTTTGTCCTGAGATTGAACCATTTCTAACTTTTCACCGACTTCTTTGTAGAAGTCTTTCCATGAAATATTTTCTCCGTCTTTAAGCGGTCCGGATAGGCGTTGGTTGTCATAAAGGTCCAACACGGAAGCTTGCACTCTGGCATTGGTGGTTCCATTCTCGCCTGCCAAACTGTTGCACTCAATTTTTATAGGACGGCCCTCTCTAGTTTTAATCAGGAGGCTGGCAAAATCATAGCCATTTCCAATGGCCGTGGCGTAGTAATTGGCAACTCCAGGAATGATTTGTTCGGGCTGGACAACGTAAGGAATGGATTTTATGACCGGACCCTCGCAAGCTGCCAAGGAGGCTGCTGCCGTACTAAATCCAACATATTTAAGAAAATCACGACGTGTGGTTGCAGAAGATTCTAAAGCATCCTTGTCTCCTAAAAATTCATCTACCGGAATTTCTTGAACGAATTCTTTATGTTTTAGAGACGCCAAAGCCGCAGATTGGACAGGACTTATCTCCTCAACATTCTTCCAGTATTTCTTATTTGACGACATATATACGTTCCTTTTTTAATAGTGGCATTTCCCACATTCTAAACCACCCATTTGAGCAGCTGTTAGCTTATCAACACCATACTTTTTTGAAAGTGCTTCGTGAATTTTTTCATAATACCCATTGTCTTCTACCTTGACATTGGTCTCTCTGTGACAGTTGATACACCAGCCCATGGTTAATGGAGAATGCTGGTACATAATTTCCATTTCCTCTACTGGCCCATGACAAGTTTGACATTCAACCCCTGCAACTGTAACGTGTTGCGAATGGTTAAAATAAGCAAAATCAGGCAGGTTGTGAATTCGAATCCATTTGACTGGCTTAGTTTTTCCGGTGTACTTTTGCTCAACGTCGTCCCAACCAACGGCGTTGTAAAGTTTTTGAATCTCCGCATCGTAAAACTCTTTGCTGTATTCTTCCGTGGCAGTAGATGGCGCCACCTCATAAATTGATTTGTGGCAATTCATACAAACATTTAAAGATGGTATACCTGAATGTTTACTGACTCTTGCTGACGAATGGCAATACTTACAATCAATGCCATTGTCGCCTGCGTGAATTTTATGTGAATAATGTATCGGCTGAATGGGCTCATATCCTTGATCTACACCCACTTGGGATAAATAGCCGTAAACAAAATAA
>NZDM01000012.1 GCA_002690085.1 Flavobacteriaceae bacterium
GAAAAGTTTTTGAAAGAAGGGGCAAAATTAAAAGCATTTGTATTTTTTAAAGGGCGTTCTATAATCTTCAAGGAGAAAGGACAAATTTTGTTGCTTCGTTTAGCACAAGACCTGGAAAAACTTGGAAAAGTAGAGCAGATGCCTAAACTGGAAGGAAAGCGGATGATTATGTTCATCTCGCCAATTAAAAAATAGCGAATAATTATATAAACTGCAGAACATGCCAAAAATGAAAACGAAATCCAGCGCTAAAAAACGCTTTAAAGTGACAGGCTCTGGTAAAATCAAAAGAAAGCATGCGTTCAAAAGCCACATTCTAACGAAGAAGTCTAAAAAACGTAAGCTTGCCCTCACCCACAGTACTTTGGTACACGAAAGTGATGAGGCCAATATCAAACAACAGTTGCGTTTAAAGTAAATGCAAACTAAGGTAACTTAATTTAAACCATGGAGTCTGGCCAATAAAAGATCCTGAAAATAAGTTCGGGGCGCCAACTACAAAAAACAAACAATATGCCAAGATCAGTAAATTCAGTGGCCAAAAGAGCCCGCAGAAAAAAAGTCCTAAAACAAGCCAAAGGCTATTTTGGGCGCCGCAAAAATGTATGGACCGTTGCAAAAAATGCTGTGGACAAAGCCATGCTTTATGCCTACAGAGATCGAAGAAACAAAAAAAGAACATTTCGAGCCCTTTGGATTGTGCGTATCAACGCCGGTGCCAGACAATATGGAATGTCTTATTCTCAATTTATGGGGAAACTAAAAGCTAACAATATAGACTTAAACCGTAAGGTTTTAGCTGATTTAGCAATGAACGACCCCAAAGCTTTTGAGGCGATCTTAAAAAAAGTGAAATAAGGTGACTGCCTGATTAACAAACTATTATTTGCTACAAAAAAGCCCGTGCATTTGAACGGGCTTTTTTGTATTGTAAACAACTCTAGGTCTTTTGCTTTTTCTTTTTTGCTGCTGGGAATAATACATTATTGAGTATCAAGCGATAGCCCGGTGAGGTGGGATGCAATTCCAATTCTGTTTTCGGATCCCCCACCCTGTGGGTATAATCTTCAGGATCATGGCCTCCATAAAATGTGAAAAAACCTTTGCCTTTAACGCCGTGAATATAACGCGCTTCACCGTTGATTTTATTTTCTCCCAACACCAAGACATTGGATTTTATTTGGGTTGGATTGTAGGCCGTTGTTTGCCCCATAAACCCCTTCACTAAGGCAGTATGATTTTGATTGAGCATGGTCGGAATAGGATCCCACTTAGCAGAATAATCCATCAAAGTAAAATAGTCCGATTCTTTAGGAATTCGACGCGTTGATGTCAAATCAATGGATGAAAATTCGTAAATATTGGGATCTCGTTCCAAAATAAATTCTTTGAACGCGAATGTTTTTGAAAAGTCAAGTTGGGCTTGGTAGTTTGGAGAAGTACCATCTGAATCAAACATGGGTTCGCATATGTCTAATGCTTGTGCCGACAAGGCAATATCAAAACTATCTGTAGCACTGCACATGGCAAACATAAATCCACCGCCTAAGACATAATCTTTTATTTTTTGAGCTACAGCTAATTTTTCTTGAGACACCTTGTCATAACCCAATTGGTGTGCCAAAGCCTCCGCCTCTTTTTGCTGTTCTATGTACCATGCAGCATTTCGATAAGCCCTGTAAAATTTACCGTATTGACCTGTAAAATCTTCATGGTGCAGATGCAACCAATCGTAAACCAGTAAGGCATCGTTAAGAACTTCAGTGTCATATATAATATCGTAAGGGATTTCTGCATAAGTCAAAACCAAGGTGACAGCATCGTCCCAGGGCTGTTTACCACTTGGTGAATAAACAGCGATTCGAGGCGCTTTTTCCAATACGACGGATTCCATGTTTTGACTTGGACTGCTGATTTCTTGAAGGATTTCAGCAGCCTTGGCATCACTAATTAATTCATAGGAAACGCCTCTAATATGGCATTCTTTGGTAGTGTTCTCAGAATTGGGTAATAAAAATGAACCCCCTCTGTAATTTAACAACCATTTGATGTTTTGGTTCTGATTTAAAACCCAATAGGCAATACCATAAGACTTTAAATGATTGTCTTGAGACTCTGCATCCATGGGTATTAGTATATAACTTGCAAAACCTTTTAGGGAAATTGACAATAAAAAAATTACAAAAAAGAATTTATGATGCATTTTAAAGGGCTTGACTCGTGCTATTAGTAAGGGGTATCATCACTTGGAGGGCCAAAGGCATCATCAGGATCAACCTGCATGGATGGATCTTCTGAAAAAGTATCATCGTTAGCAGCTGCATTCATTTTTGAATGGTATTCGGCGTCAAAGGGAGAATCAAAGTTGTCTAAATTATCAAATTTACCAAGGTGACCAATAAATTTTAAACGGATGCTATCGAGCCCACCATTTCTATGTTTTGCAATTATAAATTCCGCTTGACCCTCACAAGGTGTGTGCTCTTCATCATCCCATTCGTCTATTTTATAGTACTCTGGCCTGTAAATAAAAGATACAATATCAGCATCCTGTTCAATCGCTCCAGATTCACGTAAATCAGAAAGTAGCGGACGCTTGCTGCCCCCTCTCGTTTCAACAGCTCTAGAAAGCTGCGATAAAGCAATGACAGGAACACTAAGTTCTTTAGCAAGGGCCTTGAGGTTTCTAGAGATCATAGAAATTTCTTGCTCACGATTCCCTGATTTCTGACTAACACCGGCAGTCATTAATTGCAAATAATCAACAACAATAAGTTTGATGCCATTTTGAGAGGCCAATCGCCTGGCTTTTGCTCGTAAATCAAAAATGGATAATGAGGGAGTGTCATCAATATAAAGCGGGGCTTTTTCAAGGGATTTTACTTTGACATTCAATTGTTCCCATTCGTGTTTTTCAAGCTTTCCAGTTCTTAATTTATCCGAGCTCAAACCTGTTTCAGATGAAATTAAACGCGTNATCAACTGAACTGAAGACATTTCTAANGAAAAGAATGCAACAGGAATATTTTGATTCACNGCAATATTTCNTGCCATTGANAGGGTGAGAGCTGTTTTNCCCATCCCGGGTCTNGCNGCNACAATAATNAGATCACTTTCTTGCCAACCTGANGTCAATTTNTCTACTTTATCAAAGCCNGANGGAATTCCGCTGAGNCCTTCTTTATTNGAAATTTCTTCAATTTTTTTCTTNGCTTGNAANACCAAATCTTGNGCAGTTTCCGTAGATTTCTTGATATTGCCTTGNGTAACATCATATAATTTTGATTCTGCTTTNTCTAAAAGATCGAAGACATCCTTGGTNTCATCAAATGAATCTTCAATAATTTCATTGGAAATTTTAATCAGGCTACGCTGAATAAACTTCTGTAAAATTATACGTGCGTGAAACTCGATGTGGGCGGAAGAAGATACCTTTTGCGTGAGCCCTATCAAATAAAAATCTCCGCCTACGATATCTAATTTTTGATTTTTTCTAAGTTGTGCTGAAACCGTTAACAGATCTATTGGCTGACTGTCTTCAAAAAGTTGTAGTATGGCCTCAAATATGAATTGATGCGCGTCTTTGTAAAAGGAATCAATACTCAATATATCAATAACCTCATCGACGCCTTTTTTATCAATCATCATGGCACCTAAGACAACCTCTTCTAGATCAACAGCTTGTGGTGGGATTTTTCCTTTTTCAAGACTGATAACATTTGAACGTGTTGATTGAATTCCTTTATATGGTTCTGGCTGTTTCATAGCCACTAAAGTAAGTAAAATTGAATCTATTTTTAGAAATTAGGACTTTAAAATACAAAACAAGCAATGTTAATAAGTTAGAGTAAATTGTTAACAAGGAAAAAAAAACCGAACATTACGCTTGGTTTTTTTTAATTCTTCGAATGGTAGTAAAGTTTAATCGTTGTAAACACCCATTTGAGCATACTTATCCATGCGCTGATCTACCAAAGATTTTGGTGATAAGTTTTTTAATTCTTCATAACATTTCAAAATCGCATTTTGAGTGGCTGTAAAGGTTTTTTCTGGATTTTTGTGGGCACCTCCAAGGGGTTCTTTTATGATTTCATCTACCAATTTCATGCGCTTCATGTCTTTTGCTGTCAACTTAAGCGCTTCAGCGGCTTGCTCTTTGTATTCCCAGCTGCGCCATAAAATTGAAGAACAAGACTCAGGAGATATCACAGAATACCAGGTATTTTCAAGCATTAAAACACGATCTCCAACGCCGATTCCCAAAGCGCCACCAGAAGCACCTTCACCAATAATAACAGTTATTATAGGAACTTTCAAGCGGGTCATTTCCAATATATTCCTAGCGATGGCCTCACCCTGCCCCCTTTCCTCAGCTTCAAGTCCTGGATAAGCCCCCGGAGTGTCGATGAGTGTAACCACAGGAATTCCAAATTTTTCTGCCGATTTCATCAAGCGAAGGGCTTTACGATAACCTTCTGGATTAGCCATACCAAAATTTCGGTACTGTCGTGTTTTAGTGTTAAAGCCTTTCTGTTGCCCTATAAACATAAAACTTTGATTTCCGATTTTACCCAAACCACCAACCATGGCTTTATCGTCTTTGAAATTTCGATCGCCATGAAGCTCTAAAAAGGAATCCTTAAAGATGGCGTTGATGTAATCTAAGGTGTAGGGCCTGTTAGGATGACGAGAGAGTTGAACGCGTTGCCAAGGAGTTAAATTTTTATAGATTTCTTTTTTAGTGATTTCAAGTTTATTTTGAATTTGTTTGCATGCCTCGGTGACATCTACGTTACTTTCATCTCCAATAACTTGACATTTTTGTAGTTGATCCTCTAACTCTTTAATTGGTAATTCGAATTCTAAATATTCCATAAGGAAATCTGTATCGGTTGGTTTGTATTACAAATATAGGAACTTTAAATTTTTTGGTTCATGTTAAAAGTTAAATTTTACCTATTTTATATTTGACCAAAGCATTCATTAAGACAGTACATATTATTAGGGTAGCTCCTAAATAAAAAATAGGGGGCATGACCTCAGTTTGAGGGAAGAACAAAAGAGCTAAAAAAATACCATAAATGGGTTCAAGATTGTAGGTTAAAACTACAGAATATGGAGTGATATAACGCATAACATATACTGAAGCAATAAAGGCATAGGCAGTACAAACGGATGCTAAAATTCCAAGGTAGAGCCAATCATCTATGGATAATTTAAAAAATGACGCATCAAAGCCGTCATTTGAAAAGGCTATATAAAGGGAGATAAAAAACACGCCGCTGATAAATTCATAAAAAGAAATTGTTGAAGCATTGTGGTGCGCCACAAATTTACCGTTGATTACCGCAAAAAGAGATGAAAAAAGCGCCGATGTAATTCCCAGACAAATTCCCAAGAGGTATTTAATTTCAGTCTGCATGATCATAAAAACTCCTGCAATCACAAGCAGGCCAAATATAATTTCATAGGGAATTATTTTACGTTTATAGAAAATGGGTTCTATAAGAGATGCAAAAAAGGCACCAGTGGAAAACATAGCCAAGGTTATAGAAATATTAGAAACTTTAATCGCAGCAAAAAACGTAATCCAATGCAAGGCAATGACAATGCCCGCTAAAAAAAACTTCAGAATGGTTTTGAAAGGAACCACGAGTGAAATCTTTTTAATTTTAATAAATCCAAACATTAAAACGCCTGCGATAAGCATGCGGTACCAAACCAAGGGAATGGCCTCCAAGGAAATTAATTCACCCAAAATTGCGGTAAATCCTGCAATAAAAACAAGAAAATGCAGGTGTAATTGATTTTTAAATTTAGCGCTTGGCATTGAACAAAAGATAAACTGCTAAAATGCCAAAAATAAAATTAGGAAACCAAACGGCAATTAATGGTGAAAAGTCTGATTGTTCAGCCATTACGCCAAATACCTTATCGAAAAATACATAAACCATAGCGATGACAATTCCGAAGGCTAAATTAACACCCATGCCACCGCGTCTTTTGATGGAGGATACTGCAACCGCAATAATGGTTAAAATATAAACGGATACCGGTAAACTCCACTTTTTATATTGCACAACTTTATACCTATTTATATTTGAGGAACCACGGGCTTCTTCACGTTTTATAAAATCGGATAATTCACTAATATTTAAGGTTTCTGCTACATATTTTGGAGGTGTCAAATCCAAAAGATCAAAACCTAATAAGGTGTCTATACGACGCTTGAAAATAAGGGAATCATTGTCTTTTCCTATGTACCGTAGGTGGTAGTTTGACAAACGATAAACACTGTCTTTTTCAATATAATTGATGGCCGACGCATGAATTTTATATTCTAATTTATTACCATTAAAATGCTCAAGTGTAAAATTATTGCCTCGCATAGATTTGGTGTCAAAATTACTTACATAAATGTAATCGTTATCATTTATTTGTTGATGGATGAACTGTGTTATAACCGCTTTTTTATTTTTCAGGTATTTATAATTGAATTCATTAAACCCTTTACTTGCTTTGGGGGCCCAATACATTCCTAAAAACACGGCAACAATGGCAATTACAGTACCCCCAATAAAATAGGGCCTTAAGAATCTGAAAAACGAAACCCCAGAACTTAAAAATGCGACGACTTCTGTATTGTTAGCCAATTTTGAGGTAAACCAAATTACAGAAAGAAATAAAAATAAAGGAAAAAGCAGATTCGCAAAATAAATGGTAAAGTCAAAGTAATAGGCTGCCACTTCTTCAAAAGGAACTTTGTTTTCTAAAATTCGATCTATTTTTTCAGCCAAATTAACTGTTATTCCAATAGGAATAAAAAGCAGTAACATTAAAAAAAATGTCAGCAAATAGCGTTTTAAGATGTACCAGTCAAAAATTTTCATAATCTAAAGGCGCTTATCCATTTGGGCAATCATCATTGTCTTCCAAGATAGAAAATCACCAGCTAAAATACGTTTTCTTGCTTCGCGAACCAACCACATATAAAAGCCAAGGTTGTGAATGGTTGCAATTTGTTTGCCTAATAACTCATTGACCGAAAATAAATGTCTTAAATAGGCTTTTGAATATTCTGTATCTACCCAAGTAATTGCCATTTCGTCGATGGGTGAAAAATCGTCGGTCCACTTTTTATTTCTAATATTTATGGTACCATGCGCGGTGAACAACATACCGTTTCTGGCATTTCGCGTAGGCATAACGCAATCAAACATGTCAATTCCTAAAGCAATGTTTTCTAAAATATTTATTGGGGTCCCCACCCCCATCAAATAGCGGGGTTTATCTTCAGGTAAAATAGCACAAACCGCATCTGTCATCGCATACATTTCTTCTGCGGGCTCCCCTACTGAAAGACCTCCAATGGCGTTACCAACGGCATTAGTATTGGCAATATACTCCGCAGATTGTTGTCTTAAATCTTTGTAAACACTGCCCTGAACGATTGGAAAAAAAGCTTGTGAGAAACCATATTTAAAAGGTAATTTTTCCAATTGATTCACACATCGGTCCAACCAACGATGGGTCATGTGCATGGAACGCTTAGCATAATTATAATCACAGGGATATGGTGTGCACTCATCAAATGCCATGATGATATCTGCTCCAATATTACGTTGAATTTCCATCACATTTTCTGGAGTGAAAACATGATAACCACCATCAATATGACTTCTAAACTTAACACCTTCCTCTTTAATTTTTCGATTGGCTGATAAAGAATAGACCTGATAACCACCGGAATCTGTTAAAATATTTCGATCCCAATTCATAAACTTGTGTAAACCGCCCGCTTTTTCTAAAATTTCGATCTGAGGTCGTAAATACAAATGATAGGTGTTCCCTAAAATGATGTCGGGGTTGATGTCATTTTTAAGTTCACGTTGATGCACGCCTTTCACACTACCAACCGTGCCAACAGGCATGAAAATTGGCGTTTCTATAACCCCATGATCCGTAGCCAATGTGGCTGCACGTGCTTTAGAATTAGTGTCAGTTGTGATTAAATTAAATTTCAAATGAAATGTGTAATATTTGCCACAAAGTTAGCTTATTAAAATCAATTAATAGACTGTGAGAAATAAGCAAATAAAAGCTTATAAATTGTTAGTTAAAAAATGATAATTTAAATCTATAAATATTTTGACGGTTAAAAATAAAATTTATTTTTGAAAAAAATTTAACTTTTACAGCATGTCCAATACAGAACTCAACGCTTTAGTGACCCAAGTTAGGCGCGATATTTTACGCATGGTACATAAAGTAAATTCAGGACACCCAGGCGGATCTCTAGGTTGTACTGAATTCCTTGTGGCTCTTTATTCAAAAGTAATGAACCACAAAACAGAGTTTGATATGGACGGCCTCAATGAAGATTTATTTTTCCTGTCAAATGGTCACATTTCACCAGTTATTTATAGTGTACTTGCGCGAAGCGGCTACTTTCCT
The DNA here is from genome assembly GCA_002690085.1 of Flavobacteriaceae bacterium. Lineage (GTDB taxonomy): Bacteria > Bacteroidota > Bacteroidia > Flavobacteriales > Flavobacteriaceae > UBA3537. The sequence goes on from NZDM01000012.1 coordinate 8,455, forward strand.
GTAGAGGAATTGAATACCTTTCGCCTCTTAGATTCTCGCCTGCAAGGACACCCAACCACTCATGAAGGATTGCCTGGTATTCGGATTGCATCTGGTTCTTTAGGGCAAGGAATGTCTGTGGCCATTGGAGCAGCACATTCAAAGAAGCTTAACAAAGATCAAAGCATTGTTTACAGCCTTCACGGCGATGGCGAATTACAAGAGGGGCAAAATTGGGAAGCCATCCTTTACGCTGCTGCAAAAAAAGTAGATAATTTAATTGCGACCATTGACCTCAACGGAAAACAAATTGATGGTCCTACAGACGATGTTTTATACATGGGAGATTTAAAAGCTAAATTTGAAGCCTTTGACTGGAGCGTGATTGAGATTGACGCTGGAAATGACATTGACGCTATTTTGGAGGGAATGACTGCTGCTAAAGAAGCCATTGGAAAAGGAAAACCCGTTTGTGTTCTTCTTAAAACAATGATGGGTAACGGAGTTGACTTTATGATGCACACACATGCTTGGCACGGAAAGGCCCCTAATGACGAACAACTCGCGATTGCCCTTGGCCAGAATCCTGAAACACTAGGAGATTATTGATATTCAAAACCATTACAATGAAAACATATACATATACAGAGAAAAAAGATACACGAAGTGGTTTTGGAGCTGGCTTGACCGAACTTGGAAGAAATAATCCCAATGTAGTGGCTTTGTGTGCTGACCTTGTTGGGTCTCTAAAAATGAATCAGTTTATTGATGAAAATCCAGAGCGGTTCTTTCAAATTGGAATCGCGGAAGCGAATATGATGGGCATTGCTGCTGGATTAACGATTGGAGGTAAAATTCCTTTCACAGGAACTTTTGCAAATTTCTCAACAGGTCGTGTTTACGATCAAATTAGACAATCCATTGCATACTCTGGGAAAAATGTAAAAATTTGCGCATCTCACGCAGGTTTAACATTGGGAGAAGATGGCGCTACCCATCAAATTTTAGAAGATATTGGTCTTATGAAAATGTTACCAGGAATGGTGGTAATCAATCCATGCGATTACAATCAAACCAAAGCTGCAACAATAGCCATAGCAGATTATATTGGACCTGTATACTTGCGGTTCGGGCGCCCCTCTGTTCCTATTTTCACACCTGAAAATCAAGTGTTTGAAATAGGAAAAGCCATTCAACTGACTGAAGGGACTGATGTGACCATTGTGGCTACGGGCCATTTAGTTTGGGAGGCATTAGAAGCCTCAAAAGCATTAGAAGCCAAAGGAATTTCGGCAGAAGTCATCAACATTCACACCATCAAACCTTTGGATGAAACTGCAATTTTAAAATCGGTCGCAAAAACAGGCTGTGTGGTTACGGCAGAAGAACACAATTATTATGGTGGATTAGGTGAAAGTGTTGCTAGAGTCTTGGGACTTAACACACCAGCTCCCCAGGAATTTGTTGCCACCAATGACACTTTTGGAGAATCTGGAACTCCTGCTCAACTTATGAAAAAATACGGCTTGGACAGCGCGACCATTGTTCAAAAAGCACAGAAAGTAATTGCCAGAAAATAGAGGCTATTCTTTAAAAAAAGCAGGCATATGCCTGCTTTTTTGTTCTACACCAATTCTAGTTGTCAAGTGTTCCTGTATCATCAGCATCTATATAATTGGGAATTCCATTACCATTTGTGTCTTCAAGTGTGATGAGTGTAATTGAAAAAGTACCATCATCAGCAGTAATCAAGGGGGTGAAAAATTGATCTGAACCCAAAGGTTCAAATGCTTGCATTTGAGCGCTCAACCCTTCAAGACTCGTATCCGTTAAATCAAGAGCAATGACCTCTCTAAAGGTGCTAAAACCATCTCCATCATCATCCGTGTCTAAGAAATTACTAACTAAATCAGCATCTGTATCGTCATTGTAAATGTCCAAATCAGCATCCAAATCTTCCATATAACTAGGGATGTAATCATTGTCATGATCCATGACTTTATATTGTTGTAATTCAAATTTAAAAATCAAACATGAATAGCTAGAGATTCCAGGTGGCGGAGCGTTGAAATAAGCCAATCCTGAAGGCAAGAACATGACACCAATACCATAGTTCTCATAATGCACGGTCCCATCGCTATTGGTCACATAAGCATCAGATGTTTTAAATTGGGGTAAAATACGGTTCCATCCAGGAATTATATTGCCGGCCAAATCAAAATCAACTGAGGTTACAGAGTTATCAAAAGTAGCGTTATTGGTTAAAAAGCCCTCATAATTGACCCGAACTTGATCTGTAAAATGTGGGTGCTCACCTTGACCCTCTTCAATGGTCAAAATAAAATAACTATAATCAACCCCCTCAAAAACGGTTTGTTTTTCTTCTACTACATCAATCAATAAAGTGGTACCAGAAGGAAGTGTTTCACCTTCAACGAGTTCTGTAATTTCAATGTCTGAGATTTGAGGATAAGAGGATAGAGCCTCTATAGCGCCAGAATTAAAATAATGATTGTTTAAATAATTTTGTAGGGTATCCATGTCGCTCAACTGTTGCTCTGCACGATCCCTTGGCGGAATCGCTTCAGCTTGTGTTTCTTCTTCCTCGCAAGTATAGATAACTGAAGAAAAAATGAACAAAAGAAAAGCGTAAAATTTAATTTTCATAATGTTGTATTTGGTGCTGCAAGATACAATTTTATAGTATTTTTGCAGAAAACAATCACAGGCATTTAATAAAAAATGAGAATCGACAAGTTTTTATGGTGTGTTCGCTATTTTAAAACGCGAAGTTTGGCAACAAATGCCTGTAAAAAAGGCAAGGTTAAAGTCAATGATCAAGTGGTGAAGCCGAGTCGGGAAGTTTATCCTACTGAAAAAATAATGGTTAGAATAAAGCAAGTCAACTACCAATTGACCATTCTAGAATTACCTAAAAGCAGAATGGGAGCGAAACTAGTTGATATTTACAGAACTGATACCACACCAAAGTCTGAATTTGAAGCCCAAGAACTTTTGAAATATTCAAAGGATTATTACAGAACTAAAGGGGAAGGACGTCCCACCAAAAAAAGCAGAAGAGACATTGAAGATTATTTAGATTTTGATGACAATTAAACAACAACTGTAAAATGTCTTTTTTATATTTGAATAAATTATAATCATGGCCTTATCACAAAATTGCATTCTTAACAATGAAGAAATCAACCATAAAATTCGTAGGATTACCTATCAAATTTACGAATCAAACGTGGATGAAAAAGAAGTAGTTTTGGCAGGCATACAAAGTAATGGTTACTTTTTGGCTCAAAAGATCAAAAACAAATTAGAAGAGATTTCTAAAATTAAAGGAACTTTATGTTCAGTGAAAATAAATAAAAAAAACCCTTACAGTGTTGTTGAAACATCTTTGAGTCCAGAACAATACGCCGAGAAGTCCTTGGTATTAATTGACGATGTTTTACATTCTGGCACTACCCTTATTTATGGTGTTAAACACTTCCTAGAAACACCGTTGAAACAATTTAAAACTGCTGTTCTAGTTAATAGGAATCACAAAAAATACCCTGTTAAAGCAGATTTCAAAGGTATCTCACTTTCAACTTCACTAAATGAGCATGTCGATGTGATTTTTAAAGACAATAATGCCAAAGTTGTGCTAATTTAAAGCGCTATTTATTTCTAGAACAATTTGATCAATTTGCATTGAACTAACTTCAATAGTTAATTCAGCTTGGGTGTAGAATGCTGAACGCTCAAAAAGATGTTTGCCAATAAAATCAGAAAGTTTTTCGTCGGGAATATTGGCAATTAAGGGCCGATTAGATTTCTCAGTAATCAAGCGCTTAGTCAGGGATTTCACTGAGGCTTTTAGGTATACAGTAAAAACATTGGGATGACATAATAAATACGGAAGTATATCTCCATAACAGGGTGTACCCCCACCCAAGGCCAAAACTAAATTAGAATGGGAGTTGCAAATTTCAAATACAGCCTTTCTTTCGATATCACGAAATTCAAGCGCACCTTTGGTCTCAAATAAATTTGATATAGAGGATGCTTGCTGTTTTTCAATATAAGAATCAAGGTCTATAAACGCAGCGTTTAATCGATTTGCCAATGGTTTTCCAACGGATGATTTACCAGAACCCATATATCCCAAAAGAACAACAATCATATACAATTTTTAGTTACTTAAAAGCGCCCGAATAATAAGACAAAAAAACGAAAAAATATTGAAAGAAAAATATTGTATTATTAATTAAACACTTTATCTTTGCAGCCGCTATTATACACATCTCAAAGACTTGGTAGCTCAGTTGGTAGAGCATCTCCCTTTTAAGGAGAGGGTCCTGGGTTCGAGCCCCAGCCAAGTCACTAAAAGTTAAGCCTGGTCTTAACTTTTTTTCTTCAAAATCAAATGCGCACGTGGCGGAATTGGTAGACGCGCTAGCTTGAGGGGCTAGTGGGAATTATTCCCGTGGAAGTTCGAGTCTTCTCGTGCGCACATTATTATAAAATCTTGATTTTTTTGTTACTTTTTTTGTAATTCATAAATTCCAAATCTATCGTAAAAATGAGCACCACTGAAGCCGTATTGAAAATTAAAGACATGGAAAATATTGAAAATTAAGTTAAAGTTTTATAAAAATCCTCGGCGATGGATTTTTAAACCGGTGTTTTCATTAATTTAGTATTAAAATGAAAAAGTCTATACAAATAATAGGATCCGGATTTTCATCACTCTCAGCCGCTTGTTATTTAGCGAAATCAGGTTATAAAGTCTCCATTTTTGAAAAAAACAGCAAAGTTGGAGGTCGCGCGGGACAATTAAAAAAAGAGGGCTTCACTTTTGATATTGGGCCTTCCTGGTATTGGATGCCAGACGTTTTCGATCGCTTCTTTAATGACTTTGGGAAAAAGACTTCTGATTACTACATAATTGATAAGTTAGATCCGGCTTATCGAATATTTTTTGAGGATGAAGTAATGACTATTGGAGATTCTCTTGAAAAAATTTGTTTGGAATTCGAACGAATTGAAAAGGGAAGTGGAGTTAAATTAAAAAAGTTTATTAAAAAAGCCCAAGAAAACTATGGAATCGCCGTTAACAAGATTCTTTACAAAGCACCAGGAATATCTCCAAAAGAGCTGGTTACTACAGAAACTATCCTAAGAATTGATCAGTTTTTTAAAACAATTAGTCAAGAAGTTAGAAAAAGATTTAAGAATCCCAAACTGATATCGACTCTAGAGTTTCCTTCTTTGTTTCTAGGTGCCAAACCTAATAAAACACCTTCTTTTTTTAGTTTTATGAATTTTGCAGACTTTGGATTGGGAACATGGCACCCAAGAGGTGGTATGTATGAAATTATCAAAGGGATGAAATCATTGGCAATTGAACTTGGGGTTAAAATACACACCAATCACAATATTGATAAAATAGTTGTTAAAAACAATGCTGCAATAGGACTCAAAACAAAAGGAAGTTTAATAAAATCAGACATCGTTATCAGTGGGGCAGATTACCACCACTCTGAAACCCTTTTAGACATTAAATACCGCCAATATTCAGAGACTTATTGGAACAGCAAAGTATTTGCACCATCCTCATTGCTCTTTTACATTGGACTCGACAAAAAAATAAAAAACACAGAGCACCACAATCTGTTTTTTGATGCTAATTTTGAAACACACGCTGAAGAAATTTATGATAATCCTAAATGGCCAAGTCATCCATTATTTTATGTAAATATTCCCTCAAAAACAGACCCATCGATGGCGCCAAAAAACTGTGATGCTTTGTTTATTTTGATGCCCATTGCTCCAGGACTTAAAGATACTGATTCGCTGAGAAATCATTACTTAGAAAATATTCTTAAAAGATTTGAAGAAAAAACAGGACAATCAATTCAAAATAATATTATCTTTAAAGAATCGTTTTGTGTTAAAGATTTCAAGTCCAAATACAATTCGTATAAAGGAAATGCCTATGGCATGGCAATGACATTATTGCAAACTGCTTTTTTAAGGCCTAAATTGAAAAGTAAAAAAGTTAAAAATTTGTATTTTACAGGACAATTAACTGTTCCAGGACCCGGGGTACCGCCGTCGCTAATATCCGGAAAACTTACTTCAGAACTCATTCAAAAAGTTCTTTAGAGAATTGTACCAGGCACTAAAAATGTAAGATTATGAAATCTATTTTTGACATTGTATCAAAGGACTGTAGTAAAATTGTTACGAAAACCTACAGTACATCTTTCTCGATGGCAACGAAAATGCTTTCAAGCTCCATTCGTCAAGATATTTATAATATTTATGGTTTTGTCAGATTGGCTGATGAAATTGTAGACTCGTTTCACGATTATCCCAAGGAGAAATTGTTTGCCAAATTTGAATCCGATTTAGAAATATCGCTTCAAAATAAAATCAGCCTAAATCCGATTCTGAATGCTTTTCAATATACCTATCACAAATGTAATATTGATCGTGAACTTGTAGATGCCTTTATGGATTCTATGCGACTGGATTTACATAAATCAACCTACAAAACAGAAGAAGAATATAAAAATTACATCTATGGCTCTGCGGATGTTGTTGGTCTTATGTGTCTAAAAGTTTTTGTCAACGGAAATCAAGAAAAATACAATTGCTTAAAAGATTTTGCAATGGCCCTAGGCTCAGCGTTTCAAAAAGTTAACTTTCTTAGAGATCTCAAAGCAGATTACGAAGGTTTAAACCGAACCTATTTTCCAAATACAGACTTAGAAAATCTAGATGAAGCAGCCAAACAGCAAATCATTGATGATATTGAAAATGATTTTTCTGAGGGTCTTAAAGGAATTAAAATGTTGCCATTAGAAGCTAAATTTGGCGTTTTTATGGCCTATCGTTATTACAGACAATTGCTTAAAAAATTAAAGAAAACACCAGCACTCGAAATAAAAAATACACGCATCCGAGTACCCAATTACAAAAAGATTGAATTGTTGACGCGTAGTTATGTAAAATATCATCTCAATTTATTATAGGCCATGATCATAAACACAATACTTTGGATATTCGTTTTTCTATCGACCTTTTTTATCATGGAATTTATGGCTTGGTTCACCCATAAATACATCATGCATGGGTTTTTGTGGAGCTTACACAAAGACCATCACCACAAAGATCACGATAGTTGGTTTGAGCGCAATGATGCCTTTTTTATTTTTTATGCAGTGGTAAGCATGAGTTGCTTTTATCTCTGGAGCTACGAAGGCTTTTGGGCTGGCCTTCCTATTGGCTTTGGTATTATGGCGTATGGTGCGACCTATTTTATAGTGCATGACATTTTTATACACCAACGTTTTAAAATGTTTAGAAAAGCCAATAATTGGTATGCAAAAGGCGTGCGTAGGGCTCATAAAATGCATCACAAACACCGTGGTAAAAAAGATGGGGAATGTTTTGGAATGTTGGTCGTTCCTTTTAAATATTTTAGGAAGTAGATTGTGAATTCGCTCTATCTATGGCTTAATATTGGCTCCATTGCTGTTCCGCTCTTATACAGCTTTCATCCGAAATTACAACTTTACAAAAAATTTCATTGGCTATTGTTGTCCCTAATGCTCACCATGAGTGTTTTTATTCCTTGGGATGTGATTTTTACAATGAATGGTGTCTGGGGCTTTAATTCTGATTACTTTTTAGGATTTGAAATTTTCAGCCTTCCTTTGGAAGAATGGCTCTTTTTTATATGTATACCCTTTTCTTGTGTATTTACACATTATGCATTATTACTATACTTCCCTAATTTAAAGCTCAATAAAGTAGCCACAAAAGCCATAAGCATAAGTCTTGTTTTAATTTTATTTATTCTAGCTCTAGCCAATTATGACAAATGGTACACATTGGTGAATTTTAGTTTGGCAATACCATTAACATGGCTTGTTTACAAATATAACCCCCAACTTCTCCAACATTTTTTCTTAACTTTTCTAGTCATGCTTATTCCCTTTTTTATTGTTAATGGGGTTCTGACAGGCAGTTGGATTGACAATCAAGTTGTTTGGTACAATGATGCGGAGAATTTAGGAATACGTATGGGAACAATTCCTGTTGAAGATAGCATCTACGCCTATTCTATGATTTTGATGAATCTATACTACTTTGAATATCTCGGTTCTAGGTTTAAAAAATAAAAGAACTCGGACTGAAGGAAAAATATGAAATATTTTAGAGTGGTTAGAGTTTAATACAGGCTCTCAATGATAGTATCAACAGTGACACCTTCTGCTTCAGCTTTATAATTTTTTATAATCCTGTGGCGTAGAACACTTTTGGAAACCGCCTGAACATCTTCAATATCAGCTGAAAACTTACCATGAATAACTGCATGGGTTTTAGCGGCTAAGATTAAATTTTGAGATGCCCGAGGGCCTGCACCCCAGGATACAAATTCTTGAATTTTTTCTGAAGCTGTAGCAGTATTAGGCCTTGTTTTTGAAATCATTCTAACGGCATACTCAACCACATTATCTGCAACTGGAATTCTGCGAATTAGGCTTTGAAATTCTAAAACAGCTGTATCATCAAAGACAACCTCAACTAAAGATGAATGGGTGGAAGTGGTCTGTTTCACAACCGAAACTTCTTCTTCAAATGTAGGATACTCCAGATTTATTGCAAACATAAAGCGGTCCAATTGGGCTTCTGGAAGTGGATAAGTACCTTCTTGTTCAATGGGGTTTTGTGTGGCCAAAACAAAATAAGGTTGCTCTAATTTATAATGATTTCCAGCAATCGTGACCGAGCGTTCCTGCATGGCTTCCAAAAGTGCTGCTTGGGTCTTTGGAGGGGTCCGATTGATTTCATCTGCTAAAACAATATTTGAAAAAACGGGGCCTTTAATAAACTTAAAATTCCGATCGTTGTCAAGAATTTCACTCCCGAGAATATCTGAGGGCATCAAATCTGGTGTGAATTGAATGCGTTTAAAATCTAAGCCCAAGGCTTTTGCAATGGTATTTACCATAAGAGTCTTTGCCAAGCCGGGTACACCTATCAACAATACATGACCACCTGAAAAAATAGATATTAAAATTTGTTCAATAACCGCCTCTTGACCCACAATAACTTTGGCAATTTCTTTCCTTAGTTGTTGGTATTGATCTAGATATTTCTCGATAGATTTAACGTCAGACATTCTTAGTTTTTGATTTTAAACCAATTACTATTAAATTCACAGCTTCTTAAATCTCCATTGATTTTAATGTAAGTATCCATAATTTTTTCTTCTTGCCAGTTTGATATGGTGTTGAGCTGTTTTTCTTGTAAGGCAAGAGCCTTTATTTTGAGGTAATCCTTGGCAAATTCTGCTTCGTGCTCATCCGTACGTTGGGTTACAGTTAGAATTTTGAACTTGATGGGGTTCACTCGGTCTTCATCTTGATATACAGGGCTAACCTCATTGTCCTTCAACTTTTGAATTTGTGCATACAGCTCTGGATCCATTTTTGTGAGTTCAAAATTGTAATCTTGTGTTTCGGGGTTGCGTAACTGGCCACCGTCAAATTTGGTTTCTTTCTCATCACTGGCTTCAACAGCTGCTTCGGCAAATGTAACATCTCCCACTACAATGCTTTGACGTACTTTTTCAAGTTTTTCTTTGGCAGCCGTAATGGCATCCTTTGTCAATTTAGGTCGCAATAAAATGTGACGAATATCGTATTCCTGACCTCTAACTTTCTCTAATAAAATAATGTGGTATCCAAAATCTGTTTTAAAGGGCTCTGAAATATCTCCTTCTTCCAATGAAAAGGCAACTTCTCTAAACTCCTTGGTCATTCTGGGACGCTTTTTATTTAGTGTGTATTTACCACCTGTACGCTTGGAACCAGGATCCTCACTATAAAGCACTGCTTTAGTGGTAAAACTACTGCCATTCTCTAAAACATCTGTTCTAAATTCTCTAAGGCGATTGATAACTTTATCCGTTTCTTCTTTGCTAGTCTCAGGTACTACAACAATTTGAGCAACTCTAAGTTCTGTTCCAAAAAGGGGCCGTTCTTCTTTAGGAATTTTATTAAAAAATTGCCGAACTTCTTCAGGAGTAACTTCAATTTCCTCAACAACCTTTTGTTGCATTTTTGAAGCCATCTGGCCATTTTTATTAATTTCATACATTTCGTCTCTAAGTTCTTGTTCTGAAGATTTGTTGTAATAAGCAATTAACTTATCCATAGACCCAATTTGTTCTGCAAACCCCTCTAGTTGCTGGTCTACATAGGATTTTATTTCAATATCATTAACTTCAATACTATCTTGAATGGCGTGATGGATATAGAGTTTATCTTCTAATAATTTTCCGAAAAGCTGACAGCGAGAAATGTCTTGTGTAGACACACCGCTAGCTTCTAATTGTGCAAATTGTTTGTCTATGTCAGAGTCTAAGATTACGAAATCACCAACCACGGCCGCTACGCCATCAACCTTTACTAAGGTCGTGGAATCTCTAATTTTTTTAACGATGACTTCCTCTTTTTGATCTTCTATAATTTCTTGTGCATGAACAGAGCCAAGCATTAAAAATCCAAACGCGATAAAAGATGATAAGAACTTATTCATATATTTCAAATTTTTTATTTTTAATAGCGTCATCAACAATCTCACTTTTTAATTGATTGACAAGCTTTAACTTGCGCTTGTTTATAATAATTTGCTTTAAAGTGGGTAAAGCATAAGCCATGGGCGCTTGACTTCCAATTTCAAGCAAATCCTTAATCTCCATCAAATATAACCCTAATGAATCTTTGAGTTGTATAAAATTTATTTTTTTTAATAAAACTTTATTAAATCCTTTTTGGAGCGGCTTGATTTTAGAAACAACTTGACTAGACTTGATCCAAACAGAATCGTTTAAGAAAAACGAATTGAATTGTAGTGAAATCGTATCTAAAACATTACGGTCTTCCGCATTGTATCTTCTAAAACGACGTTTAATTTCATTAGAATTAGGAAGGTTTTTATCATGGTTTATATAACGAAGCTTGATCAAGTCTTCCTTGAGAACAAACAATTCCTTATTTTGAATGTAAACTTCCTCAAGTTCTTGATTGGTAATGGTCGTATCTAAATTTTGTTTGACCAAAGCTTCAAGATAAGCAGATGTATATAAATCACTTTTATACTGTTGCACTAAAATTTCGAATTCACTTTGTTGTTCCTCCTCTAAGTTGATTCTTGCACCATCCTGTAGCAGTTGTTCTGTAGCCCAATTGTTTATGGCATTTTGAATTTGTATCAAACTGTCTTGTTGGGATAGGCCTTCAAATAAAGCGGTATCAATGTCATCAAGAGTTAAAAAACTGCTATTAACACGAGCGATTGAATCCTGGCTGTTGGGCTTCAAAGCCAGATCACAGCTGAAAATAACTAGAAAACATAAACTAAAAAATCTCGAAATTTTCATTCGGTTTTAATACTTTTTTTTAAATCATTAAGTATCTCCTCATTGATGACAATCGGATATTTATTTCTTAATGTTTCAAGCCATTCAAACTCTAAAACATTTTGATAATTAGAGATAACAGCACCTTTTGCATCCTCAAATGAGAGTATTTGTGGCGTTTCAATATTGCTAATATTCAGTAAAACATAGTTATCATCCAAACTAAAGATTTCAGATATTCCTTTGTTAAAAACCATATTTTTGGGAATTAACGGGTTGTCTATCTCAAAATCGCCGCTGCTAAAAATTAGAGTTTGATCACGTTTGTTTAATTTTTGAGAGATGGTCTCAGTTGACAGGCCTTGACTCCACAATTTTTTGACTGCCTTCAATTTCTTTTTTTTGTTTGAACGTGCAATGGTAGCTGTAATTTTACTGTTTGACTTAAATTTAGAAGTATTTTCGTTGTAATATGATTTTAAACCTATTGAATCTAGTTGAGCACCTTTCCAAATTTTGTTTTCCATGATATCAAATAAAAGCAGTCCTTCTTCATATTCTTTTAAAACATTGGCATAATCTTCATTTTCATTAATGAGGTTATTTTTCTTATACTGAAAAAGATTGTTCTCAAGAAAAAGTGCGTATTGCTTTGAAATAAATTTTGATTTGCCAGTTGAAACGTTGAAGGAACGTTTGTTTTTATTTAATAAGTCTACAAAGTCTTTGTATAAAAATTCTTGAGATTCTATTTTTAAGAAAACTTGAGGTTCAATGGAAGCCTCTACCATCCAAGTGTCATCAGCATCATTTATTTCGATTAACGCAGCAACTGATTCTAGACTCGGTTGACTAATCTTGTACTGTTGTTTCAATTTTTCTAGCATCTTTTGACGAATGATCTTAGAACGTGAATCCCGCTTGACTTTCTGCTCCAAATCAACTTTGATTTTTTCATAGGGCTCAACAGGAGTTTTTGAAATGAGCTTTAAAATATGCCAACCAAATTGCGTTTGTATAGGCTCAGAAATAGCACCGATATCTTTTAACCCAAAAGCAGTATTAACAAAAATTTCAGACCTTATATCCCCAGATTTGAAAGGATTCATCACCCCACCCTTGGCTGCAGAACTTTTATCATCGGAAAACTGCTTAGCTAGGCTTTCAAAAGAATCTCCTTCTTGGATTGACCTGTAAATTTCTTTTATTCTATTCTGTGGAACCAACGTACTGTCATTTTGAGTATTGGCAATCATAATGTGCGCCACCTGAACTTTACCTTTTGAAGGTCTTTTATTCAATACCTTAACGACATGGTATCCGAATTGGGTCCTAAAAGGTTTTGAAGTTTGCCCTAATGGCGTGTTGAAAGCAGCATTTTCAAAATCATAAACCATCTTGAAAGCTGAAAAATAGCCTAAATCTTCAACGAAAATAGATTTGCCATCGTGTAATGCGGTGCGAAGACTTTTAAAATCTTCTTTAACCATACGAGGTCTCAAAGCTTGAATTTTCTCATAAGCAGCCAGCGTATCTTGGCCGGGCTGAATCCGCACCAAGATATGTTGTGCCTTAACCTCATTGGCAGTGCGATTATAAGCCTCTTTTACAAGTGTTTCAGTAACTTCTTTATCAGAAGTATATGCTTTCGAAAGTTGATTTTTGTAACTTTCAAATTCTTTTTTATAACTCTCCTTTTGATCGAAACCAAGGGTCCGGGCTTCTTTTAATTTTAATTTATAGTTGGTGTAAAGATTGAGATAGTAGTCAATATTTTTTTGGCTCTCGTCCTGAACCAAATCGATGTTTTTATTATAAACCCTTAAAAATTCTTTAACGGAAATCGTTTCATCAGCTATGGTCATCAAGTTTTCTGAATCAATAGGTTGGGCAATGGTAAAATTTACGAATCCAATAAGGAGGTTTAAAACTAGGAAAAATCTGATCATATTTATTTGATTTTTTGGGATAACAAACTTATAAAAAATTGAACAATTTTCAATAGGATGGAATGTTGAAACTTAAATTATCTAGAATAATTAGGCGCCTCTTTTGTTATCATCACATTATGGGGGTGACTTTCACTGATTCCGGAAGAAGTGATTTTAACAAATTGACCGGTTTCTTTAAGTGTATTGATATTTTTAGCCCCGCAATAACCCATGCCGGCTCGAATGCCTCCTACAAACTGATGAAGACTTTCAAAAAGCTCTCCTTTGTAGGGGACGCGCCCAACAATTCCTTCAGGAACAAGTTTTTTAATATCGTCTTCAACATCTTGAAAATAACGGTCCTTACTACCTTCTTTCATCGCTTCTACAGACCCCATACCTCTGTAGGATTTAAATTTTCGGCCTTCATAAATAATAGTTTCTCCTGGAGATTCTTTTGTGCCTGCTAAGAGTGACCCCAGCATAACACAGTCAGCACCCGCTGCCAAGGCCTTTGGAATATCGCCTGTATAACGTATGCCTCCATCGGCAATAATCGGAATCCCTGATCCTTTAAGCGCTTCGGCCACTTCTAAAATAGCAGAAAACTGTGGAAATCCGACACCAGCAACCACACGTGTTGTACAAATAGAGCCTGGTCCAATACCAACTTTTACTGCATCTGCTCCTGCTTTAACCAAATATTTTGCAGCAGCAGCAGTGGCAATATTCCCTACTACCATATCAAGTTCTGGAAACTTAGCTTTAATAGTTTTCAAAACATCTACCACGCCTTTAGTATGGCCATGGGCCGTGTCAATAACAATAGCATCGACTCCAGAGTTAACCAATGCTTGGGTACGTTCCAAAGCATCCCTAGTAACTCCGATAGCAGCAGCCACGCGAAGGCGGCCATATTGGTCTTTATTCGAAATAGGTTTTTGAGTGAGCTTTGTAATATCTCTAAAAGTAATCAGACCTATGAGTTTATTATCAGTATCAACTACTGGCAACTTTTCTATTTTATTTTTCTGAAGAATCACCTCGGCTTGTTGAAGCGAAGTTCCTTCAGACGTAACAACTAAATTTTCAGAGGTCATAACTTCTGTAATCGCACGCTGATTGTTTTTTTCAAATCTCAAATCTCTATTGGTAACAATCCCTTTCAAAACGTAATTTTTATCAACAATTGGAATCCCACCAATGCGGTGTTCCTTCATGCTCTTTTTAGCATCCATAACGATGGCATCTAATTGAAGTGTAACAGGATCTATAATCATACCACTTTCTGCACGTTTTACTTTGCGCACCTCAATGGCTTGCTGTTCTATGGTCATATTCTTGTGTAACACCCCAATACCACCTTCTCGAGCAATGGCAATGGCCATCGCACTTTCAGTAACGGTATCCATGGCTGCGGAAACGATGGGAACATTGAGTTCAATGTTTATAGAAAATTTGGTTTTAATGCTGACCTCACGGGGTAAAACCTCCGAAAAAGCAGGTATCAAAAGAACATCATCATAGGTGAGCCCTTCGCCAATAATTTTAGAAAGATGTGATTGCATTGCAATTAGGTTTAATTGCATGCAAATTTAAGGTTTTTTATTCTATTACTTATGATATGTTTTTAAAATCCTTAGAAAGTGGTTTCATTTTCATTAGCATTGTATAAATAATTAAAGGTATAATAGCGTGCATTACCAGCAACAGAGTCGTCTAAATCTCTATAATAACTTAAAATTTCAACCTTAGCATATTTAAAGTCACGTGTTCTAATAACCAATGTTTTACCTGGAATAGGAAGAATTAAATGTTCTGGGGGGCCTGTATAGGTATACCATCCATTCCCACTTCCCGTAGGAATAGCCAAGCCTTCTTCTAAAGAATCTTGAGTAAAATCGCTTACAACAACAGATGTCACTTCTGAAAATGGCAGACTTTTAATGTAAGCCGCTGCGTTGCCATTGCGCTCTGGCTCGTCCGCATCGCCTGTAGATGAACCTCCATTAACGATAATTGTTGTCGCTCTAAAGGCAATATCCCAATCGGTCTCGCTTGTAGTCACTGAAGCCGTAGCAAAATCAAACTTAGTGTAGCTACCGCTGGAGGGTTCTTGTCCTTGGCCACCTGTCATAGGTGCATGTAAGTTGGTTATTTGCAAATATTGCTCAGCTGGCAAAGGGGTTCCGTCATCGTCATTACAGGAAGTAAATGCAAAAACAAACAAGAAGATTAGAATTTTGTATTGATAAGATGATTTCATTATTATTATTATATTTATTATTAAAAATTTATGGTCACATTTCCGTAAACGATCCTGCCAGCAATATTACTGATATTTTGTGGGTCGTTAAAATCTAAAAAATTATCCATTCCAAAACCCAGTTTGTAATGTTCAAAAATGGTTTTATTAATTGCAAAGTCTAAAATTGAATATCCAGAAACAAAATTATCATAAGCATCTAAATAACCATTGCCATTGTTGTCATAAAGCCCAAATTCACTTCTATATGTGGCTCTTATGTTACTATCTAAATTCCATTTTTGCATGTGATAAGAAAGCTTAAAATTAAGCATATGCCTAGAGCGGTTTAACAGGCCAAAATAATCTTTCTTTGAAAGTACAAAAGCGGGAGATGTTGGGGTTAACCTTGCAAATACTTCACCATTTTTAAAAGCTTGAACGGCTTTTTTGTCTTTTGCATACAACAATTGATAACCAGTTGTTAGTACTGTGTTTTTATTAAATTTTAAGCTTGCATTGAATTCGAGCCCTTGGGTATAAATCTCGTTTACATTATAATAACTAAAAACGTTTTGGCCATTGGTTTTTCTGGCGATAACTCTGGTGTCAATAAGGTTCGATATTTCATTTCTAAATAAGTTCAAATTGATTTTGAGTTTTGGATCAATTCCTAGATCGATTCCAAAATTATATCCGATTGAGCACTCAGGTTTTAGATTATCCTCAAACACACTTAGAGGTACAAAAAGGCTAGCAATATCTCCATTGGCCTCTAACTCTGGGATAAGTGTGGTTACGGCATTGTAACCCAAAACAGTGTAGCCTACAGTTGCATTTGTAAAATCAAAATACAATTGTCTAAAGTCAGGGGTTTTAAATCCGTAACTCACAGAACCTTTGACAGCTAGTTTATCATTGAATTTATAGCGTGCAGCCGCTTTGGGGCTAAGTTGAGATGTGTATTCGTTATGTCGATCAAAACGAAGGCCTAAAATCAAATTGAATTCATCGTTTTTTGTGTATTCATATTGAGAATAAAGATAGGATGAATTAAACTTGGGGTATCCAAAAAAGTCTGTTCTTTGCAAGCTTTCGAATTGCATCCCTACCCCAGCGATGAATGAATTTTGTGCATTCGGCTTAAGGACAGTTCTAAATTCAGGTCTTAAAAAACGTTGTTTAAAATCGCTGTATGAGAACAAATTGCCTGCTGTGTCATTTAGAAATTCTTCTGCCTTGTAAGTAGTGGCATAGAATTCCAATTGACTGTCCCAACTTTCATTGAATTTAAGTTCTAATTTTGAATGAAAATTCCATTCATCAATTTGACTCTCTCCATCATAGCTGGCACTCGCGACATTGTCTTGCACTTGGTGGTAGAGCCTTCCAGAGACGAAGAGCTTGACTTTTTCTGAAAACTCATAATTAATTTTAGTGTTAAACGTATAATTGTGAAAAGGCTCAACAGTGTTGACATCGTCTGAATCTACTAAATCGTATCCCTCATTAGAAAAGCGATTGACAAAAGCATGAAGCCCAAGTTTGTCTTTTTTATAACTGAGCTCTGTACTCAAGTCATTTGAACTGAAAGAACCTCCGCGATAATAAAAACAGCCTCCGAAACCGGTCTTAGGGGTTTGTGTTAAAATATTAACAACGCCCGCCAAAGCTTCATTGCCATAGAGACTAGAAGAAGGCCCTTTTACAATCTCAATTTGTTTGATATTGCCTACGGTAACTCTGGATAAGTCCAAAGTGCCTGCGGAACGGCCTATAAGCGGTACACCGTCAATTAAAATTAAGTTGTATTGGTTGTCTAGTCCCTGCATTTGAAGGCCTTCTACGCCACCATAATCAGGAACCATTAGCAAGCCTGTTTGCTCCTCAAGAATGTCATTGAGGCGAATGGAGTTTGCAGCGGCTATCGCCTTGGCTGAAATCAATTGTGTAGGCAAAGGCACTGAAGACAATTGTCGTTTGGTACGGGTAGCAGAAATGATGACTTCATTAAGATTTTCAACTTCTGTCGAATCCAAAACAACTTCAGTTGGAGCTTGGGAAAAAAGCCATTGAGTACCGCAAAATAAAATTAATAAAGAAAGTCTTAGACAACACATTAACTACAATTTATATTGGACGGTAAGGTAAAAATTTCGAGGAGCAGAGGGAATGATACCTGGACCTGGATAACCGGTTGCCCGTCTGGTAAAATACGCATTGTCCAGAAGATTGTTTATACCTGATTCAAACTGAAATGCACCCCATTTATAGGAACATCCAAAATCTAAAATATCGTAAGCAGGAATCGCACCAATGACACCACTTAAATTCCCCTCAGTGGCATTAGTAGCATCTGTATATTGGTCTGATAGATAAGAATACTGGAGATTGGCGGTGAAATCTTTATAAGAAAACTTAAATCCAGTTTTAAAATTAACTCTGGGAACAAACTCTACACGATTTCCAACAATTCCATTGGCTTGACTTTCAGTGTATTTGGAATCAATAAGGGAGGTGTTAAAAAATATATTGGATTTAAGCTTGTTGTTAAAATTAAAAATTTCATTGAGATTAAAATCTAACAGACTTTCAAATCCGAAAATTCTTGCTTTTCCAATATTGCCTCGCTCGGACCGTACATTTCCATCAGGAAAAACTTTCTGTAAAAACCCAATACGGTCATCATATAGTAATGAGAAGATACTGATGTCGTAGGAAATGTAATTTTTAAAAACACCGCGCAAGCCCACATCCATTGTTGCTCCTTTTTCATCTGTAATATTAGGGTTAATCACAAAGGCTGGATTGATGATGCTAATGTCTGCAAAAGTCACTGACCTATAGTTTTGAGATAAGTTGCCATAAAACTCCAAGGAAGTATTGGGCTTGTAACTGGCGCCAAGACCCAACAAGACAAAAGAGCGTTCACGTGTTTCGTTGTAAAAATCAGTTTCATTTAGGATGACATTACCAGCAGCGTCTAAATTTATACGTTTGCTATAGCCTTGACTTTCCGTCTTGATGTACTCCAATCGAAACCCTGGGGTGATTGAAATTTGATCATTTAAGTAAATTAATTGTTCCCCAAAAACAGCGGTATTGAGATTTGGATAAGTATAACATGATTGGGCAGGATAGTCAATGTATTGTTGGGTTTGAAAACTAAAATCGGGACCTGATCCACTACTTCCAGGGCCTTGTTTACCTATATTGTTGGCCTTATAGTACTTGACGCCTAAAAGCGCTGTAGCATTTTTATTTAACAGTTTGTAGTTGTGAATCAATCGTGACTCAAAACCATAATTATTAAAATCGCCTTTGATAAGATCTCGTTCCTCATAGGAACCAAAAAAATCATCAAATATATCTGGCTGATCAACTCTGTTTGTCCTAAAACCAAGAGCATCCCTAGTAGCATCAAGTCCAAAAAAATTAAAACTAAATTTTGTGCTTTCTGAAAATTCGTGGGTTACCTTGGCATTGTAAAGCAACCAATTGATGGCAAACCAATTTCTGGATCTATTGCTTTGATAGGGATCACTTTCAAACATTGTATCGTTCAAGCCTCCAGCTTGCTTGGCCAGATAGTTTAAATACGTTATTTCTCCTGTTATTTCTGTTTTTTCTGAAAGCTTATACTCCAATTTTAAATACAGATTCCTGGATGAAAAATTAGAGTTATCTCTAAAACCATTCCCTTCTTTGTAATTAAAAAATGCATAATACCCAAGCCTATTTTTAGTTCCGCTGAGGCTTGTGAAGTTTGTATAAAGATTGTTGCTGCCCAGCGTGTTTCGTGTTTGGACTTCCAACAAACGGTTGGGATTGGGAGCTTTCATTTTAAAATTTACCAAGCCGCCAAACTGGGTGCCATATTGTAGGGAGGCAGCCCCGCGAACAATTTGAATTTCTGAAAGGGCTTCGGAAGCAGGGGTATAATAACTCTCAGGATACCCTAGTACATCCGCACTAATGTCATAGCCATTTTGACGAGTGTTGAAATTTGAGGTTCGGTTGGGATCTAAACCACGGCCGCCAATATTGAGTTGTAGTCCAGCATCGTCATTTTGATAAATATTCAGCCCTGCAATCTGGCTGTATATTTGCCGGGCATTATTAGTTGCCAAATTTGCAAAAATATTATTCATGACGACAACCTCATTTTTTTTACCAGCATAAATGGCCATTTCTTCTACATCAGCCATGCGTTTGACAGAAAAATATTGTTTTTTTACCACAGCCAATTCAACAGATGATAACTGCTCTGTAAGTGGTTCTAAAACAACCTTCAAATCAAGCTTATTGGAAGTATTTATGGTTGTTTTAAAAGGTTTGTAGTTATAGGAAAAATAGATCAAATCAAGGCTGTCTTTTTCTGTGACAAAGGCATAAGCCCCTTTGACATCGGTTGTTGTTAGCAATTTCCCAAATCCTGAAAAAATCTCAACAGATGCGATGGGCGTTTCTGTGAATTTATCGAAAACAGTTCCCGAGACTTCGGATTGCCCGAACGATAAAAGGTTTGAAAGCACTAATAAATAAATAATATTAAAATCCTTTAATCTCATCTTTAAAAGGTTTAATCCATTGTTTGTGTTTGAATGATTCTTTTTGCGTCAGCAGATCGATTTCAGGGTCAATAAATTGTTGATTAGATCTGCCATTCAGGGATACATAGCTTTCCGCATATATTCCGATATTTTTATGCCCTTGGCTTTTAAAATGGTCTCCTAAATAATGTGCGTACTCCAAAATCATATCTGGTTGAAAACTCATTTGTTTGATTTGAAGATCGGTCAAAAAATGGCCATTCCTAACATAAAAAGAACTACCGGAGGTTTTATTGACAACTTTAAAATTGGTGTAACCTATTTTCTCAACCAACATCACTCTCCATGAAAATCGATACCCTTCCTCGGCCCAAAATAGTTCCGATGGGTATAAAACATATCTGAAGGGAACAACCATCTGAACGGCAAAAAAAATGATAAGGGTCCAAAGTATCCATTTAGGCCGCTTGTAATAAAAATGATTTACATTTTCAATGAACGAAACCTCCACCACAGAGCGCAAGGGCTGAATGATTTTTTTTAGTAATGTTACAATCTTATCGTGGGTCTCGCCATCAAAAAAGATCAAGGCACTGACAATCATGATGTACGGAAACATCCCTATAGGGAATAAAACGGCTGTAAAAACATGAAAAAAGACCACCATTGCAAAACCAAAAAGTCTCGTCTTTCTGTAGAACAAAAGAAATGGAATACTGAGATCGTAAAGCATACCGCCCCAACTCATAGCGTAATGTACCCAATCTTGTTGCAATAAAGTTTCACCTATTAGGGGAATATCGTACTTGGAAGGCATCCATATTTTAAGTGGCAATGCCTTAAAAAGCCAGTCCGAATTTATTTTTGCAAGGCCAGCATAGAAATAAACGATAACCATTAAGAGTTTTATCGCATCAACAGTCCACTGTGGTATTTCTTTGTATTGTTTTTTTCTAAAAAAAACATCCATTGAAAAGCATTTGTTGGCAGGCAAGAAAACAAGCAAAAAACTTAAAATACTTATGAAATAGTAGTGATTTAAATAGGTTGTTTTTTCTATGAGTTCTATGTAGGTAAAGCAGAAGAAAAATAGTAAAATGCTAAGTCTATACCACAGACCAATTGTGATGAGAAAAGCACATAAAATGCAAATGATAAAAAGCAAGTAGGTATAACTTCCCAAACTCTGAACCCATTCAAAACCATAATATTTGAAATGAAATTTTGGCTCTACATATACAGTTTCAATCCAGCCCTTACTCCAAAACCGCAGCATGCTATAGAGCATCATGAGTCCAAAACAAATTCTAAAAACCGCGAGCTTTGACGACGCTGTTGATCTTTTTAAATAATTATCAATCTTTAAAATCATTTAAAAAGCGTATTTAATATTTAGTGATTAATTTTAGTCACCATCAGCATCTACATAGTCAGTCGAAATTTGTAAAACAGATAACATATCTGTTTTTAAAAGAACTGTACAAGCTTGTATATTATCGTAAGTGATAGCCATACCTAGGAAATCGTTATTTAACTGATTTACAAAATTAGAATCCAATCCTTCAATTGATGATTTCCCAAGATCTAGCTGTGCATTGATGTCACTGCTCAAGCCAAGCATCTCTTCTGTCGCAAAATTATCAAGAAATTGTTTTAAACTAGGATTACCGTTACCATTGAAAAAGGTTTTAATGGCATCCATGGCCTCTAGTGCAAGCAATCTACTTACATTTTCGTTGTGATAAGCTTCTACTTTTTCAGGAAAAATATCTCCACCAGAAAAAATTCCAACAGGGATCCCAAATTTATTGGCTCTGAACCCTTTTTCGTAATAATAAATGAAATCATTTGTCATTTTATTGGCAGATGAAGTTGCTGTATTTTCTACAGATGCAATAAAACTACCTCTGTAATTATTCCATTCACTTTTTACATAATTGGTGTTGGAGACCATTCTATCCGTAATTTCAGTTAGATAGTTGCTGAAGTTAGGGTTCGTGATATAAAGGTTTAATATTGAAGCGTCGTCTTCTGCAATACCAAATAAAAGGTAATCCATTGCTGGAAAGCCTTGGGCAGAATTATAA
>NZDM01000013.1 GCA_002690085.1 Flavobacteriaceae bacterium
CTATTTTTAAATGACTCGTATATTAAAATGCTCAAAACAACGCCATATTCAATTGTAAGTAAGTAAGGGATTTCTAGCACCGCTGTTTGAGAATAGGCGCCATAGCTTAAAAAAATAGTCAAACTCCACCATATAGGGTAGCGGTAATTGGAATAGCAACTTAAAAAAACCAAAGGGATAATATACCAGGGATGGACCGTCGTTGCTATAAAAAAATAAGCCGTAAGTAACCATAAGCAATGCTTCATTATTGTTTTGGTCTTGGTTTCTTTTTTCAAATATAAATACAGCACAGTGCTTCCCATTAAAACGGGTGTTATAAAACGCATATACGTAATCAAATTTGCCTCCAAATAGTACTGTGTAAGGGCTTTTAGCATATAATAAAAGCTGGCATTGAATTCAAAATTTGAAAACCAAAGACCAACGGACTGACTATAGTTCGTCAAAAATCCCATATTTATAAAGGGGACAAACCCCAGAATTACAACCCCGGTAGTCATCCCAACAAACTGTACACTTTTTTTTAAACCATGTCTATATATGAATAAAGGCAAAACTAATACTGGAATTAGTTTAGTAAGAATGGAAATTCCCATAAAAAACGCAGCATAAACATTTTTATTTTGTTTTAAATAATAGAATGTGAGTAGCATAAAAAAGACCATCAGCCCTTCAAAATGGAGATTTCCAATGAGTTCAATAACCACCAATGGATTTAAAAAATAAATAAAAATGGCATTTTTTGGCATTTGAAATAATCCCAGTAATTTTCTGCCATAATACACTATTCCCAAATCGGCCAAAATTAAAATAAGTCTCAGTATCAAGATTGAACCAAAAATAGATCTGACGCTAAGCATGGCGGCTAAGAATCCAGGCATTTGGTGTAGGGGTGGATAATTTGAAAAATTCCTTTGGCTAAGTGGCCCCATTCCTTCGTGAAGGGTTTGCATTTCTGCTAGGATAGCAGCTTGTGAATTCATTATCTCGTTTGGAGTGAATAAATAGGGGTTGATCCCTTTAAGCAAGAGGCGACCGTCCCATATAAATCGGAAAAAATCTTGAGATAAGGCCGGGTAATGCCCTAAAAATATAGCCCTAAAAAGAAGCCCTGCCGCAAGCAATAAAATCCATGATAGTTTTAGTTTTAGAATGCCATAGTAAGCCATAAACAGACCCAATATACAAAGGCCTAGCATCGCATGTTCATAGCGTTCTATACTGTAGCCAAGATGAAAATATAGAGTAATTGAAAAGACAATGATAAAAAAAGTGGCGAAACGCTTGAAATGTAATGATTTCAAAAGCATGGGGGAAAGGGTTAGACTCTTGGTTTTAGGGAATTAAAAAACACAAAGCCGAAACCTAAGAACAACATCAAGTGAAATGGGAATAGACCAAAATCACCCCCTTGATCTCCAACAACAAAGGCGCTGTACATACCAAAGCCAAAATAGAGCATCAAAAGCCCTTCTAATACCACATTTAAGGAGGGTTTTTTCCGTAAGTATTTGTTGTTTCTCCAGCTGTCTGTAAGTGAGTTCATATTAAATTTAGGAGTTCTTATAAACTCACTTCGTTTCCCAATATGCCCCTCAATAACAGCGATGGAATTGTGGAGTGAAAACCCCATTGCAATGGAAAAGAAGGTAAAGAACATCACAACATATTGTACAAAATCCTTGAACGTTGATCCATGTGTTTTTTTGTACATATACCAATAGCATATAAAAAAGATCAGAGTACTGATGACAAAAAAGCTCATCACATAAAAATAAGCCTTCAAATGGGCGTATTCATTTTTAATGTACAACATTGGAATGCTAAGGATTCCCACAATCAAAACATTTAAAAACATGGTGCTGTTTAAAAGGTGCAGCATTCCATGTATTTTAGTTTTAAATGGGAGGGTTTTATTAGCGAAAACCCTCGAAATCATTTTTCTAAAATTTTCAGCACCTCCTTTGTTCCATCTAAATTGTTGAGATCGGGCTGCGCTAATGACTACTGGAAGTTCGGCAGGTGTTTCTACATCTTCTAGATATTTAAATTTCCAATCTCTAAGCTGAGCTCGGTAGCTCAAATCCAAATCTTCTGTTAGCGTGTCTCCTTCCCAATTGCCAGCATCCAAGATGCATTCTTTTCGCCAGACACCTGCAGTACCATTAAAGTTGATAAAGTGCCCTTTAGAACTGCGACCGACCTGTTCTAATGTGAAATGGGCATCCAATGCAAAAGCTTGTACTTTAGTGAGGACCGAATAATCTCTATTGATGTGACCCCAGCGGGTTTGTACAACCCCAATTTCAGCGTCTTTAAAAAATGGAATGGTTCGTTTTAACCAGTCTGGTTTTGGTAAAAAATCGGCATCAAAAATGGCGATAAATTCTCCTTTGGCAATTTTTAAACCTTCTTTTAGCGCACCAGCTTTAAATCCTTCTCTGTCCGTTCTGCAAATGTGTTGAATGTCGAAACCTTTATTTTGTAATGATTTAATTTGCTTGGCAGTTGATTCCAAAGATTCGTCCGTGGAGTCGTCTAAGACTTGAATTTCTAGTTTACGGTTTGGATAATCAAGCTTGACAATGTTATCCAACAAGCGTTCCATTACATACAATTCATTGTAAACGGGCAGTTGAATGGTGACCTGTGGAATTTCAGCTTGATTTGTGAAGTCAAATTTTGGACTTTCAATAGTGATTTTATCGGCCTTTAAATAATTTAATAACAGGTTCAATTGTGCCAGAGCGTACATAAAAATAAGAATGAGCGCGGTGGAATATATGACTATTATAATCGACTCTAGAATCATTTTTTAAAACTGTATTTGAAAATCCAAGTAAGAATTTTCATCCCTGCAAAGATAGTACCTTTTAAAGTACCAGACACTTTTGAGACCCCAATTCTATTACGGTATTTAACAGGAATTTCCGAATAACTAAAATTTTGCTTTAAAATTTTGAGTTGCATTTCGACGGTCCAGCCATAAGTTTTATCCTTCATCTCAAGTTTTTGAAGTACCTCATACTTAATGGCTCTAAAGGGGCCTAAATCTGTAAATCTAGAATTGAAAAACAATCGCATTAAGTTCGTTGCGAGCCAATTTCCAAAGCGTTGTTGTGGTTGCATGGCCCCTTTTTCGCTCAAACTCTTTTTTCGGCTGCCCAGCACAAAATCTATATTTTGATTCAAAATGGGCGCTATGATTTCAGACATTTGTTCTGGGTAATCACTGTAATCTCCATCTAAAAAGACAACAATGTCTGTTTTTTGATTTGAATTCTGAATGTACTCGATGCCTTTTAAACAGGCAGAACCGTAGCCTTTGTTGGGCTCCACTAAAACCGTTGCTCCTGCGCATTTTGCAACTTCAGAGGTAAGATCTGTAGAGCCATTGTCCACTACGATTGTTTCTTGAATAAAGTTTGGAATATCTCCAATCACTTTCGAAATTGCTGCGGCCTCGTTGTAGGCAGGAATAATGACTTTAACAGCATGTTCCACAACTTATATCAATTGAGGTTTAATTCTTTTTGTTGCGCAGGAACAATGTGTGTATCAAAATACCAAGCGGACCATTTTTCCAAGCCTAAATACAATCCTATGCCAAGAATGATAATGGTGAAGGTCAATAATATCAAGTTTTTTTGTTTTCGTTTGGGGTCAATACTGCACTGATTTTGCTTTTTTCGAAAGCTGTAAATTCCGTAAATTCCAATACAAAGTGCCAGAATTCTTAAAATCCAAGCGCCCGTTCCAATGCTTCCATCTTTTTGATAAAAAAAATCTGCAAAAGAGATGGCGTACACCGCACTCATGAACCCAAACATAAATAACACAGCAGGGGCGACACAACATAAAATACCTGCCATAGCTGCACTAACAGCATATTTTAAGCTCCATTTCAAAAGATTAGGTTTTTCGTTCTGGGTCATGGTAAATAGATTTTAGAGTTTAAAGATACTTATTTAGTATGAAATGGGGCATTACAATTTTTTGATCAGTTCTTTAAATAAAACAATGAGATTCGGTTCTGCAATTTCAGCCATTTTCATGATGTCAGGGACATCCACTTTTTTAAGATTGTCAGGGTCACATTCGTCTGTTAATACCGATACCGCTGCAACCCGCACGCCCAAATGATTGGCAACAATCACCTCGGGTACGGTGCTCATTCCTACTGCATCCGCTCCAATGAGTTTGAGCATTCTATATTCTGCACGNGTTTCGAGTTGGGGCCCGTAAACACTAGCGTAAACCCCATGATNTAATGCGATACCTTTGGCTTTTGCAATGGCNTTTAAACTAGTATTCATCTCNGCATCGTANGGTGCACTCATGTCCACAAAACGTGTNCCTAAGCGTTCCACACCTNTAAAGGCNAANGGGGAGCNTCCNTGCAGGTTNATGTGGTCTTCAATGAGCATCAATTCACTTTTTTTGAANTTGAGATTAATNGCTCCAGAAGCATTGGANACCAATAGGNTGTGGATCCCAAAGGNTTTCATNATGCGTACTGGATAGCTCACNTCTTGAAGCGAATANCCCTCATACAAATGAANNCGGCCTTGCATGACGATGGTNTTTTTGCCCTCAATGAGGCCATAAATAAGTTTCCCTTTATGAAATTCTACAGTCGCTGTTGGGAAATTAGGAATTTGGTTGTAGCTCACCTCATGAATTATTTCAATTTTATTTATGAGTTGTCCTAAACCAGTGCCTAAAATGATTCCAATTTCAGCATTTTCAAATCCTTTTTGTTTTAAAAAGTCAAAGGTTTCATTGATAAGTTTTAACATCAATATTTAGTTTTTTAAGAAGTTTAGTTTCTTTTTTTAAGTCCTCAAAATCATCAATATCATTCAAGGGCTCCATAAGCGTAATAGATTTTGTCTTTAATTCATTTAACGTCTCTTTTAAAACAGTAGAAGTTCCCCAGCTTTTGTTACAAAAAAGTGCTGGGAAATTTTTTTTTAATCCCAATAAATAATAGCCACCATCCTGAGAGGGGCCAATAACGACCTCTTTTTTATCCAACTGATGTAGGGCTTTTTCAATGTGTGATGTTTTTAGGCTGTACAAGTCACTGCCCACAATTAAGACCTTTTTGTAACCTTTTTCAAAGGCTGTTCTAAATGCGTTTTCCATGCGTTGGCCTAAAGTACCTTTGGATTGCAGCGCTTTTGAAAAATTCATTTCACTCCAAATGTCATGTTGTTCAATTTTTTCAGAGTAAAATACCTTTTTATCGGCCGATACTTTGTGAGTCATTTCCGCGGTATGGCGCAACAATTCCATATAAATATCTAGAGCTATTTTATCTCCAACTGTTACAGCTAGACGTGTTTTAACAGTCCCTAATTGTGGGTTTCTTACAAAGACCATAAGCAATGAAGTTTGCATAGTTTTATACAACGGTTCCTTGGCAACTGCTGCCAGCACCTGCTGTACAGCCATAGCAATGTTGCGAAATTTGAATGTTTCTTTGCCGCAATTGATGGGCATTAAAATCACGGATGTGGGTAATACGGTTTTTAACTTTTAAACCTAACATTTGATTGAAATCACAATCGTATAAGTAGCCGTCCCATCCTATAGAGAGGGTGTTTTTGCACATGACATTTTCTACTGCTTTTGGATTGTAAGCCTCAACCAAACTGTACATATAATCTTCATAGTTTTCAGAAGCGATGAGGTAGTCTAAAAAGCGGCTTATGGGGAGGTTTGTAATGGCGAATAAGTGATTAAACTGTATCCCAAAATCTTCATACAATGCCTTTTTAAAATCCAATTCCATGCTTTTTTGTTCTCCGGGTAAAAAGGCTCCCGAGGGGTTATAAACCAGGTCCAATTTCAATTTTGAATGAGGCAAACCATATCCAACGCGATTCAATTTTTTTAATGCTTCAATAGAACGGTTAAAAACCCCTTTTCCGCGCTGTTGATCTGTTTTTCCTTGCGTCCAGTGGGGCATGGAAGACACAACGTGTATGTTGTACTTTTTGAAAAATGATGGTAGGTCATCGTATTTTTTATGAGCCATTAATATTGTTAAATTAGAACGAACGATAAAGTCTTGTACGCCAATTTTAGAGGCTTCTTCCACAAACCACTTGAAGTGGGGGTTCATTTCTGGAGCACCTCCTGTCAAATCAAGCGTATGTGCACCCGAAGATTTTAGGACTTCCAAACATTGCTGCAGGGTATCTTTGGTCATGATTTCTTTGCGATCAGGGCCCGCATCAACGTGGCAATGGGCACAGACTTGATTGCACATATAGCCGACATTGATTTGTAAAAT
>NZDM01000014.1 GCA_002690085.1 Flavobacteriaceae bacterium
CGGGTAAAGTCGGCTCTTTTATAACCTCCAGCATTGGAACCATGCGCGTGACGGAACAAATTGATGCGCTAGAAGTGATGGGCGTAAATTCCATCAATTATTTAGTGTTTCCTAAAACAATTGCCATGCTACTTTATCCTTTCGTTATCTCAATTGCGATGTTTTTAGGAATTATCGGCGGTATGGCAGCATGCGTATACGGGGGGTTTTCAACACTGGAAGATTACATTACTGGCATTCAATTGGATTTTATTCCCTTCCACATGACCTATGCCTTTATTAAAACATTTGTGTTTGCATTTATACTAGCAACCATTCCCTCTTTTCATGGCTACTATATGAAGGGGGGGGCTTTAGAAGTTGGTAAAGCCAGCACCATCGCTTTTGTGTGGACAAGCGTGGTCATCATTTTAATCAATTATATATTAACCCAAATGTTGCTAAGTTAATGATTGAAGTTGAAAATTTACACAAGTCCTTCGGGGATGCAAAAGTATTGAAAGGTATTTCTACTAGCTTTGAACAGGGAAAAACAAACCTTATCATTGGTCAGAGTGGCTCTGGAAAAACAGTTTTTCTAAAGTGTTTGTTAGGACTTATTGAGTACACCCAAGGAAGTATCACCTACGATCAAGAAAAGTTTGATGGCCTTACAGATGCTAAAAAAAGAATGCTTCGCTCCAAGATTGGAATGGTGTTTCAAGGAAGTGCCTTGTTTGACTCAATGACCATTTTAGAAAATGTTATGTTTCCTTTGCGCATGTTTACCAATCAAAGCGAAACTGAAATGCAGGATCGAGCCGATATAGTTCTGAAACGGGTTAACTTATTGGATGTTCATTCTAAAATGCCAAGTGAAGCATCCGGTGGGATGCAAAAAAGAGTCGCAATTGCTAGGGCGATTGTCAACAATCCCAAATATCTTTTTTGTGATGAGCCAAATTCGGGATTAGATCCAAAAACAGCCATCGTTATAGACAACTTAATTCATGAAATTACAAAGGAATACGGTATCGTAACGGTCATAAATTCCCACGACATGAATTCTGTGATGGAGATTGGGGAAAAAATTATTTTTCTAAAGGATGGTGAAAAAGCCTGGGAAGGCAGCAAAGAGACCATTTTTAGAACAGACAATGAAGCTGTTTCAAGCTTTGTTTACTCCTCTAATCTATTTAAAAAAGTGCGGGAAATGTACCTCAAAGGATAGCTTAATTCGCTACAATATCAATATTTTTTAGACCACTGTCATCAATAAGCCAAGCTTTTAATGCCTCAGATTTTTGAATTCTTAGACTGTCTAATATTGTGGGATCCCATTTAACCCTGGCAATATAAATAGTGTCCGCAACTCTGAAATCGGAAGATTCTAAAAACTTAGAATAACCAAAAGATTGTATTTCAGGAAATTGAATTTTCACATCCTTGGCAACGTCTAGAAAATTTGTATTAAACTTAGAATTTTGTGTAGCCTCAAGTACTAAATTTAGACTGTCAATTGTATAATTTAAAGCCTCAATTTTATCTAGTGCAATATCGTAAAGCTCTAAAATTTTATCGGTACTGCGATTGCTATTCCCGTTAATTGATAGCGCAAAGTTTTTTATATATTGATAGTTGCTTAATTCATTTATCAGATCTGACTTTGTAGCGTCACTTATATCTCCATTAAAAGTAAGCGTAATTGTTTTTGAGTCCGGATCAATGTTGTCGCGTTGCAACCACAAACTAGAGTTGTTCTGAATTTCATTCTTCTTAAAATTTTCATAATCAGAATTATATTGAGATTCTTTTAAGACATCGTAAAAAGTCCAGCCCGCATAGAGCATTAAGGTAAATGCAACTGCTGCGGCAATTCTAGCAATATTTCTNCGCCTTTTGGAATTAGCATANGTAACCATTGGAAAACGNAAAAATTTCAANAAAAGAAACGTCGCTAAGGCAATAAATATGGTATTGATTATAAATAANANCATNGCACCACTAAAATATTCNNAATTGCCTTGNGAAAGCCCGTATCCAGCNGTACAAAGTGGTGGCATTAANGCTGTGGCAATGGCAACNCCAAAAATNACAGTTGCNACNGTTCCCTTTTTAGTGCGTGCAATAATAAGAGCTGAACCACCAAAAAAAGCGATCAATACNTCTCTAATATCTGGCTCCACTCTACCCAAAAGCTCAGANGTTTCAGTGTGTAATGGAAAAAATCTAAAAAATAAAAAAGCTGTAAATAAACTCAGCACTAACATGGTACCCAAATTAATCATTGACTTTTTTAGTGTATCAATATCATTTGTTGCTATAGAAAGACCAACACCTAAAATGGGACCCATTAAAGGGGATATTAGCATGGCGCCAATTACAACCGCTGTTGAGTCGGCATTGAGTCCAACTGAACACACAAAAATAGAACAAATTAAAATCCATGCGGTAGCCCCTTTAATTGAAATATCCGCCTTTATCGCAGAAATAGTGGCTTCACGATCTGTGTCATGACGAAAATCTAAGAGCTCAATAAGGAACAACTTTAGTGATGAAAAAAGACCTTTGGCATCTTGTTTTAAAGCTGATTTGGAGTTTTCGAGAGATTCTTCTTGAGTTTCCTGATTAAAATTAGCGTTGATCATTGCGTTTTTTTTAAATATTTTAATCTTAAAGCTGTTTGCAAATTTTGTAGTTCTTGCTTTTTTGGAAATATAAGCAAAATTTGTGTTTTATGCATCCATCAATTCAACTTCAGCATTGGGATTAAATGCATACATCCGTCCAGAATCAATTGCAATACATTCGTAACGGGTGCGTCTTTTTTTTCCTTTTTTATACATTTTACCGTTAGAGGCTATAAACGTTGATCCGGGCTTCAAATCAAAAATATAGATTTTATTATTAGGGGGGTCAAGTGATTTTAGAGCCAATGACAAATGGACGTCTGAATCAGTAGTCGCTTTTGGGTTCTTAATGTATTTCGCTAAAAGTGGTAAAATTGTATTTGGAAACACATCGGGTCTTAAAAAAGGCAACATTATTTTTTGAAACATGTCTTTCCACTCCAGTCCGTGAGGTTGTATGCCATTCCCATAAAACTGATAGGCATGGTAATGCGCGATTTCATGAAGTAAGGTAATAAGAAAACGGCAAGGGTTTAAACTGGCATTGACCGTAATTTGATGTCCTCCATTTTTTAGTTTGCGGTAATCGCCATGGCGGGTTTTTCGGGCTTTTTTTACAGTGATATGTAAATCTTTTTCATTTAAAAGTTTATGAATCTGGCCCTGGGCTGCCTCTGGTATATATGTTGCAATATTCTGATCCATACAAAAAAGTGTTACATGCGCTCTGGAACCTTAATTCCAAGTAAACCAAAGGCTTTTTTAATGGTATCGCCTACTACACTGCAAAGCTGAACTCTAAACTGTTTTTCAGCGGCAGTTTCGGCGCCAAAAATGGAAATATTTTGATAAAAAGAATTGAACTCTTTCACCAAATCATAGGTGTAATTTGCCACAATAGCGGGACTGTAATTGGCGGCAGCTTGCTGTATGGTTGCCGGAAAGACTTCCAGTTGTTTCAATACATTTTTTTCCTTTTCGTTCAATGAAACCACAGCTAATGGCAACTCTAGATCCACATCGGATTTACGTAAAATGGCTTGAATTCGCGCGTAAGTATACTGAATAAAAGGCCCTGTATTTCCTTGAAAATCTACAGATGCTTCTGGGTCAAATAAAATTGTTTTTTTAGGATCTACCTTTAAAATAAAATACTTAAGCGCACCTAAACCAATGGTGGCGTAGGTCTGATTCTTTTCGTCAATGGAATAGCCCTCTAATTTCCCTAATTCTTGAGAAATTATCTTGGCGGTTAGCTTCATTTCAGAAATCAGGTCGTCGGCATCCACGACCGTTCCTTCACGACTTTTCATCTTACCACTTGGTAAATCTACCATACCATAGCTCAAGTGAAAAAGGTTATCGGCCCATTCAAAACCTAATTTTTTAAGAATTAAAAACAATACTTTAAAATGATAGTCTTGCTCATTACCTACTGTGTAAACCATGGCGGAAACTTCGGGGAAATCTTTAAGCCTCTGAATTGCAGTACCAATATCTTGAGTCATATAAACGGCGGTNCCNTCGGCNCGTAAAACAATTTTTTCATCCAAACCGTCTTGAGANAAATCACACCAAACCGAACCATCAGATTTTCTGTAAAAGACCTCNGATTTCAATCCTTCATCNATGAAAGATTTGCCNAATAAATAGGTNTGACTTTCATAATAATAACNATCAAAATCAACNCCTAGGTTTTTATAAGTGACTTCAAAGCCAGCATAAACCCATTGGTTCATTTGTTNCCATAAAGCGACAGTATCTGCATCGCCGGCTTCCCATTTTNAAAGCATTTCTTGGGCTTCTAAAAGAATTGGTGCTTTGGTTTTAGCTTCTTCTTTAGTGTACCCTTGCGCTTCTAATTCGGCTATTTCGGTCTTATAAACTTGATCGAATTTTACATAAAAATTTCCCACAAATTTATCGCCTTTCAGGGCTGAACTTTCCGGAGTTTGACCTTCGCCATAGCGCTGCCAGGCAAGCATGCTTTTACAAATGTGAATACCGCGGTCATTGATGATTTGAGTTTTATAAACCTTGTGCCCTGCCGCCTTTAAAATCTGAGCGACACTGTAACCCATAAGATTGTTGCGTATATGGCCTAAATGAAGGGGTTTGTTGGTATTGGGAGATGAGTATTCTACCATCACTGCCCCTTTAGTAGAAGGGTCCGAAAAGCCATAGTTTGAATCAGAATTTAAAGCCCGGAAAATTTCCATATAATAGGCATCGCAAAGCACAAGATTTAAAAAACCTTTAACCACATTAAAACCAACAACTTCTTCTGAATTTTCAACCAAATACTGCCCCAATTGTTCTCCCAATACTGCAGGGTTCATTTTGACCTTTCTTAACATTGGAAATGTAACAACAGTGATGTCCCCTTCAAAATCTTTACGGGTAGATTGAAACTCAACCGACCCAATGGATGAAGAAAACAGCATCTCAAACGCAGTTTGTATGTGCTTCGATAAACGAGATTGAAGGTGCATTAGGCGTTCTATTTCAATTTCAAAGATACATTTTTTTAAAGCTAAATTTAAGTCGCTTTAGGCAAAAATATCTCAGCCATCATGCATCGCGCACTCCCCCCGCCACAAGCTTCTATGGTAGGTAAGGGACTTGAAATGATGGAACCGTGGTTTTCAAGGACTTTTATTTGAGCTGGTTCTAGACAATCAAAAGCAGATTGACTCATAACGAGGTAAGGAATTTCATCGGTACCTTTTAATTGAAGCATATTACCCGCAAATTGATGAACTTGACTTTCTGAAATATCAATGATTTGTTTACCGTCTTGCTTTAAATGCATCAAAACATTTTTACGTTCCTTTTTATCGTCAATTGAAGCCAGGCAAACGACTGCAAAGCGGTCTCCAATACACATCATGACATTGGTATGGTATATTTTCTTGCGCGCTTCAGCCACGGTTTGATAGGCTGAAAAAATGACGGGAAAATAATCAAAATCTTCGCAAAACTCGATAAACAATCCCTCGTCTGCACGAGGTGAAAGGGCGCAATACGCTTTTCTGTTTATACGGTCTAAAATAACACTGCCTGTTCCTTCTAAGAATACCGAAGCAGCTTCAGCATTTGTGTAATCTTGAACAAAATTGATTAAAAATCCTTGTTTTTCCACACCTTGCAATATAGATTCTTTGCGTTCCAAACGTCTATTTTTAGCAAACATTGGATACAGTGCAATGGATCCATTACTGTGAAATGAAATCCAATTATTCGGGAAGATAGAATCTGGGGTATCAAATTCTTGGGTGTCGTTCATGACAATGACTTGAATCCCGACCGCTCTTAATTTATCTACAAAAGCATCAAACTCCTGAACCGCCTTACTGTTGATGGCTGAAGGGCTTAAATTAGCTAGAACTTTCTGATAATAATTGTTAACGGCTGTTTGCTCGTTCATTCGAAATTGAATGGGGCGAATCATTAAGATGCTATTGCTGATTTGGCAATTCATATCAAGTGCGAATTAATGGCATGGTTGAACAACGAAACAACCCGCCTTGTTTAGAAATTTCTGAATATGCAACTTCTTCAACAATAAAACCTTGAAGGCGTAGCCATTGGTTCAGACGGGTGAAATTTTTTTCTGAAACAACAATGTCTTCTGAAATTGAAAATACATTACAATTCATGCTGGCCATTTCAGTTTTGGAAGCTTGGAATAAATTTTCTTTTCCAAACAGATTCTCTAAAAATTGACAGTCCAAAGGATTTAAAAACCCTGCTTTATGAATCAAGGCTTTGCCCTTCCCTATAGGCTGGAAACAACAATCCAAATGCAGGGCATTTTCTTCAGGTTCGGTATTGGACTTTTTAAGCTCAAAAGTTTTAAGAATCTTGTGAGGAAACAATGATTTAAGAGCATCAATAGCCTTTTGATTTGTACGTGCAGTAATAAAGTCAGAATAATCAGAACCTGTGTAGACACCAACAAATAAATAATCATTGAAAAGAATAACGTCACCCCCTTCAATATGACATGTTTCGGGCAATTCAATAATTTTTGTTGAATCAATTTGGTCTAAAATATAAGACATGGCAGAAAACTCATTTTCACGATCGGGTAAAATATTGGATTTTATGATTTTATCGTCAATGACAAACGCAACATCTCTAACAAAAATCTGGTTGCAATTAGGGATGATATGAGGCCTAAAAACAGTCACATTGTAACGCTTAAAAACATCTTCTAATGCATTTATTTCCTCTAACATTTGTAGCTCCAAAGGATAGGTGCCGGCTTTGACATGCATTAAACTGCTTGGGTCATAACACGCTGCTGGAGTGGGTGTAGGGCCATTGTTCTGTGCTGTTCCTAGAACGACCGCTTTCAATCGATTGGTTTCATTGACAACATTCAACTGAATCATAACAAAAGTTTATATCTAGTCTCTACAAGACTCGAAAGGACGGTAACTGTTTCCAGTATAAACCTGACGGGGGCGACCAATGGGTTCTTTTCGCAATCGCATTTCACGCCAATGACCAATCCACCCAGGCAAACGGCCCAAGGCAAACATGACTGTGAACATGTCCACAGGAATTCCCATCGCACGGTAAATAATACCAGAATAAAAGTCAACATTTGGATAAAGTTTGCGATCGACAAAATAAGGGTCAGAGAGAGCTTCTTTTTCAAGTGCTTTTGCAATTTCTAAAATGGGATCATCCACCCCTAAGTCATTTAGAACTTCATCTGCTGCTACCTTTATGATTTTAGCACGAGGATCAAAGTTTTTATACACCCTGTGACCAAAGCCCATTAACCTAAAAGGGTCACTTTTATCTTTAGCTTTAGCCATATATTTTTTTGTATCACCTCCATCCTCTTTGATCGATTCTAACATTTCAAGTACGGCTTGATTAGCACCTCCATGTAATGGGCCCCACAGGGCAGAAATACCTGAAGATATAGAAGCAAATAGACCTGCATGTGAAGATCCAACAATACGAACTGTGGAAGTAGAACAATTTTGCTCATGATCCGCATGTAAAATAAGAAGCTTGTTCAAGGCTTTTACTAAAACAGGATTTTCAACGTAATCCTTATTTGGTTTTTTAAACATCATTTTTAAGATGTTTTCAACATAGCCGAGATTATTATCCCCGTACTCTAACGGCAATCCATGCTTTTTTCTGTATGTCCATGTGACTAAAACGGGAATTTTACCCAAAACCATAACAATGTTGTCATACAATGCCTGTTTGCTTCGCTCATAGTTAATGCTGTTAATTTGGTCTTTAGATGGGTTAAAAGCGGTTAAAGCACTTGTTAAAGATGAGAGAATACCCATTGGGTGGGCTGCTTTTGGAAAAGCATCTAATATTTTACGAATGTCGTCATCAACAATAGAGCTCTCTTTAATATCTTCATGAAATTTATTCAGTTCTTGTAAAGTTGGAAGTTCACCAAAAATTAGTAGAAAGGCTACCTCTAAAAAATCGGCCTTTTCAGCCAGTTCTTCAATTGAATAGCCACGGTATCTCAAAACTCCTTTTTCTCCGTCTAAAAACGTAATACCACTCTGACAAGAACCGGTATTTTTAAAACCCGGATCTATTGTAATAATTCCGCCGGTAGCGGCTCTG
Source organism: Flavobacteriaceae bacterium (assembly GCA_002690085.1). Taxonomy (GTDB): domain Bacteria; phylum Bacteroidota; class Bacteroidia; order Flavobacteriales; family Flavobacteriaceae; genus UBA3537. Next base: position 8,226 of record NZDM01000014.1, read on the forward strand.
AGAGAGCTTATGTTAATTGCTTTTTCTTGTTCCGTCCCTTGAACAATAGGAAGGTCGAAAGTTTCACCATTGATTTTTAAAGATACTTTTTCTGACATTTGATCTAATGAATTGATGTGGATTTAAGAATACAAATGTAGTAAAATGCCTCGGTTTTATCAATTAGAAAACCAGTTTATTGCAGCTTTGAAATAAAAATAGTGCCATGTTGAAATGACGTTATTATAAAAAATAAATTCTCAAACGGATTTAATTTATCTTAAAAGCATTGTTTTGAGGATAGTAGGCCTCTTCCTTTAAAGCTTCCTCAATGCGCAGCAATTGGTTGTATTTTGCCATACGGTCACTTCTAGATGCTGACCCTGTTTTGATTTGTCCAGTGCTTAATGCGACGGCTAAATCAGCAATGGTGTTGTCTTCTGTTTCTCCAGAGCGATGTGACATTACCGAGGTATAGCCCGCTTCATGGGCCATATTAACAGCTGCAATTGTTTCTGTCAAAGTCCCTATTTGATTGACTTTAACTAAAATTGAATTGGCAATCTTGTTTTTAATGCCTTTTGAGAGCCGCTCTACATTGGTCACAAATAGATCATCCCCTACAAGTTGAACTTTATCTCCAATCTTTTCTGTCAAATACTTCCAGCCATCCCAGTCGTTTTCATCCATGCCATCTTCAATGGAAATAATAGGATATTTTTTAGCTAGTTCGGCTAAATAATCTGCTTGCTCTTGACTGGTTCTCACTTTTCCTAAGGGCCCTTCAAATTTTGAATAGTCATATTTGCCATCCACATAAAATTCTGCAGAGGCACAATCCAAGGCAATCATTACCTCATCACCCAGGGAATATCCAGCATTTTTTACGGCTATTGCAATGGTATCAAGTGCATCCTCTGTTCCGTCGAGCGTGGGTGCAAAACCACCCTCATCTCCAACAGCGGTACTCAAGTTTCGGTCGTGTAAAACTTTTTTGAGGTTGTGAAAAATTTCAGTGCCCATTTGCATGGCGTGGGTGAAATTTTTGGCTTTCACAGGCATAACCATAAATTCCTGAAAGGCAATAGGTGCATCACTGTGCGATCCACCATTGATAATATTCATCATGGGTACCGGCAATGTTTTGGCGTTTTCTCCTCCGATATATTGGTATAGTGAAGTTTTAGAGGCAGCAGCGGCGGCTTTGGCTACAGCTAAAGACACGCCTAAAATAGCGTTGGCACCAAGTTTTGATTTGTTGGGAGTACCGTCTAAATCAATCATGGTTTTATCGATCATTTCTTGTTCAAATACCGAAAGGCCTTGCAGTGCATCGGCAAGAACAGCATTGACATTTACAACCGCTTGTGAAACTCCCTTACCCATGTAAGCAGCACCACCATCGCGAAGCTCAACGGCTTCGTGTTCTCCAGTAGAGGCTCCTGATGGGACCGCAGCCCGTCCAAAAAAACCATTGTCGGTAGTAACATCTACTTCAACGGTGGGGTTGCCTCTTGAATCTAAAATTTGTCTGGCATGAATTTTCGCAATGGTGCTCATAAAAAATCTTTTGTTTGATTAACGCTGTAAAAATACAAAAATGAAACCTTATGACGCATTATAAAATTGTGAAATGGTCGTTATTAACTACATCCTTTTCGTGTCAGACTTGAGTAAAAAAGGAACTTAAAATCGTTTTTTATTTCAAAAGCGCGATGAAATCATCAAATAGATATGACGAGTCATGTGGTCCAGGACTGGCCTCAGGATGGTACTGAACAGAAAAACATTTTTTATTTTTTACGGCTAAACCTGCAACGGTATTGTCGTTGAGGTGCAAATGGGTAATTTCAAGACCGGGATGGGACTCTGCCTCCTCTCTTTGCACCGCAAATCCATGATTTTGTGAGGTAATTTCACCTTTTCCTGTTTTTAAATTCTTAACAGGATGGTTGATGCCGCGATGGCCATTGTACATTTTATAGGTAGAAACTCCGTTTGCCAAGGCGATGACTTGATGCCCTAGGCATATTCCAAAAAGCGGTAAATTTTTCTCAATAACAGTTTTGGCAAGCGCTTGTGCTTCTGAAAGAGGTTCTGGATCTCCAGGTCCGTTTGAAAGAAAATATCCATCCGGATTCCAAGCGCTCAAATCTTCAAAAGTAGCATCAAAAGGGAATACTTTTATATAGGCGTCACGTTTTGCAAAATTTCTCAAGATATTTTTCTTAATTCCAATATCCAAAGCTGCAATTTTATAGCTTGCATTTTCATCACCAAAATAGTAAGGTTCCTTGGTTGAAACTTTAGAAGCCAATTCTAATCCTTCCATGTTGGGCACTTCCGAAAGCTGTTGTTTTAAACCATCTATATTGTCAATTTCAGTAGATATGACTGCATTCATAGCACCATTTTCGCGGATGTAACTGACAAGAGCTCTTGTATCTACATCAGAAATAGCGAAAAGATCATTGACCTCAAAAAAGTCCAAAAGACTGCCATTTGAATCGATGCGCGAGTAGTCATAACTAAAGTTTTTACAAATTAAGCCTGCAATCTTAATGCTGTCTGATTCCACTTCTGAAGCATTGACACCATAGTTGCCAATATGAACATTTGCAGTGACCATTAATTGACCAAAATAGGAGGGATCCGTGAAAATTTCTTGATAGCCCGTCATTCCCGTGTTGAAGCAAACTTCTCCAAAAGCAGTCCCTTCTTTTCCAATTGCTTTTCCATAAAATATGGTACCATCAGCGAGCAAAAGAATGGCTTTTTTTCTTGATTTATATTTCATAATTATAGGAATGTTGTAAGTCTAACAAAATTGCATAAAAAAAAGGATAAACTAAAAAAGTTTATCCTTATTATTTCAAATGATTATTAACATTTATTCTTCTT
>NZDM01000015.1 GCA_002690085.1 Flavobacteriaceae bacterium
TTGGTGTTTTGCATTTTTTCAATTTCGGAAATTTTATTTAATATGAGTGTTTTTTGGGTTTCGTTTTGATAGAACACAATGGAGCGGTATTGTGAACCTATGTCTGGCCCTTGGCCATTTACTTGGCCCACATTTTGCGATCCAAAATACACATCCAGCAAGGTGGAAAAACTTACAAGCTTAGGGTCGTAATAGACTTCTACAGTTTCGGCATGACCGGTTCTTCCCGTATTGCTCAGTTCGTAAGTGGGATTTTTGGTAAAGCCTCCTGCATATCCGCTGACTGACTCTAGAACGCCTATGACACTTTCATATATCGCTTCGACACACCAGAAACAGCCACTCGCAAAATAGGCTCTGGCGATGCTATTTTCAATGGGTACTTCAACAGGCTTGGCTTTGATGACAGCTTGTTGTTTAGGATTTTTTATTGGGCTTTGGCAACTGCTTAGTTTGCAAAATAAGATGGTCAGTATGATGAGAAGGCGTTTCATAAATTTAAGTTTCATGTAAAATTATCAATCATTTGCTGAAAATCTGTGAAATTTATATTAAAAATAGAGCTGGAGTTATATTTAAGCCATAAAAAAACCCTCAAATTTATGAGGGTTTTTAATTCTATTTAGAGGGTTGTTACATCTTAGAAAACAACTTTTCCATTTTCACTTTTTGCTCATCGGCAAGCTCCGCATCGACCAAAATTCGGCCACTGTGTTCGTCGGTAATGATTTTTTTACGTGAAGCAATTTCAACCTGTATTTGTGGAGGAATGATAAAGTAGGACCCACCAGAAGCACCTCTTTCAATAGGAACAACTGCCAATCCATTCTTCACACTGCCGCGAATTTTAGTATATGCTTTGGCCAAGCGCTCCTCGATTTTAGTTTTGTATTCCTCGGACTTACCAAGCAATACTTCCTCTTCTTTTTCTGTTTCGGCAAGAATGGCATCCAAATCGTTTTTTTTGTGTTTGAGGTGGGCTTCGCGCTCTTCTAAACGTTCTTTGGTTCCTTCAATCACTTCTTTTTTCTGCTCTATTTGAGCTCTAAATTCTTTGATATGTTTTTCAGCCAATTGAATTTCTAGTTCTTGGAACTCAACTTCTTTTGCTAGAGAATTAAATTCTCTATTGTTACGAACATTTTTTTGTTGTTCGTTGTATTTTTTGATCAAAACTTTTGATTCTTCAATCAAATTTTTCTTTGATTTGATTTGGTTGTCAATCTCTTTAAGGTTGTCCTCTAATTTTTGATGTCTGAGTTTAAAACCTTCAACTTCATCTTCTAAATCGCGTACCTCTAGAGGGAGTTCTCCACGGACATTGCGAATTTCATCCACTCTGGAATCTATAAGTTGTAAATTGTACAGTGCTCTGAGTTTCTCTTCAACTGTCAGCTCTTTCTTCTTAGCCATGGTTATTTATACTTTACAGGGTTTGTATTAATCTTTGATAAAAGGATTGCAAAATTAGGAATTTTTTTTCTAAGATAGGACACCAAAAGAGTTTTTATGTATTGCTCACTTTCGTAATGGCCAATATCTAGGAGTAAAATTTGATCGTCTGCGCTAAAGAAATCATGGTATTTTAGATCTGCGCTTACAAAAGCATCCGCTCCAGCAGCCTTGGCTGCTGCGATTGCAAAACTTCCTGAGCCCCCCAAAACAGCCACCTTTTTGATCTTTTTCATCAGTAATTTGGAGTGTTTAATGACTCCACAATTCATTCTTTCTTTAACGAATTCTAAAAAGGCATCTTCGGATTTTGCCGATTCCAATGTTCCTAACATCCCCATCCCAATGAATTGGTTTTTGTTTTCTAAAGTTGTAATTGCATAGGCAACTTCTTCGTAAGGATGATTTTCTTTAAGGGTTTTTAAAAGGACCACTTCCAAATGTTTTTCGAAAACAATTTCAATTTTTGTTTCTTCAACCGCTTTCATTTCATTTGGAGATCCAAGCACTGGATTGGAATGCTCATTGCCTTTAAAAGTTCCAAGGCCTTTGGAATTAAAACTGCAGTTGTTGTAATTTCCGACGGCACCGCCCCCCACTTCAAAAAGTGCTGAACGCAATGAATCAGCTTGAGCGGTGGGTACAAAAGTGCTTAATTTTTTTAGGGTTCCTTGTTGGGGGATTAAAATGGATTTATGTTTTAACTCCAAGGCGTCACAAATGGTCGCATTTACCCCTCTAAAGGCATTGTCGAGGGCCGTGTGAATGGCAAAAATGCAGATGTCATTTTTAAGGGCCTTTTGGACCACCCGCTCCACATAGGTTTTTCCCGTAATTGATTTTAATCCTTTGAATATGATGGGATGAAAACTAACAATGAGATTGCAGTTATTTTCAATGGCTTCATCTACGACTTCAGGCAAAGTGTCTAAAGTTACCAAAACTCCACTAACCTTTGTGTTTTTATCCCCTACTAATAATCCTACATTGTCAAATTCTTCTGCATAAGCCAAAGGCGCCAATGTTTCCAACTGTTGAATGATGTCCTGAACTATCATAAGATTTTGTTTAACATCAAAGATAAAATAATTACTTTCGTAGTGATGAAGCTTTTAAGAAAAATATTATTTCCACTCAATCCAGTCTATTTCCTATTCGTATGGCTTCGAAACAAGGCTTACGATTGGGGTCTTTTTAGATCCAAATCTTATGACTTTCCTGTCATTTGTGTCGGAAATTTATCCATGGGTGGCACTGGTAAAACGCCTATGGTTGAATATTTGATCCGATTGCTTGAGTCCACCAAAACAGTGGCTGTTTTAAGTCGGGGTTATGGCCGAAAATCCCAGGGATTCGTACTTGCCGATTCCAATTCAAATAACAATACGTTAGGAGATGAGCCCTTCCAGATTAAATCTAAATTTCCAGGTGTAATAGTAGCGGTTGATAATAATAGGCAACATGGGATTGCTTGTTTGCAAGCCTTGGATTACCCCCCTAAAATTATTTTGCTTGACGATGCCTTTCAACATAGAAGTGTACAGGCTGGGTTTTCAGTTCTCTTAACAACTTACAATGATTTGTATTGCGACGACATGGTACTTCCTGCAGGGAATCTTAGGGAACCGCGCTCTGGAGCCCAACGTGCCCAAATTGTGGTGGTTACAAAATGTCCTAACAATTTGACTAATGCAGAGAAAAAAGTTATCCAAAGGCGTATAAAACTCAATTCTAATCAACAATTGTTTTTTAGTTCAATTGTTTACGACGACTTTATATATTCCGATCAAGAAAAAGAATCAATTCAAATGTTAAAAAATAAGAATTTTACGTTGGTAACGGGCATTGCCAATGCCACTCCAATGGTCGATTATTTAAAACATTTAGGACTCAAATTTGAGCATCTTTCGTTTCCTGACCATCATACCTTCTCTAAAAAAGAATTGGAATTAATCGCCTTAAAACCTTTGGTATTGACCACAGAGAAAGACGCTTCGCGGTTGCAATCTTTGGCGCATAAGGACTTGTATTTTCTTCCAATTACCCTTGAATTAGATGCCTCTGAAAAATTTGAGACAGCGCTTCAAAATTTTATTAAAAAATTAAATTAGTTTAAGATTCTAATCAAGTCAATAATTCGAGAAGAATAGCCTGTTTCATTGTCGTACCAGCCTATTATTTTAACCATCTTCCCCAAAACAGAGGTCATTTTTGCATCAAATACACAAGAGTGTGAATTCCCGATGACATCAATGGAAACAATGGGGTCATCAGTATATTCAACGATCCCTTTAAAATTAGTTTCAGCAGCTTTTTTAAAAGCTTTGTTGATGGCTTCAACTGATGTTTCTTTTTTTACATTGAAAGTAATGTCTGTTAAAGATCCATTGATAACCGGTACACGAATCCCACAACCTCCAATGGTATGCGCCAATTCAGGAAATATTTTTGTGAGCGCTTTGGCCGCTCCAGTGGTGGTCGGAACAATCGACTGTCCCGCCGCACGCGAGCGTCTCAAATCTTTGTGGGGTTGATCGTGCAGGCTTTGATCTGTGGTGTAGGAGTGCACGGTGGTAATGTAGGCTTGTTCGATGCCACACAAGTCATTAATAATCGCCAACATCGGGGCTGCATTGTTGGTGGTACAAGACGCATTGGACAGAATTTTGTCAGTTTTGCAAATGCTGTTTTCATTCACACCAACAACAATGGTTTTGATGTTACTTTCAAGAGGTGGAACTGTTAAAATAACTTTGTTGACCCCATTTTTTAAATGTTGTTCAAGTACCTCTTTTGTTTTAAACTTTCCAGTAGCCTCAATGACGACATCGACTTGATGTGCGTCCCAATCAATGGCCGAAGGATGGTTTTGTGTTGAATGTTCTATTAAATTTCCATTGACAATAATTTGAGAACCGTCTTCTGAAACCACGAATTCTAGTTTTCCGTGAATACTNTCGTATTTAAGNAGATGGGCCAAAGTTTTGNCATCAGCCAAATCATTGATTGCAACGACTTTAATNTCCTCTTTTTCNAGNAACAAGCGAAAGATGCGTCTTCCGATGCGACCGAAGCCATTGATACCAATACGAATCATTTAATGAATGTGTTTTTGGGCTTTATAAGAAGATCGAACCAAAGCGCTGCTTTCAACGTGACGGAATCCAAGATCCAATCCAATGGCTTCATAATCCTTAAACTGATCCGGGGTGATAAACTTTTTGACAGGCAAATGTTTCTTACTGGGTTGTAAATACTGTCCGATGGTTACAACATCCACATTGGCATCTTTTAAATCGTGTAGGGTCTCGATGACTTCTTCACGAGTTTCTCCAAGCCCCAACATCAGGCCTGTTTTGGTGCGGCGCTGACCGTTGTCTTTCAAATATTTTAGTACGTCCAAGCTTCGCTCATATTTTGCTTGGATGCGAACTTCTCTGGTGAGGCGTCTGACCGTTTCCATATTGTGTGAAACAACTTCAGGTGCGACATCAATGATGCGATCAATGTGTTTTCCAAGCCCTTGAAAATCCGGAATTAGGGTTTCAAGTGTGGTATTGGGATTCATACGGCGCACTGCTTTGACCGTTTCAGACCACATAATGCTCCCCATATCTTTTAAATCATCTCTATCAACACTGGTTAGGACCGCGTGTTTAATACCCATTATTTTAATGGATCGCGCTACTTTTTCAGGCTCGTCCCAATCCACAGTCTCTGGCCGGCCTGTTTTTACGCCACAAAAACCACAAGAGCGGGTACAAATGTTTCCAAGAATCATAAAAGTAGCAGTACCTTCTCCCCAACACTCTCCCATATTTGGGCAGCTTCCAGAAGTGCAAATGGTATTCAATTTGTATTTGTCTACCAAGCCCCTTAGCTCCGTATATTTTTTACCAGTCGGTAATTTTACACGCAGCCATTTTGGTTTTGGTTGGCGTTTTTGCGGTTTGTTAAGCGGGGATGAAGCAGTGATGTCCTCAAGCTTGACAAGGCTGTCTACAGATGAGGCCTCTTGTGGTTTAACAAGTATAACTTCATTTTTGATTCCTTCTAGTTTATTGAGCGTCTCTGAAGACATAGATCTATTTTGAATTACAAATATACAAAGTATTACCCAAAAAAATTACAAAATACTGAGATACCAAATGTTAAATCCAACTAAAAATAAAATACCAAAAATAGACAGAATATGCATGGTTTTGGAGGGTTGCCAAGCCTTAGGAGTGTGCTTGCTGCACAATACAAGATAATTCATCAAAGCATAAAAGGGGGCGGTCAAAAAAGATAAGATTGTGGCAATTTTTATCAAGCTTCCCATTTCGGAAAGAAATAAGAAAAAAATAATAACAGTTCCTAAGATCAATAAAATCAACCATGCGTTGTAGCCCTTTTTAATTTTTTTCTCTAAAATGAGTTCCATCGTTTTATTCATGGCTCTTGGTGAGGCATCCAAGGTTGTAAGTGTGGTGCTAAACATGGTTGTAAATGCTGCGACTGCAATGATAGCAAAGCTCCAATCGCCTAAATTCTCAGTGTACATATCTATGAGTTGTAATGAGAATTCACCACCAATGTCGCTAAAAGATTTTCCGCTGCCATACATTACGAGCCCCCCTAATAACAAAAAACAAACACCTAAAATTATGGTGCTTACATAGCCGATATTGAAATCTAAAAGTGCCGATTTTTTATTGAAAACATCTGTAGTCTTTTGTTTTTCTACGGCCCACAAAGAATGCCAAATGGATACGTCTAATGGCGCTGGCATCCAGCCCATAAATGCAATGAGAAATATAACCTCAAGATTTGATGTTGGAAAAACTTGGGTCCATGGGAGTTCGCCACTACTGTTGTTAAACGCAATCCCAACTGCTAAAAGGGTTGAAATACTCAGAAGAATAATAATGATTTTCATCATTTTATCCAATAAATTGTATTTGCCCAGCAAGAGCAAAAGGAAACAAAAGCCTAAAATAATCACAGCCCAAAGTTCCAAACTGAGGCTACTTCCGAAAAGCGATGAAGCAATGCCAGCTGTCACAATCGTTACAGCTGTTTGGATGGTGAACATGGTGGCTAATGTGAGAAGGGCATAGAATCTTAAAGCCCATTTCCCAAGCTTTTTGTAACCCTCAAGTAAGTTTTCTCCAGTAGCGGCTGCATAGCGTGGGCCATATTGGAAAAATGGGTATTTAATAAGATTGATAAGCAAAAGCGCCCACAACAAGCCAAAGCCAAAATTTGAACCCGCTTTTGTAGACTGCACCAAATGTGACACTCCAATAGCTGCCCCAGCGAACAAGAGTCCAGGTCCTAATTTTTGTAAAAATTTTATCATTTTTTATGCTGAATAACTGCCGCTAAAAGCTTTTTTGCTCGCAGTAGCTTCACTTTTACATTGTTGATAGGAATGTCCGTTTTTTGGGAAATTTCAAGGTAGCTCAGTTCTTTGAAATAGCGCAGTTGAATGATATCTTGGTGGTGTGGTTTTAATTTTTTAATGTCTTTTAGGAGTTGGGCTAGATTTTGTTCTGTAATCAGCCGGTCTTCTACTGACGGCGTATCGTCAACAATCCAATACACCCGTTTTTCGTCTTCTTCTGTTGTTTGATTTGTAAGGGTTGTTTTTTGCTTTCTAAGACTGTCTAAATGGGTGTTTTTTGCAATAGTAATCAACCAGGTTTTAAACTTAAATTCTGAATTAAATGAATTTATTTTATCAAAAGCTTTAAAAAAGGCCTCAATAGTTACATCTTCTGCATCAATCTCATTATGCGTTCGTTTGAGCATAAATCCAAAGACATCGTTCCAAAATGTCTCTAGTAAAAAATTGAAAGCCATTTGATTGTTTTCTTTGGCCTTTAGAATTGCTTCGTTAACTGTCAATACAATAGTTTTGATTTAAGATGCTTATAAATATAGTAAAATGTGGAACAAGTTATATGAACCCAGTTTTCTTCAGTATTTAATTTTGTGAATTATCACAATCTTTAAACTGCTCTGGGGTTTTGCCGCAAAAGCCACAGGGTTCATCCTCTGTATTTAACATGGGATTTTGACTTGCACATGTGCCTGCAAATTCCCCGTCCTTTTTACCCCATATTTTAATGGAAATGCCTGCAACACCAAATCCCAAAAGTAAAAATGTTATCAAAAGTAGTTCCATAATCTGTTAAGATTTATGCAAAGATACAATTAAAATAAAATAAATNTTTTNCCATNAGAATGTGACCCTTANANATTATTANNGTCAAATNCAGTAAAAACTCTCAAATATCTTNATTTTTATCNGANAATTTTAAAGCATTAATCAGNGCACATTNACTTCTGTTTCTAATGCAATGCCGAAGATTNTTTTTATGGTGGTTTGAATNAATTNAGAAAGGGCTAAAATATCACGTCCAGAAGCCCCACCGTAATTGACCAAGACCAATGCTTGATGCTTGTGTACACCGTAATTGCCAAAAGTTTTCCCTTTAAATCCAGCGGTTTCAATGAGCCAACCAGCAGGTATTTTAACTTCCATTTCCGAAACAGCATAGTTTGGCATATTGGGAAATTGCTTTAAAAGTGCTTCAAAACTTTCTTTTGAAACAATAGGGTTTTTAAAAAAGCTGCCGCTATTGCCCAGTTTTTTAGGGTCTGGTAATTTGGATTGTCGAATGGCAATAACTGCTTTTGAAACATCTTGAATTGTGGGCGCTAAAACACCCATTTGTTTCAATTCGCTAGTGATGGCGCCGTATGCGGTTTTCAGTTTGTGATCAACGTTTGTCAGCTCAAAAGTCACAGCAGTAATAATATACTGTCCTTTGAATTCCGATTTAAACACAGAATTTCTATATCCAAATCTACAATCTTCCTTTCTAAATGTTTCGACTTCAAGTGTTTGTAAATTGACTGCTTCACAACTGACAAAACTGTCTTTTAATTCCACCCCATAAGCCCCAATGTTTTGGATGGGTGCTGTACCAATATTTCCTGGAATTAGTGATAAATTTTCTAATCCTCCCAAATTGCGCTCTAAGGTCCACATCACAAAGTCGTGCCAGTTCTCTCCTGCAGCCACTTTAATTTGTGTTGTTGAGTCGTTCTCTTCGCATATTTTAATACCTTTTAAATTGATGTGTAATACCAATTCTTCCACATTTTTTGTCAGTAGAACGTTGCTGCCCCCACCCAAAACCAATAATTTTGAGGGGTTTTCCTTAAGAATACTCTTTAAATCCTCAAGTGACTCAATTGAAGCAAATGCTTTGGCACTGACATCTACACCGAAGGTATTATAGGGCTTTAAAGAAACATGCTTTTTAATCATTCCAAATTTTTGTAAACTTTCAAACCTTGCTTCAGAATATTAACAGACTTAATTAAATCCTCTTTTTTTAGTACGTACGCAATTCGCAGCTGATTTTTACCAAGGCCTGGGGTGGCATAAAAACCTGCAGCAGGCGCCATCATGATGGTTTCATTTTCAACTCTAAATGCTTCTAAAAGCCATTGTGCAAAGGCATCAGCATTGGAAATGGGCAGTTCGACAATGCAGTAAAATGCGCCTTTCGGTTTTGCTACTTTTACGCCTGGAATTTTTTGGAGTTCTTGAATTAAGATATTTCGACGCTCTACATATTCTTCAATGACTTCATCAAAATAGGTATCGGGGGTATCAAGTGCTGCTTCGCTGGCAATTTGTGCATAGGTCGGCGGGGAGAGGCGTGCTTGGGCAAATTTTAATCCTGTTTCATAGACTTGTTTGTTTTTGGTCACCAAACATCCAATGCGCGCGCCACACATGCTGTAGCGTTTAGAAACTGAGTCAATCATAATGGCATGCGCTTCCAGTCCTTCAATCGCCATGACAGAATAGTGTTCTTTACCATCATAAACAAATTCCCGGTATACTTCATCGGCAATGAGAAATAAATCGTGTTTTTTCACTAACTTGGCAAGTTGAGAAATTTCTTCTTTACTGTAAAGATAGCCTGTAGGGTTACCCGGGTTGCAAATAAGAATAGCTTTTGTCTTAGGGGTAATTAAGGCTTCAAAATCTTTAATTGGTGGCAGAGCAAAATTATTATCAATTTGAGAAACAACAGGAACAACATTCACGCCTTGTGCGACAGAAAATCCATTGTAATTGGCGTAAAAAGGCTCCGGTATGATTATTTCATCACCCTGGTCCATGATGCTTCCAATGGTGAAAAGAAGCGCTTCGCTCCCTCCGGTAGTCACAAGGATGTTATCTGCCTCAACTTCGATATGGTGTTTTTTATAATAGTGCGCTAACTTATTTCGGTAGGCTTCAGACCCTTCAGAGCGGCTATAAGCCAATACATTTAGTGTATTATTTTTAACAGCATTTAGGGCTAATTCTGGTGTTTTAATATCTGGCTGGCCAATATTTAAATGGTAAACATGTACACCTTCAGATTTTGCTTGTTCTGAATAGGGTACTAGTTTCCGTATGGGTGAGGCGGGCATTTGAATCCCTTTATTTGATATTTTTGGCATTTTGAATTCTATCTACGTTCAAAGTACAAATTTATTTTAAAGTTTATTTATAATAAAATGGATTTCCAATTAATTGTCCAATTTATAAATAAAAAAAACACCTAATGAAAAGGTGTTTTTTATTTAAATATTTTAGTATCATTTACTTTTCCACGACACTTTTTGTGGTAGGTTTTAAAACATTTGTTTTGCTGGGGTCAATCACATTTCCTTTAATTTTTAGGGCCACTGTTGGTGTATCCGCATTGGAAGTTACAGTAATAGTTTTTCGGATTGGGTTGACCCTTTTTGTGTCGTATTTAACCTGAATTTCACCACTTTCACCAGGGGGAATTGGCGCTTCGGGTTTTTTTGGAACAGTACAACCACAGCTAGACTTAACAGCACTGACGACTAGGGGTGCATTGCCAGTATTTTTAAACTTAAAAACACGAATACCATCGGCACCTTTTTCAATAGTCCCATAATCGATAACAGTGGTTTCAAATTCAATTTTGGCCATTTTTTCTTGAGCTGAAAGCGTCATTGTAAAGAAGCCGATAAGTAAGATTGCATATAATTTTTTCATGCTTGTGAATGTTTGTTGATTTGTAAATTTAAAGATTTTTTGTTCAATCAAAAAATCTGACTGTATAATTGTAGTTTTTTTAATTTCAAAGCACGTAAAATATAAGTACTTTTGTGTACTATAACACAAAAACCATTTCTAATAGTATGAGTGTTCCATCTAAATACGATGCAGCTATAGTTGAGCAAAAATGGTATGACTATTGGATGAAACACAATTTTTTTCATTCAACGCCGGATGAAAGGATTCCCTATACCATTGTGATTCCCCCGCCGAATGTCACCGGTATTTTACACATGGGTCACATGCTTAATAATACCATACAAGATGTGCTCATCAGACGTGCGCGGTTGAAAGGTAAAAATGCGTGTTGGGTACCGGGTACGGACCATGCTTCCATAGCAACGGAGGCCAAGGTGGTTGCAAAGCTTAAGGAAAAAGGGATTGATAAAAACGATTTGAGCCGTGAGGAGTTTTTGGCGTATGCTTGGGAATGGACTCACGAATATGGCGGTGTTATTTTAAATCAGCTCAAAAAGCTGGGTTGTTCTTGTGATTGGGATCGCACCAAGTTCACGCTAGACACAGATATGAGTGAATCTGTCATTTCTGTTTTTATTGACCTTTACAATAAAGGTTTGATTTATAGAGGATTCAGAATGGTTAATTGGGATCCACAAGCACAAACGACCCTTTCAGACGAAGAGGTAATTTACGAAGAGCGACAAGGCAACTTATACCATGTAACATACGCAATTCAAGGCAGCGATGAGCAGCTTACCATTGCCACCACGCGTCCTGAAACCATTTTAGGAGATTCAGCTATTTGTATCAACCCTAATGATAATCGATTCAAGCATTTAAAAGGGAAAAAAGCGATTGTTCCTATTTGCAATAGAGTTGTTCCAATTATTGAAGATGAATATGTTGACATAGAATTTGGTACAGGATGTTTAAAGGTAACCCCTGCCCACGACGAGAATGATAAAATATTGGGTGATAAGCATGGCTTGGAAGTCATTGATATTTTTAACCCAGATGCTACGCTTAATAGTTACGGATTGCATTATGAAGGAAAGGATCGTTTTGTAGTGCGTAAAGAAATTTCAAAAGAATTAAAAGCCAAAGGCTATCTGGTCAAAACGGAATCTCATTTGCACAAGGTGGGAACCTCTGAGCGTACCAAAGTGGTGATTGAGCCTCGGCTTTCTGACCAGTGGTTTTTGAAAATGGAAGGCTTGGCAAAACCTGCTATTGAAGCCGTTTTAGACACTGAAACCGTTAAATTATTTCCTAAAAAATTCAATAACACCTACCGCCATTGGATGGAGAACATTCGTGACTGGAATATTTCAAGACAGTTGTATTGGGGGCAACAAATACCTGCCTATTATTTCGGGGACGGAAAGGACGACTTCGTAGTAGCAGATTCTAAAGAAGCTGCACTTGAAATGGTGCGTATAAAAACTCAAAATACCAACTTTAAAATTGAAAATTTAAGACAAGATACCGATGTTTTAGACACTTGGTTTTCATCTTGGCTTTGGCCAATTTCTGTCTTTGATGGTATAAGAAATCCCAACAATGAAGAGATCAATTATTATTACCCAACCAATGATTTGGTTACTGGTCCAGATATTTTGTTTTTCTGGGTAGCCAGAATGATTGTTGCTGGTTTTGAATTTAGAGATGAAAAACCGTTTCAAAATGTTTATTTGACGGGATTGGTTCGAGATAAGGAACGTCGAAAAATGAGTAAATCTTTGGGCAATTCTCCGGATGCTTTAAAATTAATTGAAGATTATGGAGCTGATGGGGTACGAGTAGGACTCTTATTGAGTTCTGCTGCAGGCAATGATTTATTATTTTATGAAGCGCTATGTCAACAAGGAAAAGCATTTGGAAATAAAATTTGGAATGCTTTTCGACTTATTGATGGATGGGAAATTGCTGAAATAGATCAATCTGAACAAGCGGCCATTGCATTGGAATGGTACGGCTCTAAATTTCAAAAAGTTTTATCTGAAATTGAAGATCATTTTAGTAAATACCGTTTGAGTGATGCTTTGATGGCCATCTATAAACTTGTATGGGATGATTTTTGTTCTTGGCTGCTCGAAATGATCAAGCCCGATTATGGCGCACCTATCGATCAAAAAACACATGCCGCTGTTGTGCTCTTGCTGGAAGAAAATTTGAAAATTTTACACCCCTTTATGCCATTTTTAACAGAAGAAATATGGCAATTCTTAAAAACACGCACCCCAGATCAAGCGCTTATTGTTTCAAGTTGGCCTGTATCAGCATCTTATGATACTTCTTTGTTGGAAGAATTTCATTTTGCTTCGGAGGTAATTTCTGGCATCCGAAATTTACGTAAACAAAAACAAATTCCATTCAAAACAACAGTTGAACTTCATGTGATCAATAAGGCCTCATGTACTCAAAAATTTGATGGTTTAATTTCTAAGCTTGGTAATATTTCTAAAATTAATTATACAGATAGCTCGTTTGAAAAAGCATTTTCGTTTCGTGTAAAGTCCAATGAGTACTTTCTAGTCGCTGACATAGCAATTGATTTAGAGGCTGAGGTTGCCAAAATCAAAGAAGAATTGAACTATACCAAAGGATTTTTAAAATCTGTCCAGAAAAAACTTTCAAATACGCGTTTTGTATCTAATGCTCCCGAGCAAGTAGTGGCTAGTGAAAAGAAAAAAGAAGCCGATGCCTTGGCAAAGATTCAAACTTTAGAATCAAGCTTGAAAAATCTGTCCTAAGTTTAAGTTCTGTAAAGTAAATATTTTTTTGCCAAATCTATATAACGTCTTTTAGCTTCGTCCTCTGAAATGTTTTCAACCTGAAATAGTGCATTTGTCTTAAACGCATTGATAATGGCTTTGCTGCTGCCTGGTCGGCTGTAATCATTGGTGGCTTTTTTGTAGTAAGCATAAAGCTTTAGCAAGGTGTCCGCAGGAAATGGCTCCTTGTGTTCGTTGATGCTTTTAACGGCCATATCAAATTCAGTATCTAAATTACTTGGCTCCATTTTAAAGTTTTGCAATGACTGTCTCACCGCCTCTAACTTTTTGATTGAGTTTAATATCAAGTTTGGTACCCAAAGGTAAAAATAAATCTACTCTTGAACCAAATTTTATAAAACCAGCGTCATTTCCTTGAACTACATTTTGACCTTTTCTAGCATAATTAACAATGCGTCTTGCCAGAAATCCAGCAATTTGACGGTAGAGAACTTTACCAAATTTAGAATTTTCAACAACCACGGTAGTGCGTTCATTTTTTTCACTTGATTTGGGATGCCAAGCCACTAAATACTTTCCAGGGTGGTATTTGCTAAAAAGCACTTTTCCTCCAATGGGGTAGCGTGTTACATGTACATTGATTGGAGACATGAAAACACTTACTTGCAGACGCTTGTCTTTAAAATACTCAGATTCCTGTACTTCTTCTATTACAACCACTCTGCCATCAACCGGAGAAATAACATGAGCATCCTCAATTTGGGTATTGCGTTTGGGGTTTCTAAAAAATTGTAAAATTAAAATGAAAACAATGAGCAATCCAATTTGAAGTATTTTGACAAGCCATGGAATCCCAATAAAATCCATCACCAAGAATAAACTTCCAACAATGATTAGA
>NZDM01000016.1 GCA_002690085.1 Flavobacteriaceae bacterium
TATTTTAGAATTCATGGATTTAAATTCAATTTTTGATATCGACTCCAATAATGCTTTTGAAAAAAAAGCGCTTGAAATTTTTAAATTTCAGTTTAAAGAAAATCCAGTATATCGTTCTTTTTGTGATCTTTTATACAAACACCCTAGCGATATCCGTAAATTAGAAGACATTCCCTTTTTGCCCATAGAATTTTTTAAAACCCATAAAGTTGTTTCTTCAAAAAAAGAAATTCAAAAAATATTTACAAGCAGTGGCACTACTGGAAGTGTGGTGAGCAAACACCATATAGCAAATCTTAATATTTACAAAGCGAGTTTTCAGAAAGGGTTTGCACACTTTTATGGCAACTTAGAAGACTATGCAGTTTTGGCGCTTCTCCCTTCTTATTTGGAACGCGAAGGTTCTTCTTTGGTTTATATGGCAAATGATATGATCAACCAATCTAAGCACCCCAGAAGTGGGTTTTATTTAGATGATTTAAATGCATTAAAACAAACACTTTTAGAACTTGAAGCTTTGGGTCAAAAAACCCTGCTCATTGGCATTTCTTATGCACTTTTGGATTTGATAGAATTTCATCAATTTGAATTGAAGCACACCTTAGTGATGGAAACAGGAGGCATGAAAGGGCGTCGCAAAGAATTAATCAAATCAGAGCTGCACGCCTTGTTAAAAGAAGGATTTGGCGTGGATAAAATCCATAGCGAATATGGAATGACGGAACTCCTATCTCAGGCCTATTCCAAAGGCGGTGGCTTGTTTTATACACCTCCATGGATGAAGGTGTTCGTGAGGGATCCTGAAGACGCTTTGACTATGCTTACAAAAGGAAAATCTGGTGGCATCAATGTAATTGATTTGGCCAATATTAATTCTTGCGCATTTATTGCCACGCAAGATTTAGGAAAAATTCACGATAATGATGAATTTGAAGTACTTGGTCGTTTTGACCAATCCTATATAAGAGGTTGTAATTTGATGGTGGTTTGACCTTAAACTGCGCGAATGATAAAAGTACTGCGTTTTCCGCGATTGATAATGATGTAGGTGTCATTAATCAGGTCTGAAACACTAATTAAATAAGCTTCATTTACTTTTTCTTTATTGACTGACACTGAATTTTCTTTCAATGCACGGCGGGCTTCTCCGTTGGAAGCTAAGAACCCCGTTTCAGAGCACAACCCCGCAATCATTTCTAGACCTGATTCAATTATAGCTTTGGAAACATCGGCCTGAGGCACGCCTTCAAAAACATCTAAAAAGGTTGCTTCATCTAAGCTGCTAATGTCCGATTTAAATGCTTTGCTGTACAGAATTTGTGAAGCTTTTTCCGCATTTTCGCAATCGGTGGCACCATGAACCATATTGGTAACTTCTTGCGCCAATCTTTTTTGAAGTACTCTGGCATGCGGTTGCTTTTTATGCGATTCAATCAAATCTTCTATCACACCTTTTTCTAAAAACGTAAAGATTTTAATGTACTTCTCCGCATCTTCATCACTAGAATTTAACCAGTATTGATAGAATTTATATGGTGAGGTACGCTTGGAATCCAGCCATATATTTCCACCTTCACTTTTCCCAAATTTTGAACCATCTGATTTGGTAATCAATGGGCATGTTATGGCGAATCCTTTACCATTGGCGGCACGCCTAATCAATTCGGTTCCAGTGGTGATGTTTCCCCACTGATCGCTTCCACCCATTTGAAGGGTACAACCCAAAGTTTTAAATAAATGTAGAAAATCATAGCCTTGGACCAATTGATAAGTGAATTCTGTAAAACTCATTCCCTCCTTGCTATCTGAAGCGATTCTATTTTTCACTGAATCTTTCGCCATCATATAATTAACGGATATGTGCTTCCCAACATCACGAATAAATTCTAAAAACGAAACATCTTTAATCCAATCGTAATTATTTACCATCAAAGCGGCATTGGGATCTTGGGTGTCAAAGTCTAAGAAATGAGCCAATTGATTTTTTATGGCATCTTGGTTGTGGCGAAGTGTGAGTTCGTCTAATAAATTGCGTTCCGCAGATTTCCCTGAAGGATCCCCAATCATCCCTGTAGCGCCGCCAACCAATACCACGGGTTTATGTCCACAGCGTTGAAAATGAGCCAATAACATAATTGGAACCAAGTTTCCAATGTGTAATGAATCGGACGTTGGATCGAAGCCTATGTAGGCTACACGCATTGTTTCTAGAAGATGCGCCTCAGCGCCCGGCATATGGTCGTTAAGCATGCCGCGCCATTGTAAAACTTCTATGAAATTCTTGGTCATTTTGTGATTCTTGATATACAAAGATAAAAGATTCAGTAGGGATGAGAAAAGAAAAATCAGTAATTTCGTAATATGATATTAGTCACAGGTGGCACCGGACTTGTTGGAAGTCATTTACTTCTGAAATTAGNACAACAAAANCAATCTGTTCGAGCACTCTATCGAAAGGGNGCAAATCTCGAGCGGGTCAAAACTGTTTTTTCATACTATTCTAAAAATTCAAAATCACTTTACGAAACCATTCAATGGGCAGAAGCAGATTTAAATGATTTGCCTAAGTTAAAATTGGCATTCAAAGGCATAACTCATGTATACCATTGTGCAGCTTATATTTCTTTTGCCCCCTCTAATTATAAAATTTTGAGAGCGACCAATATTAAAGGAACCGCTAATATTGTGAATTTAAGCATTGCAAATAAAGTTGAAAAATTATGTTATGTAAGCAGCGTGGCTACTTTGGGTTACGATGCGAATTTAATAACGGAAGAAACGAAATGGCAGGGCAATCAAAACCAAAGCGTTTACGCCATATCAAAATACGGTGCAGAAATGGAAGTCTGGCGGGCTTCTCAAGAAGGGGTAGAGGTTGTGATTGTAAATCCTGGTGTGATTCTGGGGCCAGGTTTTTGGAATTCTGGCAGTGGGCTGTTGTTTAATTTAGCAGAGAAGAAACAGCGCTATTTTACAAATGGAAGAACAGGCTATGTTGCCGTTAATGATGTTACCAAAGCGATGCTAGATTTAATGGACTCCGACATTAAAAATCAGCGTTACGTTCTGGTGGCTGAAAACCTAACCTATAAAGAGATCCTCACTACCGTTGCTAAAAGTATGGATATAGCGCCCCCTACAAAACTGGCTTCCGAACGTATGTTACAGTTCGCAATGGTTTACGATTGGCTGCAGTCTAAATTATTGGGAAGAAAAAGACGGCTGAGTAAAGCCCTGTGCCGTGCGCTTACAAGGGACTGTAAATTTAGTTCTGAAAAAATAAAAACAGACTTAAAATCCTTCAAATTCACCCCTATTTCAGAGGCAACTCAACAAGTGGTTCAATATTTTTTTTGACTCGGTTTTGAGTAAATATTCGATTTTTTTTCCTTGTTTTAGTCAAAGAGTCACTTTTTAATTTTCTTAAAGAGTCTGCCACTTTATTTTGAATTTCAATGCGCTTTTGAATGCGCTGTTTTTTAGCGTCAAGTTTTTCTTTAACGCGTTGGTAAATTAAACTGTATTGATCAATATTACGGGCGTAATAAGCATTGCTGTTTTCAAACTGTGTTGAATCAATATTGTATTTTTTAAAAACATAACCCAACGGGTTTTTAAGCCGGTCTTCTAATATTTTTTTATTGGCGCCTTGAGCTGAATTTAAAATCATAAGATCACTTAAAATTTCTACCATTTGATCTTCAGGAATCAAATCGACAGGAGCTTCAAAGGCGTTTTTATTACAAGATTGTAAAATAAGTAAAAATGCTAAAAAATGGAGAATTCTCATCGGTTAAATGTAAGGCGCATGGCCGAATTTTTGTTTGTAAATTTAGCATTATGATAGATTAAATTACCATTTAGAATGGTGTGGGTAATTCTAGACTTAAAAGTGACCCCCTCAAAAGGTGACCAGCCACACTTATATAAAATATTTTCTGGACTAACGGTCCATGGGTTGTACGGGTCTACTAAAATTAAATCTGCAAAATAGCCTTCACGAATAAAGCCTCTTTTTTCAATTTGAAATAAAATAGCGGGATTATGCGCCATTTTCTCTACCATCTTTTCAATTGAAATTTTGCCTTTGTGATAGGCCTCCATCAGAGCTACTACCGCATGTTGAACCAAAGGCCCGCCTGAAGGGGCTTTGGTATATGGATTCGCTTTTTCTTCCCTGGTATGAGGGGCGTGATCTGTGGCAATGACATCAATTCTATCGTCCAACAGAGCCTCCCACAAGGCTTCTTGATCTTTGGTTGTTTTCACTGCTGGATTCCATTTGATAAAGGTCCCCTTTTTGTCGTAATCTTCATCTGAGAACCAAAGGTGATGGATGCAAACCTCCGCAGTAATTTTTTTCTTTTCCAATGGTTTTTTATTGGAAAATAATGCTGTTTCTTTAGCTGTAGACAAGTGAAAAACATGCAATCTAGCGCCTGTTTTTTTTGCCAATTCAATGGCTTTTGATGACGATAAATAACAAGCTTCTTCACTTCTTATAATGGGATGAAATTTAACGGGAATGTTGTCTCCGTATTCGTCCTTGAATTTTTTGGTATTGGCACGAATGGTATCCTCATCTTCACAATGCACAGCAATCAGCAAATCTGTACTAGCAAATATCTTTTCTAAAACCTCTGGATTATCAACCAACATATTTCCTGTTGAGGAGCCCAGAAAAAGCTTAAGGGCTGCAACATTTTTTGAATCAATTTTAAGAATTTCATCTAAATTATCATTGGTACCTCCAAACATAAAAGAATAGTTGGCATATGATGTTTTTGAGGCCTTGGTGAATTTTTCTTCAAGCTTTTCAATGGTTGTGGCTTGCGGTTTGGTGTTGGGCATTTCTATAAAAGAAGTAATCCCACCGGCAATGGCCGCTCTTGATTCTGTTTCAATATTTGCTTTGTGGGTCAAACCAGGCTCTCTAAAGTGAACTTGGTCGTCAATCATGCCTGGCAATAAAAATTTATTTTCAGCATCAATAAGCAGGGTATGAGCGTTTTTTGAACTTATTGACGGTGCAATTTCTTTGATTTTTTGACCTTCAATTAACAAGTCACCCTCCAAGATTTCCCCCTGGTTTACGATGCGTGCATTTTTAATTAATATCGATGATTCTTGCATTTATAATTTGCCTAAAATTTGTTGAGCACGGAGGATCAAAACTCCTTTTATTGCTTCTGATATGATGCCTTTTGTGAGTTTAGATGTGCCTTTAACTCGGTCGGTAAAGATAATAGGTATTTCTTTGATTTTAAATTTTTTATGAATTGCTTTGTATTTCATTTCAATTTGAAACGCGTACCCTACAAACCTAACCTGATCCAAATCCAAGGATTCCAAAACCTTTCTTTTATAGCAAATAAACCCAGCGGTTGGATCTTTAACTGACATACCCGTAATAATGCGTACATACCAAGACGCGAAGTATGACAGTAAAATCCTTGATAGCGGCCAATTTACAACGTTGATGCCATTTTTGTAGCGAGAGCCAATGGCAAGATCAACTCCCTGTTCTGTACAAGATTTGTAAAGTGTAATCAAAGAATTGGGGTCATGAGAAAAGTCAGCATCCATTTCAAAAATATATTTATAATCGCGTTCTAATCCCCATTTAAATCCTGCTATATAGGCCTTGCCTAAACCGAATTTAGACCGCCGCTTTAGTAGAAATAATTTATTTGAAAAATCGGTTTGAAGGCTGCAAACCTTATCTGCTGTTTGATCGGGAGAATTATCATCCACCACTAAAATATGAACCTGCGGATGCAACAAAAACACGGCCCGCAAAAGTGCTTCGATATTTTCGATTTCGTTATAGGTTGGAATGATAATAAGTGTGTTCTTCATAAATATTGTATGACAAGCAAAAATAAGCTATTTATACGAGTCTCATAATACAAAATTTCTTCTTAATTTTGTATATGCTTAGAGAGGTTATTTCAAATGACGGTTATGTATTGTGTGGACTGCTGAGCCTCATACTGTTGTTAATTGTAAAAATACTTCACTCCAGACGTTTGATTGATTTTTTAGGATTCTTGGGAAATTCTAATTATTTGCGAATATACCTGAAAGACCACTCTTTTTTTGACAGTTTTGACTCCCTTTTATTCTTTAATTTTTGTTTAAACGGTACTGCATTTGGTTATATTGCTCACATAGCTTTGGTCGGAGATGTTGCAATGAATGGCAGCGTGTTTTTTATGTCTTTTGGATTGATTGCATTAGGACTCCTCTTAAAAATTGGAGTTGAACTTCTAATTGGATTTGTTTTTGACTTGTATAAACCCTTGAATGTTTTAACATTTCAACAAATCAGCAGTATCAACTTTGTTGGTATTTTACTGCTTCCAATGAATGCCCTCATAGTATTTCATTTAAACTTTGATAAATCTGCGGTTCTAATTGGAGTACTTTTAGTATTATTTGTTTTGATCATGGGGATGGTCAAGACCATTCAATCCAATCTAAAGCTCATTTTAGGTAATTTCTTGTATTTTATTTTATATATTTGCACCCTGGAATTTGGACCCTATGTTATTATTTACAACTATTTAAGTAAGTCCAACTACTTATAGAGCACCCATTTTATGAAAGTAAAAACCATTTTAGTTTCACAACCCGAACCAAAGGTCGAAAATTCACCTTACTTTGACCTTCAGCAAACTCAAAAAGTAAAAATTGATTTTCGTCCCTTCATCCATGTTGAGAACGTTACAACAAAGGAAATCAGATTACAAAAGGTAGATTTCTCTAAGTTTTCTGCGATTATTTTAACCAGCAGAAATGCCGTTGATCACTTTTTTAGAGTGGCTGAATCCATGCGTTTTAAAGTTCCAGATTCAATGAAATATTTTTGTCAGTCTGAGGCTGTTGCATACTATTTACAAAAATATGTGGTTTACAGAAAACGTAAAATTTATGTAGGAAAGCGCACCTTTGCGGAGCTTCTTCCGGTCATTAATAAGCACAAGAACGAATCTTTTTTACTGCCTTCTTCTGACAAACTCAAGCCTTCAGTTCCTATGGCTTTAGATGAATTAGGCCTCAATTGGAAACAAGCCGTTTTTTACAAAACAGTCATCAGTGATTTATCGGATTTGGCCAATGTTTATTATGATATTTTGGTATTTTTCAGTCCGTCTGGAATTGACTCTTTGTTTCATAATTTCCCAGATTTTAAACAAAATGATACACGTATTGCTGTTTTTGGGAATACCACTGTCAAAGCAGTCGAAAATAAAGGGCTACGTGTGGATATTTCAGCTCCTAGCAAAGACACACCTTCTATGAGCATGGCGCTTGAGCGTTATATAAAAAAAATGAACAAAAAATAGTTCAATTCCTATCCTTCTTCAAAAAAATCTATTTTTCATTCAATTCTTAATGTCGTATATTTAATGAAATTTCTTTAATAATGAATGCTAAGTTTTTCTTTCTAATTGTAACCGTTTTCGCTTTCAGTTGTAGTAATGAATCCGTTGATTCTTTACCAGAGAACAACGCGAGTGATTTCTTTCCAAATAATGTCAATAGCTACTGGAAATATGTAGTCGACAGCAACAGTGAAGACCTGCCCGATATGAACTTTGCAGCCTTGGATTCGGTTTATGTTGCTGAATCTTCTGACAACTCTATTTCATTGGCAGCCAATAATGATGCCTTGGCTAATGGGAGGATGAATATGATTTTAACGTCTGGCAACTTGTATAAAACCGATAATACGCTGGCATTGGATGGAAGTATTGATCTTACTGAAAATCTTGCCGATTTAGGGTTCGCCGACAGCTTTACCTTGACAGGACTGACCCTCTATGATTTAGAGGCTTCCAACGAAAGTATTATGTTTACAGAAAATGGTACATCTTCAAATTCAATTCCTATTCAAGATACCGAGGTACCGGTTGATATTAATTTTGAAATCCAAACTAAAAAAATAAATTTTTACGATTCTAAAACAATCAACCAAATAAATTACAATAATGTTTTTGAAGGTGAACTAACGCTTTCACTTGAAATCAATGCCACAATTTCTCTGTTGGGCTTCCCTCAAACCGTTACCTTCTTAGATCCTCAAGACATCCTTTCCATAAATTATTATTTTGCAGAATCTATTGGGATGGTAAACGCTCAAGCGTCTCAAGGCTTCGCTTTGTCTGATGAATTGACAACTTTATTAACTCTCGCCAATATTCCATTGGAAATTCCAACTAGTATCAATATTTCAAGCTCAGAAGTGTTGAGTGATTATGCATTGGAATAACAATGGCTTACTTAAAAACTAGTAGCATAAAAACGGCGTAAAGCAGCACTAGAAAAAAGCCTTCTTTGAATTGTAATTTATGGCGCTTTGTCAGTAAAATCAAAGGCAAGATAACCGCTACAAATACCAACATCCAAAGCACATCACTTGATAGAATTTGATCATCTTCAATAGGAATGCTGTCTACCATTGCGGTCAAACCTAAAACGGACCCAATATTGAAAATATTAGAGCCAATAAGATTCCCTAACGATAGGGCTTTTTCTTTTTTTATGACTGCAATAATCGATGCAGATAGTTCTGGAATACTAGTGCCTAAAGCAACCAAAGAAACTGAAATAACAGCTTCACTAACGCCCATTTGTTCGGCCACTACAATAGCGCCATCCACCAACCAATCCGCGCCATAATACAAGGTAACACCTCCAAAGGCAAGC